>JAZRVG010000123.1:0-16393 GCA_045599025.1 Christensenellaceae bacterium | reverse complement strand
ATTAAGCAACGTAGTCGTTGCTTAAAAAATGCGGATATGGCGGAATGGCAGACGCGTTGGACTTAGAATCCAATGGGCAACCGTGTAAGTTCGAGTCTTATTATCCGCACCAAAAAACTTGCGGTGGAGTGAATACCCCACCGCAAATTTTTTATGTTACGATATAAAATAAAACTCGAATAGGGAGCGAGCAAATGTAGGCCAACTCTATTTTCATTGTATTTGATATAGGCAACAATAATTAAAGTAAAAGTTTATTACCTTTTGACCTATTACATTTCCAACATAATGTTTGTAGATTGCTTTCTTCGGTACGGCCACCTTTTGATACGGGTATAATGTGATCAATTTCATCTTCTTCCACTATGTATTTAGGAACATCTGTTAAGTATTTTTTATAATCTATTTTATAATTTTCTATTATCTGTTTGACATCTTTTAAGGTTTCAAGTTCTTCAACAAGTAAATATAGTTTTTGTATTTGTTCAGGAAGTAATGTTTTGCCGACGTAAAAACTTTTTTATTCCTTACCAACTTGCCGCAAAATATGATATTCCGCTATCTTTACTGTCTGTTCGGAACGTATCAATTATTCAAATACTGCTTTACTTTTATCTATCGTTTAGAGAAAGTAGTAAATAAGCCGATTGACCATTTTGCGAATTTATTAGAACCGTATAGCAGAAAACTTTACGATAAATATACTACAAAATTCGGCTGTCTTTTCAAACTGCTTTTTATTTTCCTTGAATTAAAATGTGCCGACAACTTAAAACGGGTAGGATTATATGAAAAACCCGCTAACGACGCGTTTATAAAGAAAGTTCGGCAGACTGCTAACCGCTGTCATATTTCGGTAGAAGAATTGCGGGACAAACGGATATTCCCGTATTTTCAGAATAAAATACAAAAACGGGTAGAACAGTTCTGTAAGCAGAACAATCTACCCGTTCCGAAAAAGCAATTAAAGTTCAATAAATTAGCAAAAACACAAAAGAAATATAAATATCGGCTAAAATAAATAAATCAATCATTATATCTTTTTTTTCGCGGTCAAATACGATTTATATATTTCTTCTCCCGTTTGATCGGTAAAATTATTTCCGCATTGCTTTGCTCTGTTAATTATTTCATCGATTATTCTTATCCTGACTTTTTTGGTGAAAAACAAAATATTTATTGATTTTTCTTTTCCGTTTTTACAACACAATACTAAATAAAGTTTTGGAAGAGTTATCCAGTATCTTGGAACAGGCTTGTTATTTGAGTCATATGTCGTTTCGCGAAAATACATATGATCTATTTCATTGTAAGGGCAGCATACCTCATGTTGAAATTTTTCACCTGACATAGCCCACTCTTCGGGAACGTATATTTCTTTATCTCTCAGAATAATTACTTGTCGTACTGTTCTTAATAATTCAAATCCAAATATTAAAGATTCTACTATACTACAAAGAATAGCGACATAATTAATAATTGTTTTTTCGTTTTCTGTAAAAGCATATATGGAACAATAAATGAAGCCAAAAACAAACCAAGAAAAAGCTAAAATAATAATTGATTCAAAAAACCAATATAGTCCGGATTGCTGAAAAAATACTTTCCTTTTCATAGCATATTCTCCCAAATTAATCAAGCAAAAATTGCCGGAACTATTTCATGGTTTTTATTGTATTGATTATTATATACCTGCCAAGCATCAATAAATCCACTTATTATAGAACCTAAACTGTTAAGCATAAAAATACTCCAATTTGTCATTTGTGTTATTTTGATATATTAATAATATCATACATTATTCAAAAATTCAAGTTAATGCTTATTTTTAATAATAAAATTGAATACACAAAAATTTTCAAAAAAATTAAATCGGTCGCATGCGGTGCGACCGAATGCGATTTTTTATGTAATATAATATTGTTGCAAGAGCGGAAAACGGCTTAATTCCATATTTAATCATAAGTTTGATATCTCCAATCTTTGTCTTCTACCCCGTTTCCGTTCTTGCAATTTATATAAAGGAAATATTTTTATGTTAGGTGCAATTATCGGCGACGTTGTAGGTTCAAGATTTGAATTTAATAATCAAAAAAGCAAAGACTTTGAATTGTTTACGGAAGAAAGCAGGTTTACCGATGATACCGTTATGACTTTGGCGGTGGCGGAAATTATTCAAAAACATTTGTATTATTATAAAACGGATATAGTAAACACTTTAAAAAAATGGGGTAGGGCGTACCCACACGCAGGCTACGGCGGAAGGTTTAGAAGATGGCTAAATTCCGATAGCGAAGAGCCGTATATGAGTTATGGAAACGGCTCCGCTATGCGTATTTCGGCGTGCGGTTTTTACGGAAGAAGTGAAAGCGAAGTTAAAGAACTTGCTAAACTTGTAACCGAAGTAACGCATAACCATTTAGAAGGCTTAAAAGGGGCGGAAGTAACCGCTATGTGCATTTACTACGCACGAATAGGCAAGTCAAAAGAATTTATAAAAGAGTACGTTTCAAAATACTACTTTATTGATTTTAACTATCAAGATTTGGTAAAAAACTACACTTTTTCCGCAAAATGTGAAGATTCCGTTCCGCAAGCAATTTACTGTTTTTTAATCTCAAAAGATTTTGAAGACTGTTTGAGAACTTCCGTTTCAATAGGCGGAGATACCGATACCGTTTCGGCTATAAGTTGTTCTATTGCCGAGGCGTATTATAAAGAAATAGACGAGAAAATTTTGTCAAACACCTATAAAGTTTTATATAATTCTTCTAACTGTAAACCGCTTGATATTTTGTCGGAATACTTGGAGTATAAAATTATAGACGACGTGGAAATTACCGAAATAAATTCAAATACTAAATTTTTACTTCAAGAAGAAACGGTAAACGGAGAGCCAAAACTCAAATGGTATCACGCAAACAGCGTAGCCCCGTTAGTTAGATATTTTATTCGTGAAGAATTGAGAAAAAGATATATATTAGGTATGAATTATAAGCCGAATTACGACGTGGCAAGAAATCTTTTAGAAGAAAACAAAGATTTAGCACTAATGCTTATGGCGGAAGAAATTGACGCAGTTGCTTGGTATTGCGAAATGCATATAACTTATTATTTAAGTAGACCGTTTTTTTACGAAAACGTACTTTTAAAGAACAGGCTTATGACTTTGTACGACGAACTAAAAGCAACCGACAAGCATATAACTCCTTCAACTTTTGGTAAATTTTTGTTAAGATACAACGATTGTCGTGAATTAAGTAAAGAAAAATTATGCGATTTTATGTACTTTGACAACGAAGAGAGTGCAATAAAATATATAAAAAGCAAAGAAAAAACGGCAAGCAATTTATATTCAAAAATATTTTTTACCGATGATTAACCGTTTGATATTGAAATATGCAAAACGGTTTGATATAATAAATTAAAAAGGAGAAACAAATGTCATACGGAACAAAATTTGCAGATGCAACAACCTACGAAGGTGACGCAATTTTAAACAGTTTAGGAGTAAACGGCTATGTTTACGGAAGGCTTTGCAGAGATATAATTGAAAAGGCAAACGATAAAAATCTTAAAGAATTTATTGATTCAAAAGTAAATATGAACGTGGGCGAAATTTTCGTAACGGATGCCGGTGAACTTAATTGCAAAAAGATAATTCACGTGGTAACGCCTTTTAAAAAGTACGACCCAAACAACTGTTTATTAAAAAGCGTTTACTATTCCGCAATAGAAACTGCCGTTAAACACGGATTTAAAAAATTAGGTTTGCCGTTTATAGGTACGGGAGCAAACGGTTATTCCGAAAGTGATTCGTACGAGGCGGCTAACGCAGCGTGTGCCGAATACGAAGAACAACTTGACGGTAGCAAAGCGGAAATGGAAATAACGATTATTGCCTATTTAAAGAAAAAACCGTTGATACACGAATTCCGTAACGTAAGAAACAAAGACTATGAATTGCCGATACGTTATAGCGTAAGACTAAAATTTGACGAGTTTGACGACGTGTGTAAATGTCCTGCCCCTGTTGCAAGCGTTCCAACCGTTTCTTACGAAGAGCGTGATATTTACAATTGCTTAAAAACTATGGGCGAAATTGATAAAGAGGAATTTTTTGACGTTGATATTAATAACGTTAGAGTTCCGTACGATTATGTTGACGAATATATACGAATTAAAGATATTAACGAAAAGGTACTTTCGTTAGCAGGGTTATGCAAATCAAAAAAATACAATTTGCGTAGACAGATTACCATTAACAAAATAGATATATACAGATTAGCGTTCGTACTTAAAATGAACAAAACGGAAACCCTTGAATTTATGTCGGTTTGCGGAGTATGTTTTTCGCCTATATCAAAACTTGATTTATTTTTCATTAAGTACTTGAACGGACAATTACGTAAAGCAAAAAATTTATACGAATTAAACGAATTAGGGGAAGAAGTATACGGTATTTCTTTTGATTTTCCTTACGGAGAAAAATAATAAGGAGTGAGTGTTATGACGGAAGAAGAAGCAAGAAAAGCGTTTGACGAATTAAAAGCAAAAGGCGAAACGGAAGATACGATACTCGGTGTACTGTATTTAATGTTTCAAGACGATAAGTTTACCGTTGAAGAACTCGGTTCGCTTGTTAAAGTTTTAGGCTATAAACTTACACCCGAATTTTTGGCAATGAGCCCCGAAGACCAAAAAACGAAAGGTTGGACACCTGACGAAAATTTTACTACCGAACAAGATACAAAAAATGAAAAAAGCAGTATAGAAATTATCAAAGAAGATATAACAGAATTAGATTGCGATGCGATAGTAAACGCTGCAAACAGCGGATTATATGCAGGCGGTGGAGTTTGCGGTGCTATACATAGAGTTGCAGGCGAAGAATTGGAAAAAGAGTGTAGAACTTTGGGCGGATGCGACGTAGGCAACGCCAAAATAACAAAAGGGTATAATTTAAAAGCAAAGTACGTTATTCATGCGGTAGGACCGCATTATACGGGAAGTAAAAAGGACGAAATATATCTTGCCAATTGTTATATAAACAGTTTGAATATTGCAAAGCAAAAAGGAATTCGCACGATAGCGTTTCCGTCAATATCTACGGGAATATACGGGTATCCGCATAAATTAGCCTCCGAAATTGCATATAAAACAGTTTATAAATGGCTAACGGAAAACGAAGATTATTCTTTAAAAGTCATTTTTTGTTGTTACGACACAAAAACGGAAGATTGTTATTTAAAATTTCAAAAAGATATGCCGTTTTAATATAATATAAAAATCAAAAGAAAGTATAGCGTCTACCCACTAAACTTTCTTTTATTTTCGTTAACGATATTGACAATAATAGCATAATTTGATATTATTATATTTATTGTAGATTGTTTAAGCATATTTTCATGTGCGGAAACAATGCTCTATAAAAGTTTATAAGTGGAGATTATATGTTTAAAACTCTAAAAATAGTTGGGGAATATTTTAGAATTCCAAACAAAATTTACTCTTACGCCACGATAAAACAAGGTAATATCAATGCTACGTATAAGGTTACTTATATAAATAGCGAAAAGCAAACCAAGTCTTATATTTTTCAAAAAGTCAATTCGGAAGTGTTTAAAAACCCTGCTAAAATGATGAATAATATAGATAAGGTTACTTCTCATATTAGAAGTTTTTATCCCGAAGAACGCACTTTGCATTTTCACCATACCGCTACCGGCGAAAACTTTGCTTTTATTGACGGTAGTTTTTGGCGTGTTATTAACTTCGTTGATTCCGTAACGTACGATTTGTGCGACGACTATTCTATAATAGAATCAACCGGCAAAGCGTTTGGGCATTTTCAAATGCAACTTTCTAATTTTGACGGAGCGTTGCTTGAAGAAACTATTCCCGATTTCCACAATACTAAAAAGCGTTTGGACACTTTGTTTTCAAACGTTCAAAAGGACGAATACGGTAGAGTTGCCGACGTAAAAGAAGAAATAGAATATTTAAAGAGCGTTAAGGAAAAAGCGTCGGAATTATCTATTCGTTATCAAAACGGGGAATTTCCTATAAGAGTTACTCATAACGATACCAAATGCAATAACGTTTTGTTTGATAAAGTAACTAAAAAGCCTATTTTGGTTATTGACCTTGATACCGTTATGCCGGGAATGTATATAAACGATTTCGGCGATGCGGTAAGATTCGTTGCAAACACTTCTTGTGAAGACGAACCCGATTTGTCAAGAGTATATTTTGATACGGCAAAGTTTAGAGCGTTTTGCAAAGGTTATATAGGCGAAGTTAAAAATTCGCTTACGGAAAACGAAATAAAATCTTTGGTGCTTGCGTCTTTTTCAATAACGGTAGAGTTAGCGTCAAGGTTTTTAGACGACTATATTACGGGCGATAAATATTTTAAAGTAAATTACCCCGGACACAATTTAGTAAGGGCACGCTGTCAAATAAGGCTTGCACAAGATATAATGAATAAGTATGACGAACTTAATTATATTGTAAGAGAAGAAATAAGATTAATAGATAATAAATAGGAAAAATGAACGAGCAATTTTCAAGAGCAAACGGTTTACTCGGCGAACACGCCATAGAAAAACTTAATACGAAAAAAGTATGTATATTCGGCATAGGCGGAGTAGGCGGATACGTTGCGGAAGCACTTTGTAGGTGTGGAGTAGGGGAATTTTTGCTTGTTGATAAAGATACGGTAGCCGAGTCAAACATAAATAGACAAATAGTCGCTAACTACGATACGATAGATAAGTACAAAACCGAAATAATGAAAAGTAGAATTTTATCGGTAAACAAAAATGCAAAAGTTGAAGTAAGAAACGAATTTTTCTTGCCCGAAAACTCCAACGCTTTTGATTTTGCAAGATACGATTATATCGTTGATTGTGTTGACACCGTTACGGCAAAAATAGAAATTATAGTAAAAGCGAAAAAGACTAACGTTCCCGTAATTTCCGCAATGGGAGCGGGGAATAAATTAGATATAACCAAACTAAAAATTAGCGATATTTACAAAACGGAAGTTGACCCGCTTGCGAAAGTAATGCGAAGGGAACTCAAAAAACGTAACGTAGAAAGTTTAAAAGTTGCCTTTTCCACCGAAGAGCCGTATAATAACCATATAGAAACGGTTGACGAAAACGGAAAACGCATAAAAGCAACGCCGTCTTCTATGATATTCGTACCGTCGGCAATGGGTATTCTCATAGCAAGCGAAGTCGTTAAAGATTTGGTTAAGTAAAGAATTCAATAAAAAATTAACGAGATATACCGCAGAATTGTTATGCGTTTGACAATAAAAATTTGCTGTGATATTATATACTAAAAGAAAATAAATGGTGAAAAGTATGAATTTTAAAACGCAACTTTTTGATGAAACGGCAGTAAACCGTGCGTTAGCACGTATGTCTTACGAAATAATTGAACGTTCCGAAAATTTAGATAACGTAGTTTTGGTAGGAATTAAAACAAGGGGAGTACCACTTGCAAAAACTATACAAAAAAACGTAAAGAACAATGCGGACGTATTACTTCCCGTTTGCGAACTTGATATAACTCACTACCGTGACGATAGGGAAAGGGGAGTTGAAGTTAAGCAAACTATAAACAAAGAACAAGTTGAAGATAAAGACGTTATTTTGGTTGACGACGTTTTGTTTACGGGTAGAACTACCCGTGCGGGCATTGACGCAGTTTTATCGGCGGGTAGAGCAAGAAGTATTCGCTTGGCGGTTTTAGTAGACAGGGGACATAGAGAACTTCCTATAAGAGCCGATTTCGTCGGTAAAAACGTACCTTCTTCGTTAAAGGAAAAAATAGTAGTTAAAATTTTGGAAGTGGACGGAGAAACCAACGTTTCCATTTACGATAAATAAAATCAAATAAAAAATAAAACCTTTTGCAATTAAGCAAAAGGTTTTTTGTTAGTGTGTTTTAAATTATTTCGTTCCGAAAATTCTGTCGCCGGCGTCGCCGAAAGCGGTTAAAATGTAGCCTTTTTCGTTAAGTGGAGCGTTTGCAAAGTGTGCAACGAAGATTTTAACGTCCGGGTGAGCGGTAACAACTCTTTCCAAACCTTCGGGAGCGGCAATTAAAGATAAAAGTTTAATGTTTTTAAAACCACGTTCTTTAATAAAGCCGATAGCGGCTGCGGCACTTCCGCCCGTTGCAAGAGCAGGGTCAACAACTATAACTTGTCCGTCAATGCAATCTTGCGGTAATTTGCAGTAATATTCGTGGGGTTCTAACGTTTCTTCGTCACGGTATAAACCGATGTGTCCTACTTTGGCGTTCGGGAAAAGTGAAGTTAAACCGTCAACCATACCGAGTCCTGCACGTAAAATTGGAACGATAGCGATTTTTTCGTTTACTACGGGCGACATAAAGGTTGAAAGAGGTGCTTCAACTTGAACGTCGGTAGTTTTTAAATCACGATATGCTTCGTAACCCATAAGCATAGCGATTTCGCTAACGATTTCTCTAAATTCTTTCGTGTTTGTAGTTTTATCACAAAGGTGAGTAATTTTGTGCGCAATAAGCGGGTGGTCTAAAACGGTAACGTTTTTCATATAATCTTTCATAATTGTACCTTCTTTTTAATTTTGTTATATTATATCATATTATTTATTATTTTTCAATAGTTTTTCGCTCCAAAAAAATTCAGCCAACCAATTAAGGCCGACTGAATTTTTTAAAGGGGTTATGTATTGGGAATTAGTCTTGATTAGTGTTTTGTTCTTTATCTTTACCGCTGTGAGTAATATAGTTAACAACGATACCTAATATAAGAGCAACTGCAAGTGAAGTAAGTTGAACCATTGGAGCGTTGGTCATAGCGTTATAACCGAAGTCAAGTGTTAAGCCACCAACACCGCATACGAGGATAACTGCAACCGGGTAAAGATTTCTGTTATCCGAAAGGTCAACGTCTTTAAGCATTTGAAGACCTGATACCGAGATGAAACCGTACATTGCTATACAAGCACCACCGATTACGCATTTTGGAACCATATTGATGAGTGCTACGAAAGGAGCAACGCAAGCGATAAGCATACAACCGATAGCCGAAACTAAAATCGTAGAAGTTGATGCGTTTCCGGTAAGAGCAACACAGCCGATTGATTCGCCGTAAGTAGTGTTTGCACAACCACCGAATAACGAACCTACGATTGAGCCTACGCCGTCGCCGAGAAGTGTATTGTCAAGACCCGGATTTTCCAAAAGGTCTGCGTTTACGATAGAAGAAAGGTTTTCGTGGTCGGAAATGTGTTGAGCAAGTTCAACTACTGCGATAGGGCAGAAGATAAGTGCTAAGTTTCCGATTGCAGCACCGTCAATAGCGCCACCGCCGTTTCCGTTTATTGCTTTAACGATAGTGAATTTAGGTAAATCAAGGAACCAAGTGAAAGCAGATTCTTTTTGGAAGTTTTCAACCATTGGTGCGAAGTTTACTATTTTCATTGCGTCGTATTTAGCGATATAACCGATTGCCGTTAAGATAAGTGCGAAAGCCAAACCTGCACCAACACCTATAATGAACGGAATAAGTTTCATATTTTTAGAACCTTTAACCGATGCAAGAACGATTGCTACGAAAGTAACCACACCGCAAAGAATAAACCAAAGGTTGTAGTTATCTCCACCGTTTGCCATCATCCAGCCCGTTGCAGTACCGGAAAGTGAAAGACCGATAATTGCAAGAACAGGTCCGATAATTACGTGAGGAAGTAATTTTTTAATCCATTTAGAACCAACGAATTTAATAACGAGTGCTATGATAACGTAAACAAGTCCTGCAAAAGCAACACCGATTATTAAACCCCAGTATCCGTAATTTTGATTAGCCGCTGCACATAAAGCACCAAGGAAAGTGAAGGAACTTCCTAAAAATACAGGGCTTTTAAATCTTGTAAATAAAAGATAAACGATTGAACCTGCACCTGCTCCGAAAAGTGCTGCGGCGGGGTCACATACAAGACCGGTGCCGGAAACTATCATAGGAACGAGTAAGGTTGCTGCCATAATGGCAATGATTTGTTGAAGTGCGAAAACTACGTTTTGTTTAAAAGGAAGTTTTGCGTCAACGCCGTAAACAAGTTGCATAAATTTCTCCTTTTGTTCAAAAAAACCTTGCCGAAATTTTGGCAAGGTAAATGAAACATAGTAAAAATTTATGTGGCCTTGCCGATATCTCTGTATCGGTTTTAAAGAGCAATTTTATTTTTTCTATGAAAATGATACCATATTGAAAAATACTTGTCAATCATTTTAATAAAAAAGTTGTAAAAATTTTTTCGTTGTGTTATACTTTTCAAAAAGGAGTTTCAAATGAAGATTTTAGTTAGTAATTGCTTGCTCGGTATTCCGTGTAGATATAAAGGCGACGGTGTTGAAAGCCAAAAAGTTAAAGAATTTATAAAAGGTCATACGGTTATAGGCGTTTGTCCCGAAGTTGTAGGCGGTTTGCCTATTCCGAGAGATCCTGCCGAAATTATAAACGGTAAACTTATATCTAATAAAGGAAAGGACGTAACCGAAGAATATATGCGTGGCGCAAACTTCGCTTTAAAAATGGCAAAGGAAAATAACGTTGACCTTTGCATATTAAAAGCGAAAAGTCCTTCTTGCGGAACGGGAAAAATTTACGACGGTACTTTTAAAGGCGTTTTGACGGACGGCGACGGGGTTACGGCAAAATTATTAAAAGAAAACGGTTTTAAAGTTATTAGCGAGAACGACTTATGATTATTAAAGATTTAGAATTTAAAGGTTTAAAGTATAAAATAGCATATCCTAACGGTTTTTCAAAAAAAGAAAAATACCCCGTACTTTTCTTCTTTCACGGAGCGGGAGAGCGTGGCGACGATTTAGAAAAAATTTACGTTCACGGTGTTTTTAAAGAAATAAAGAAAGGAAAAGAATTTCCGTTTATAGCGGTAGCACCTTTATGTAAAGAGGGTGAAGTTTGGTACGACGAACTTTCAACCGTTAAAAAATTTATATTAAAGGTTATAAATAATAAATATATAGATAAAAATAAAATATATATAAGTGGAATAAGTATGGGCGGATATATGTCGTGGCAACTTTTAATGTCTCTTGCGGGAACGTTTACGGCAGGCGTTATTTGTTGCGGTGGCGGAATGTACTGGAACGCAGGAACTATAAAAGTACCCGTTTTGGTTTTCCACGGAGATATAGATAATCTTGTAAACGTAAAGTCTTCCGAATTTATGGTAAATGCGATAAACGAGAACGGCGGAAATGCAAAACTTACCGTTTACGAAGGCGTTGCTCACGACTCATGGACGAGAACTTTTGAGAATGAAGATATATACGCATGGCTATTAAATCAAAGTAAATAATTATAAAATCAATTATAGAAACGCAATTTTTAAAAAAATAAAAAATTTAAAAAAAATTAAAAAACGGCGTTTATTTAGTTGACAAATAAAAAAATACCATATAAAATGTAATTAAAATTAAGTTTGCAAAAACGAAGGTAGATTATTATGAGAAAGCAATTTTCATTATTCAACGTCATTATTCTACTCGTGGTCCTCATTATTATGTAGGATCTTGTTTTTGTGTACAAAATAATTTATTAAATTTTTTTAAAAATTATAGGTAACGAAAACGAGATGTTAAATTAAAACGTCTCGTTTTTTTTATATTTTAGCATTTTTAAATTTTATCAAAAGGAGATAAAAACTATGAAAAAAAGAAACTTTTTCAAATTTGTAGGTGCCGCTTTGGCATTAACAATGAGCGTGGCTTGTTTTGCAGGTTGCGGTAAGAAAGACGAAGCAATCGTAATAGGTGCTTCCGGTCCTTTAACCGGCGGTGCTTCTATTTACGGTATAGCCGTTCAAAACGGTGCACAAATGGCAGTTGACGAAATCAACGCTAATGGCGGTCTTAACGGTGTTAAATTTAAGTTAAATATGATAGACGACCAACACGACGCAACTAAGGTTGAAGCAAACTACTACGCTTTGGATGAAGCAGGTATGCAAGTTTCTCTCGGTTGTGTAACGAGTTCACCTTGTATGGCTTTTAAATCTCTTGCTAAACAAGATAACTTATTCTTTATGACTCCTTCTGCTACTGCAGACACCGTTCCCGTAGATTCTGCTAACGCATATCAAATGTGCTTCACCGATTCTTCACAAGGTACTGCCGCTGCAACTTTCGTTAATACAAATTACGGCGATAAGAAAATAGGTATCTTATATAAATCGGACGACGTTTATTCAACCGGTATTTACAATAACTTTAATACTGCTTGTACCGCTACGAAAGTAACTGCATCTTTCACCGATTCAACCAGTTTCGCTTCTCAATTAGGAACTTTAAAAGATTGTGACGTAATATTCATGCCTATTTATTATGAAGATGCAACTAACTTTATGCTTCAAGCACAAGGCGTTGTAGACTTCAAAGCAAATTTATTCTACGGTTGCGATGGATTTGACGGTATAGCAGGCTACTTTACTGAAAACAATCAAGATATCAATTCTGTAAGACAAGAAATTTCTTACTTAACTCACTTCACTGCAACCGCAACTACCGGTAAAGCAGGTGAATTCGTTACTAAATACACTCAAAAATACGGTGCAGGCACTCTTAACCAATTCGGTGCTTCCGCTTACGACTGTGTTTACGCTTTATTTGAAGCAATGAAGAAAGCAGTTGACAACGGCAAAACCGTTAACGCAAAAACTACTGCACAAGAAATGAACACTATATTACAAGAAGTATTCCAAAGTGCTGATTTCTCTTTCTCCGGCGTAACGGGAACTAACATTAAATGGAATGTAGACGGAACCGTTGTTAAAGAAGCAACTAAAGAAATAGTTAAAAACAGAAGACCCGACTAATTCTTAAAAAATAATTATAACAAATTTTAAAAAATAAAAAATAAACTACGCACCCGTGCTATTTAGTACGGATGCGTACGTTTGTATTTCTTGGTGACAAAATGTTAGAAACGATTATATCAACTCTAATTAACGGTTTGAGTTTAGGCGGAACTTACGCTATTATAGCACTCGGCTACACAATGGTTTACGGTATTGCTAAAATGCTTAACTTTGCACACGGCGATATCATAATGGTAGGCGGTTACTCAATAGTAGTTTTCGTAGGCGTAACGGGAAACCCTTGGTTAGCAGTTTTAATATCGGTAGTAATATGTTTATTATTCGGTATTGCTATTGAAAAGTTTGCATATAAACCACTTCGTGGAGCATCTCCGCTTGCGGTTTTAATTACGGCAATTGGTGTAAGTTATATGCTTCAAAGTATTGCTCAAATAATTTTTGGCTCGGCTTCAAAACTTATAAACGTATTCCACTTCGGTACTGTCAAATTAGGTAATTTAACAATAAGTGGAGCAACCTTATTAACGCTTGCAGTGGCAACACTCATAATGGTGTCGCTTACGTTGTTCGTTAGTAAAACTAAAACAGGTAAAGCCATGCTTGCGGTTTCGGAAGATAAAGGTGCCGCTCAACTTATGGGTATAAAGGTTAACAGAATTATAACTATTACCTTTGCCATAGGTTCGGCTCTTGCCGCCGTAGCAAGTATGTTCTATATAATAAAGTCTCCAAGCGTTTCGGTAACCATGGGTGCTATGCCCGGTATCAAAGCGTTTACTGCCGCCGTTATAGGTGGTATCGGTTCTATTCCGGGTGCGATGCTCGGCGGTATTTTACTCGGCGTAGTTGAAACTGTTTGTAATGCTATTCCCGTACTTTCAAGTTACACGATTGCAATAGAGTTCGGTATCTTAATTATTATATTACTTGTAAAACCCTCTGGTCTTATCGGTAAAAAAAGGAGGGAAAAAGTATAATGAACGGCTTAAAACAGTATTTTTTAGATATTAAAAAATCTTTTAAACTTAAAAAGAATATCACTTTATTTGCTTTTATTCTCGTTGCTATCGTATTCATTATTTTAAATAAAACGGGTGCGATAAAAAGGTCTAATATTAACTTGATTACAACCGCTTCGTACAGTATCGTTCTTGCTTTGTCGTTAAGTTTAATAGTAGGTTTCTTGGGCGAACTTTCGTTAGGTCACGCAGCATTTATGGGAATAGGTGCGTATATGGGTGCATATTTCCAAAAGGTTATTATTGCTCAATTAACTGTAAATAATCCTACGCTTTCTATTATTTTAGCAATGCTCGTAGGCGGTTTTATTGCGGCTATATTCGGCCTTGTTGTAGGTCTTCCCGCATTAAGACTTAAAGGCGACTATCTTGCTATCGTTACCCTTGCTTTCGGCGAAATAGTTAAAACTATTTTCCAAAACAGTAAAGCCGAAACTTTCGGCGGTGCTATGGGCTTTACCACTTACGGAAGATTTGATATCAATAACTTAATGATTATCAATTTAATCGTTGCAATTTTAGTTTTGATTATCGTTCAAAATATAATCCGTAGTAAACAAGGTAGAGCGATAATGGCTATACGTGATAACGAAATTGCCGCAAAAGCAATGGGCGTTAACGTAACTTTCTATAAACTTATCGTGTTCGTAATAGCGGCGTTTATAGCAGGTGTTGCAGGCGTATTGTTCGCAAACTCTCAAGCAACGTTTTTAAGTTCAAAATTTGACTATAACTATTCAATAGACATTTTGGTTATGGTAGTTTTAGGCGGTATGGGTAACGTTACCGGAACTATACTTTCTGCAACTTTAATAACGTTTATCAACACTAAACTTGCCGTTGCACTTTCGGGCGACCTTGCCGCATACAAGAACCTTGTTTACGCACTCGTATTGATAATCGTAGTCGTTTACAACAACGCACCTAAACTTAAATTTATTAGAGAAAAATACAATTTAAGAAACTTGTTTGAATTTATTAAAACTAAAATATTCAAAAAGAAAAACGACCCTGCAAACGAAAAAGAATTCAATGCGGAATGGTCTAAAATTCCTACTAAAATTGAAATGGACGCAATATTATCAACGGATTTCAAACCGGATAATACTTACACTCCCGACAAACCGGACGCACCGAAAGGAGATAGAAAATAATGAGTGAATATATACTTGAAACGCACGATTTAGGCATATCTTTCGGTGGTTTAAAGGCGGCACAAAACGTTAATATGAAAATAAAAAAGGGTGAAATTTACGGGTTGATCGGACCTAACGGTGCAGGAAAAACCACAATATTCAACCTTTTAACGGGAGTTTATAAACCTACTTTTGGCACGTTTGAATTAGACGGCGAAGATTTAACGGGCAAAAGTCAAATGGAAATAAATAAAAAAGGAATTGCGAGAACTTTCCAAAATATAAGACTTTTCAACAACTTATCGGTAGTTAAAAACGTTATGGTAGGGCTTGCAAACCGTCCCGAATATAAATGCAATTTCCTTCACTCAATATTTAGAACCCCCAAATATTACAGAACGGAAATTACAATGCGTGCAAAAGCGAAAGAAATTTTGGAAGTATTTGACCTTTTGGAAGAAAGAAATCAACTTGCTTCAAACCTTCCTTACGGAAAGCAAAGAAAACTTGAAATTGCACGTGCTTTGGCAACAAATCCGAAACTTATCTTGTTAGACGAACCGGCAGCCGGTATGAATCCGCAAGAAACGGAAGAACTTATGAACACTATAAAGTTCGTAAGAGAAAAATTCAACGTTACGGTTTTACTTATTGAACACGATATGAAACTCGTTGCGGGAATTTGCGAAAATATAACCGTACTTAACTTTGGTCAAGAACTTTGTTCGGGTGCTCCGCAAGAAGTACTCAACAACCCCGAAGTTGTAAGGGCATATTTAGGAGACGAATAATATGGCACTTTTAAAAGTTGAAAATTTACAAGTAAGTTACGGTCTTATAAAGGCGGTAAAGGGCGTTTCTTTTGAAATAAACGAAGGCGAAATAGTTGCTTTAATAGGTGCAAACGGAGCGGGTAAAACCACCATAATGCACGCTATAAGCGGACTTTTGAACGCAAACCAAGGAAGTATCGTTTTTGACGGAATTGAACTTACCAAAACTCCGGCACATAAAATTACGGGGCTCGGTTTAACCCAAGTTCCCGAAGGAAGAAGAGTTTTCCAAGAATTATCCGTTAAAGACAATTTGATTTTAGGTGCTTATTCAAGAAAAGATACCAAGGAAATAAACGCAACTTTAAACGAAGTTTACGAAATTTTCCCAAGACTTAAAGAAAGAGAAAGACAAATATCGGGAACACTTTCGGGTGGTGAACAACAAATGCTTGCCGTTGGTAGAGCGCTTATGTCCAAACCGAAAATGTTGCTTTTAGACGAACCTTCTATGGGTTTGTCTCCGCTTTTCGTAAATATTATTTTTGATACTATTA
>JAZRVG010000122.1:0-23291 GCA_045599025.1 Christensenellaceae bacterium | reverse complement strand
ATAATCCCGAAGAAGTGGTTTTAATGTTCGGTATGAACGACGTTGGTAGGCTTGACTTCGGTATAGAAAAACCTTGTAAAGAAATTCTTTTAAGTAGAGAAAATAACATTGAAAGATACGTTAACTCTATGGAAAAGTTAGGTAATTATTTTTTAGATAAAAATATGCCCGTAACTGTATGTTCTGCAACTCCTTACGATGAGTATTCTAATGCGGAAGAACAAAATCTTTTCGGAATAAACGAGTATCTTTTGAAAGGTTTTAATAGGTTAAAAGAAAGATTAAACGGTAAAAATGTTAAACTTTTCGTTGATTTTATAACTCCGTTTGAAGAACTTATAAAAGGTTTTACAAATAAGTTTAATCCGCTTATAAAGATAGATAGAGTTCATCCAACGCCTTACGGGCATCAACTTATGGCACAAATTTTCTTAAATGCTCAAGGCTTTAACGAAAACTTGCCAACTTTAAGCCAAGTTGAAAACAATTTGCAACTTACAAAGTACGTAAACGATATAAAATCAAGAAGATTTGAATTAGAGCGTATTTTAAGGTCAATAAGTTTTATTGAATATAACGCAGTTTACTGGAACTTTAAAGTTGAATATAAAATTCCCGACGGCGAAAAGGTTTACGGTAGAGATTATTTAACCGTAAGCGAAATTATTGAATTTTGGAAAAAATATTTTCCTATTGCGTCAAAGGTTAGTCCGGTTTGGGAAGAAACTACTTCAAACTATATAAAATATAAAGAAAAAGAGCAAGAAGTTTTAAAAGAACTTATATCTTTAACAAAATAAATAAAATCCGCTACAATGAGTAGCGGATTTTTAGTTTAGTTTAATCTTAAATCTTTACTGTAAAAAGGAATTATCTTCGTTCCGTTAGAATTTAACCTTGAAAGTAATCTTTCGTTGTATCTTTCACTAATTTCTTGCGTTGTTAGGTTAGTGGTAATTATAAACGGCATACCTTTTTCAATTCTTTGAGATATTAAAGATAAAAGATATTCTACCGTAACGTTTTTATAAACAGGTTCAGTTCCAAGGTCGTCAATTACTAAAAAATCGGAATTAACCAAAACGTTAAAAGCGGTCAATTTATCAATTTCGTCAAGGTGCATTTTTAAAAACGCTTGATTAAGTTCGTTTGAAGTAGTATAAATTGCATTTAATCCTTTATTTTCAATTTCCGAAAAAATACACTCCGAAAGGTAAGTTTTTCCTGTTCCCGTTTGTCCTAAAAATACAAAATTTTTAGTTTCAACTTTTGGAAATTTTTCAGTGTAATCTTTAAAAATATTGTAAATTTTTTCTAAAACGGGTGGAACTTCGTTTGAAAATTTAGGGTGTTTTTTTTGAGAAACGCCTAAATAATTAAGTGAAATTTCCGTTAGTTTTTTGTAATAGCATTTGCAACGAACGTTATTTATAAAACCTTCGTCATTACAAATTTTGCACTTCGGTTCGTATTTAGAAAAATTTGTATTTTTAAAGAAGTTATCGTAAAATATAGATTTTTTTTCTTCTAAAACTTTTAACTTTTCGTTTAAAGTTTTTTCCGAATTTTTATCGCAAAGATAGGTTGCTTTTGCTAATAAAAATTTAGTTTTTCCTATTTCGTTTTCTATAAAAACATATTCTTTGTTTTCGTAAAGTTTAGTTGAAACAAAATCTTCAAACGCTTGTTTTTCCGTTTTTAATTTTGTAAAATAACTTTCAACTTGTGCGTTAAGTTCTTTTGAATTTATCATATTAAACCTTTATATCGTCAATAGACGCAAGCATTGAATTATATTCTTCTTCGGTGTAGGTTCTTTCGTTAGCAAAATGATTTCCTTTATTTGTGTTATTGTTGTTAGTGGTGGTTGTATTTATTTTGCTAATTTCTTCCAAAGTGAAAGCACCTTTATTTTTCCAAGTAGATAAAACGGTGGAAACGTAGGGTATATAGTTTCTTATTCCCGATGCTTTTTTAACCGCTTCCATAATAATTTCGTCGGTAAAGTTCCAACTACGCCAAATTTTAAGATTTTCTCTGTCCCAATCGTTCGGTTTGCGGTTAAGTCCAACCATTTCAAGAATATTTTTAATAAACGCATTGTCAACGTTTCTAATATTCATATATTCTATAATATCGTTTAGTGTAATTAAACCTTGTTTGTAAAGTTTTAATACTGTTTCGTTCATACTTTCAAGCGAACGCTTATTGCTTTTAAAACAATAATTTGCAATAAACAAAAGCGTATCGTCTTCAAATCCTTTATTTTTCCATGGTGAAACGTAATTTATTACAACGTTATCTAAAACTTCAATATACAAACCGAGTTTTTTGCTAATTTCAAGTGCCAATTTAAAGAGTTTGTCTTTATTTTCAATATATTCTCTGCAATTATCTTCGTCAAAAATACGGTTTGCAAAAAGTTCTTCAATAACACTGTCAAGTTTTTTAATGTTTTTAGTTTTTGCTATTTTTATTATTTTAATAATAAAATCGTGTTCAAACTCGTAGTTGTTGGTCCATTTTTTATATAATTGAATATCTTCAATTTCGGGATTTTTAGAAGATTTTAATTCTCTTAAAATTTCGGCAACTTCTTTTGATTTAGTAGTGTAGCCTGAAAGTTCTTTTTCAACTAAATCGGGTGTAGTTAAACCCCTTTGTGTAAAATCTTTTGCTGTGGCAATAATGTATTTATAAGAAATATTGCTACCTTTAAGGTCAGAGCAGTATTTTGCTATCATTAAAAGTGCTTCCGGTTTCATAGCAGTATTTTCCATAATAGAAAAATACTCACTAAATTCGCTTACCGAAATCATACGTTCGGTAATAATTGACTGTATTGCCTTTGTAAAATCGGTGTATTTTTCGGGTTTAAAGCGTTTATACTTCATTTGATTATCGTTTATTGCAAAATACGTAACAGTAAACGGCTCGTAAGAAGTAATTGAAAGTAAACCGAATTCTTCCCAGTACTTGAATAAATCTTTAACTTCGTTTTCGGTTAAAGATAAAGAATTTGCCATATCTAAAATAGTTTGCGGTTCGTTATTTTGACATAAGTATAAACCGTAAAGATAAACCTTAACGGCATCTTGCGGTGCGTCGGGCATATAGTTAGATAAAAATAGATTATCAACTAACGTTTTACCCGTATTAAAATTATCTTTTGAATAAATACAAAACGACATTTTTACATCCAACTTTTGTTATATTATTTAGAATAATAGTATATATTAAATAGAATTTTTTTTCAAGCGTTTATTTTTTAAATATTCTAAAACACAAAATATAGTGGTTAATTTTTATTTTTTAACTATTGATTAAAATAAAAATTTTAACTGTTTTAGTATTATTTTTACAATAGAAAAATTTTTAAAATATACGATAAAATCAAAAAATATACAATATTTTATAGTAAAATTCAATAAAATCGCCAACGGTAAAATTTTAAAAGTTTTGAAAAATCGTTTACATATTTAACTAAATTTATGTATAATATATATAATTATATTTTAAAGGCACACTTATATGACTAATCAAACGATTTTAACGCCCATAACCTTATGGGAAGATTTTAACGAAAATTTACCGCTTAAAGAAGTGTTTATAAAAAGCGTTCAAAATAAGAACGCTAGATTTTACTATACCTATTTTTCGGGAAGAAAAATTGAAAACGAGCGGGTAAGAATATTCGGTTTGTTCGGCGAGCCTAACGTAGAGCCGATAGGTACAATTTTAATTTTACCAAACGTTTCGGATACGGTTGATTTTGAGTTGGTTGATTATTTTGTTTCGCTTAATTATGCCGTATTGTCGGTTGACCTTCGTGGCAGTTCTTCCGATTCTCAATTCTTTACCAAATATCCCGATAGCGTTTCTTACGCTAATTATTTGAATTTTGACGAAACGTTTTCAAAAATAGTTAATTCGGCAAAAGAAACTTGTTGGTACGAGTGGACTTCGGTTGGAAGATACGCAGTATCTTTTTTGAAAAATAAATATCCAAATTTAAAACTCGGTGTAATAGGTAATAAGTATTCGGCGGACGTTCTTTGGCAACTTTCCGCAACGGACAAAAGGATTGACGCTATTACTTGTTTGTTCGGTGCAGGTTGGCTTGCTTATAAGGACAAGTTTAAGCGTATGGGCGACGATATTGAAATGGACGACGAGCGTTACAGTTTTATCGCAGGCGTAGACGCACAGTCTTATGCTAAATTCGTTGAAGTGCCGGTACTCTTTTTATCTTCAACTAATAACGAAGAATTTGATGCCGAAAGAGCCCTTGATACTCTTGTTAGGTTAAATAATCAAGATAATTACTGGCTTAACTACGTAACGACTTCTAAAAATTTATTAGACGTTCACGCTTTAAACGATATAAAACTTTTCTTTGAAAAGTTCATAGTAAATAACGATTCCGTAAAACTTTATAAAATACCGCAATTAGAAATTTCCGTTGACGATAACGACGATGCCGTTTACGAACTAATCGTTGAAAATCCAAGTGAAATAGCGTCGGCATACGTATTTGCAAACAGTGGAGACGTTTCTCCCGACAGTAGAGTTTGGACGCACGTTTTAAACGGAGAAATCAACGAAAAAGGGAATTTGGTATTTAAACGCAAAATTTTAACTTGTGAAAAGTTTGAACTTGCGTTTGCAATAGTAAAATACAAAAATAATTTTACCGTTTCAAGCAAAATCTCTTATAAACAACTTGATTATGAAATAAATAAATCTTTTCCGAGAATTTTATATAATTCAACAAGATACCCGTTTGATTTCACGGTTGATAAAGTAAACACGAAAATTATAGGAAACGTTTTCAGTACGGGAAGATTTTTAAGAGTGGAAGAAGGTCCTAACAAAATAAAAGGTCTATTTACCGCAAATAAAATAACTTCTTACGCAATTAAGAATATAAGTAGTGATTTTAGTGAAAAAACCACGTTTTTAATTGACGTATACGAAAAAAATTCGTCAAAAATTACTTTTTCGGTACATACGGACGAAGATAGAGAGTATTATTATACGATAACCGTAAAAGGTATGGAAAAATGGCAAAAAATAACCTTTAATTTATCCGATTTTACAGACGAGAACGGTATGTTTATAAGGGAATTTGATAACGTTTCGGCTTTTTCAATTTCAAGCCAAGGCTATGTGGGAATAAATAATTTAATAGTTTTATAAACTATTAAAAGGAATAAAAATGGAATTTAAACTTTTTGAAGAACTAATGAATAAGAAAGTAAAAACCAAAAAATCTCACCCGTGCGGAAACGATATTTGGACTGTTGTAAGAGTAGGTGCGGATTTTAAACTTAAATGTGAAAAATGTTCAAGGGTAGTTATGCTTTCTTACGAAGATTTTAAAAAACGTGTCGTTAAAATTTTGGAGGATTAAATGAGCGAACTTTTAATGGACAAAACGGCGGAAATTGAAAATAAACGCAGTAAAATATTTGATATCGTTTTTTCGGTTATAGCGGTTTTGATAATAATATTCTTAATATTCGTTACGAATTTTTGGATCTCAATAAGCATAGTTCAACAAAGTTCAATGGAAAATACGCTTTTTGAAGACGACGTTTTAATTACCGATATTTTAGCGAAACCCAAAAGATACGACGTTGTTATTTTTAAAAGGTTGGAAAGCGGAAAAGAAACCGTTCTTGTAAAAAGAGTAATAGGTATGCAAGGCGACACGGTTTTTAACGACGAAGACGGCAACGTGTATATTGAGTACGCAGACGGAATAGTAGAAAAACTTAAAGAAGAGTATATAAAGGACGGTTTTCCTACAATCGGTTACGGTAGTGAAACCACGTTTAGAGTAGAAGTAGGCGAAAACGAATATTTCGTTTTGGGCGACAATAGAAAAGTAAGTGTAGACAGTAGGTGTTTCGGCGTTGTAAAAAAGGAAAATTTAATAGGCGTTGTTCATCCGTTTTGGATAAAGAATAAAAAAACCGTTACTAAAATTTACAGTGTGTTTAATAGGAAAAAATAAAAATGAAAGAATTGTATAGCGTAGAAAATTACGAAAAAATGAATAATAAACGAAAAAATATGTTAACATTTTATTTCGTTTTACTTGGAATATCGTTGCTTGCGGTAATCGGTATAATAATTTATTATTCGGGAGAGCCTTACGGTAGCCCGAAAGAAAAATTATTAAAAACGGTAATGTGCGTAATAATCTCACTTTTTACGTTGTTCAGTTTTATATTTTTCACTATTACTTACGGTAGAGTAAAAAATTATACGGTATTTTTATACGATAGTATAAACGGAAGAAAAACCACTACTAACGTAACCGTTTTATCGGTTAACAATATAAAGGAAGATTTAAAGAACGTTTCTTTTTATTCTTTTGAAGTTTTGGAGTGGGACGAGAAAAAACAAGACTATTTCAAAAGGCGTGTCCTAATAGACGCAGAAAGAAAGGTTGAAGATTTAAAAAAGGACGCAATAGTTGAAATACAAACGGTAGGCAACGTTCTTTACGCTTACGAGGTTAAAAATTAAAATGAAAAGAAGTGAAATAGAAGAAAAATTCAAGTGGAATATATCGGAAATTTTCAGTAGTGACGACGAGTTTTATAAAGAACTAAATAAACTCAAACCACAAATAAAATTTTCTAATTTTAAGGGTAAACTTTCAAATAAGCAAGAATTTAAAAAATGTTTTGATAAACTATATGACGTTTCTTCAAAATTTGAAGTTTTGGCAGTTTACGCCATGATGAGAAAAGACGAAGACGGTTCAAACTCAAAAGCGGTAGCGCTTGACGGAATTATTGACAGTGTAAGCGTAAAATTCAGTACCGAAACGGCGTTTATAAACACCGAACTTTGTTCGTATAGTGAAGAGTATATTGACAGTCTTTTAAACGATAAAGATTTGCAACCTTATAAAAACGATATAATGCAAATCAAAAAATTAAAATCTCACGTTTTATCGCTTGAATGTGAAAATATGCTTGCGTTAAGCGGTAAGGTTTTAGGTGGTTATCATCAAGCCTTTTCTATGATAGACAACGTTGATTTAGACTTGCCAACCATAAAAGTAAACGGTAAAAACGTTAAAGTTACGGGAGCAAATTATTCTTTGCTTTTGCAAAACGAAGACGAAAACGTTAGAAAAAAAGCATTTAAATCGTACTATAAAGCGTACGAAAAAGTTTTAAATACGATAACGGCGATATATACCGGTAACGTAGAAAAGGACGTATTTTTAGCAAGAGTTAGAAAGTTTGATTCTGCGTTAGACAGGGCTTTATTTAGCGAAGAAGTAGATAAAGTCGTTTACGAAAAACTTATAGATTGCGTTCATAACAATTTGAGCGTTCTTCACGATTATATAGCCGAAAGAAAGAATTTGAAGGGCGGAAACCTTTATATGTACGACTTGTACTATCCGCTTGTTAAGGGTTCGGACTTAAAACTTGATTTTTACGATGCGTTTAATTTGGTAAAAGAAGGTTTAGCCCCGCTTGGCGAAGATTACTTAAATCTTCTTCAAAAGGCGGTTGACGAGCGTTGGATTGACGTTTACGAAAACGAAGGAAAGCGTGGTGGAGCGTACAGTGTTTGCGTATATAACTTAAAGCATCCATACGTTTTGCTTAACCATACGAAAACCACACACAGCGTATTCACTATTGCACACGAACTCGGTCACGCAATGCACTCGTATAAATCAAACGCAACGCAACCCGTTACAACGGCAGACTATAAGATTTTCGTAGCCGAAGTTGCTTCAACCGTAAACGAAATTTTGCTTATAAAATACTTGATAAAAACTGCAAAAACGAGTCAAGACAAAAAGTATTATTTGTCCTATTATTTAGACACTTTAAGAACTACTTTGTTCCGTCAAACTATGTTTGCGGAATTTGAGCAAAAAGTTCATGGTATAGCCGAAAACGATTTGCCTATAACGAAAGACGAACTTAATAAAATTTACTTGAAACTTAATAAAGAGTATTACGGAAAATCCGTTGTTCATAATAAAGAAATATCTTACGAATGGGCAAGAATTCCGCATTTTTATACCGCATTTTACGTTTACAAATACGCTACGGGCATAATTTCTGCGGTAAACATAGCCGAAAATATATTAAATAACGGTGAAAAAGCAGTAAAAAAATACTTTGAATTTTTATCGTCGGGTAGCGTTACCGACCCCGTTTCTCTTTTAAAAATTGCAAGCGTTGATTTAACTACCGACGAACCTTATAACGTTTGTATGAATTCGTTTGCAAACGCACTTTTAGAATTTAAGAAACTCTAACGGAGAAAAAAATACTATGGCAAAAGAAATAAATTCCTTACCGTACAATTTAGAAGCGGAACAAAGTTTGCTTTGTTCAATTTTGATTGACCGTGATATGCAGTACGAAATTCGTGCTAAATTAAAAACGGAAGATTTTTACGTGGAATCTCATAAACTCATATTTGAAGGTATATGTTCGGTGTTAGACGGCAACAAACCCGTTGACGTTATAACTCTTACCGACGAAATGAGTAAAACTCCCACGACCAACCAAAAAAGAAGGGTAGACGTTGCAACGCTTGCCAAAGAAATGGAAATAAAAACCACTTTGCAAAACGCAGGCGGAATTGATTATTTAATTGAGTTAACAACTGTAATTCCTTCGTCCGCTAACTACGAATATTATCTTGAAATCGTTAAGCGTGACAGTACTATGCGTAAACTCATAAAAGGTGCAGGCGATATTATAGCCGATGCAACTTACAGTACGGACAGTCGTTCGTCAATAGCCAAAGCGGAAAAAATCATTTACGATATAAGCGAACAGTTAGAAACTTCAAGTTTAACGCAAGCAAAAGAAAACACTATGGAAGTTGTTGAATATTTTGCAAATATTCAAAACGATAAAAACTTTATGCAAGGTATGAATACGGGTTTCACTATGTTTGATAAACTCACAAGGGGTTTGCATAGGGGAAATCTCGTAATAGTAGCGGCACGTCCTTCCGTAGGTAAAACCACTTTTGTTATGAACGTAGTTGAGCACGTTGCATTAAAGAGCGATGCCGTTTGTGCGGTATTCGCACTTGAAATGACCAAGAAAGAACTTGTTGAGCGTATGATGTACTCAATAAGCGGTGTAAGTTCGGAAAATATCCGTCAAGGCGTAATGTCTAACGAAGAATGGCACGCCGTTTGGGACGCTCAAAAACTTATAGACAGTACCGATATATACATAGACGATACTTCTATGACTACCGTACCCGATATTCTTTCAAAATGTAGAAGATTAAAGAATATTAAAGGCAAACTTGACCTTATCGTAGTTGACCATATACAACTTATGAACGCAGTAAAACCTAACGACAGTAGACAAGCCGAAATTACCGAAATATCACGTGGTCTTAAAATGATAGCAAAGGAATTAGACGTTCCCGTTATAGCACTTTCACAGTTAAACCGTTCGGTAGAAAAGGTAGGAAGAAAACCGATTTTATCGGATTTGAGAGAATCGGGAGCAATAGAACAAGATGCCGATATAGTTATGTTTATACATAGGCCGGAAATGACGCCCGAAGGAAAATCGGAAGACGGACAAGTTCAAAAGAAAGGCGAAACGGAAATAATTCTTGCCAAAAACCGTTCGGGAGCACTTGGAAACTTCAACGTTTTATTCAAAGGTGAGCAATCTAAATTCGTTAATATATCTTATAACGTAGAACCGCAAGGTTATCAACAAAACGGACAAAACAGTCAAAATACAGAAGAAAAAGAAGGTGAAGACGATGTCTTTTAACCTTTTAACGCAAGTTTCAAAAGTAAACGAAGAATCGTTAAAACTTGCAAAAACGTTAATAGAAAACGAAGAATTAGTCGCTTTTCCCACCGAAACGGTTTACGGTTTAGGTGCTATTGCTACGAGTGATATTGCAGTAAAGAAAATTTACGAAGTAAAGGGAAGACCAAGCGATAATCCGCTTATAGTACACGTTCATAAAAATTACGATTTATCTAAACTTGTTTACGTTGATTACGATTACGTTTACGACCTTCAAAAAGCATTTTTACCGGGTGCATTGACAATGGTTTATAGGGCAAAGGGTAACGTTTCAAAGATAGTTTCTTGCGGACTTGATACATTAGCGATAAGAGTTCCTTCAAATAAAGACGCACAAAAATTTTTGGAATACGTAAATTTACCCATTGCAGCACCTTCCGCAAACGTTTCAAAGCATACGAGTCCCGTAACGGCGGAGCACGTTTATAACGACTTAAACGGAAAAATAAATTTAATTTTAGACGGTGGCAAGTGTACGGGTGGAATAGAATCAACGGTTTTAGACGTTACTACCGAAACGCCAACCATACTCCGTAGCGGTTTAATTACTTCGGAAATGATAAAAAAGGTTGTTGGCAAATGCGAATATTCAAACAGTACGCCAACCGATAAAGTTCGTTCTCCCGGGTGCAAATATCAACATTACACACCTAAATGCGAAACCGTTTTATTTGAAAGAAACGAAATAGAAAAAGCACAAAATTTCTACGATTTATGCGAAAAAAACGGGAAAATTCCATACTTTATGTGCGATGGTAAAATTGCAAAAATCTTAAAAGGAAGAATTTTAAATTTAGGCGAAAGCGGAGAAGAAATTGCTTCAAATTTATACGATAAATTATTGTACGGCGAAAAGGTAGCGTCAATTTTAATAGGCGTAGTTATAGATAGCGGTAGCGAAATAGACGTAGGCGTTTTAAACAGAATGAGAAAAGCCTTTAAACCACACGATATTAAAGATTTTTAAAGTTTTAAAACTTATACGGCTTGACAAATCGGCGGTATGAGTTTATTATATAATACAATGTATAATATCAAAGGAGTTTTTATGAAAGTAGCATTTGGTTGTGACCATGGCGGTTTCGTTGCAAAACAAGCCGTATTTGATTATTTTAAGGCAAACGGAATAGAATTTAAAGATTTTGGAACTTTTAGTGAAGAATCGTGTGATTATCCCGATTTTGCTTTACCCGTTTCCGAAAGCGTAGCAAAAGGCGAATTTGATTACGGCGTTTTAATTTGCGGAACGGGTATAGGTATGAGTATCGTAGCAAATAAGGTAAACGGAATTCGTTGTGCACACGTAACGGACGAATTTTCCGCAGAGATGACTCGTCGCCACAATAATACGAATATTATTGCGTTAGGTGCAAGAATTACAAAAGTTGAAGATATCGTAAAATACGTTCAAATTTTCTTAACAACGCCGTTTGACGGTGGAAGACATCAAAACAGAATAAATAAAATTCAATCTGTTGAAGATAAATATTCAAAATAAAAATAAATAGTGCAAAAGCACGAAAAGGAGCATATATAATGAGTACTTTACACGTATTAGACCACCCACTTATTCAACACAAAATTTCTATGATGAGAATGACTGAAACCACCACTAAGGATTTTAGAAATTTAGCAAACGAAATTGCAATGCTTATGGCATACGAAGTAACACGTGATTTACCGCTTGAAAAGAAGGAAATTGAAACTCCTATTTGCAAAACTCAAGCAAACTTTTTGGCAGGAAGGTCAATCGGCGTAGTTCCTATATTAAGAGCAGGTCTCGGCATGGTTGACGGTATTTTAACTTTAGTGCCGAGTGCAAAGGTAGGACATATCGGTTTATACCGTGATCCCAAAACGCATTTACCCGTTGAATATTATTGCAAACTTCCCGTTGATGCGGAATCAAGAACTATCATAGTAGTTGATCCAATGCTTGCTACGGGCGGAAGTGCAGTTGCGGCTATTGACTTTATTAAACAAAGAGGTTGCAAAGATATTAAACTTATGAACTTAATCGCAGCACCGGAAGGCGTACAAGCAGTACAAAAAGCACATCCGGACGTTGAAATTTACGTTGCCTCGTTAGATGAAAAACTTAACGAAAACGCATATATTATACCTGGTCTCGGCGATGCAGGTGACAGACTTTTCGGAACTAAATAATCAAATTGTCATAAAATAGTCGGAATAAAGCAATTTTTCCGACTATTTCAAGTATTATAAGATAGGGGTAAGGATTATAATATGAAAATAAAAAAGGCGATAATACCGGTAGCAGGCTACGGAACGAGATTTTTGCCTTATACAAAATCAGTTCCAAAAGCAATGTTGCCAATATTAAATAAACCCGCAATTCAAGTTATATGTGACGAAGTAGTATCAAGCGGAATAACCGAAATTTTATTTATCGTCGGTTATAAAAAAGAAGTTATTGACGAATATTTTAGTGCAAGTGAAGAACTTGATAATGTATTGCAAAAAACGGGCAAATTTGATTTCTTAAAAGAAATAAAATATCCCGAAACAATGGCAAAAATAAGTTACGTAGAGCAAACCGAACTTAACGGAACGGCAAAAGCGATAGAACTTGCCAAAGATTTCGTTCAAAACGAGCCGTTTGCCGTACTTTTCGGCGACGATATAATGTATAACGAAAATAAGCCGGTAATAAAACAACTTATAGAAGTTTACGAAAAAACGGACAAAACGGTAATAGGTTGTAAAAACGTTGAAAAAAATTTAGTTCCCTTGTACGCTTCGGTTGAATATTCAAAAGAAGAAAACGGAATATACAGCGTAACCAAAATTACCGAAAAACCTAAACTTGAAGAAGTTAAAAGCACGTTATCTCCGCTTGGAAGATACGTTTTAAAACCTAACGTTTTTGATGTTTTAAAAACCTTGCAAGTTGCAAAAAACGGAGAGTATCAATTAACCGATGCATTTGACGTTTTGGCTAAAAATAACGACGTTTGTGCATATAATTTTGAAGGCGTACGCTACGATATGGGTTCAAGATTAGGTTATTTGAAAGCAAACGTGGAGTTTGCTTTAAGAGATAGTGATTTAGCACCCGAATTTACAAAATACCTTAAAGATTTAGTAGGAAAAATATAATGCTTAATTACACTGACGGCGTAGGAAAAGTACTTGAAGAGGCCCGCAAAGTAAAAGAATTTTATAAAATAAATTATATCGGAACGGAAGAACTCCTTTTCGGTATTTTACGCACGCAAAAAAGTTATGCATGTGCATACCTTAATAAGTTCGGTGTAAATAAAGAAACGGTTGTTCCGTATTTTAAAAAAACTTTAAGAAAAATTGACGGGGTTGAATTTACTCCAAATGCAAGTGCGGTTATAGAAGACTCAAAAAATATAGCAAGAAAATTAAAAATATCTTACGTTTCAACCGAACATTTGCTTTTGGCGCTTATAAGAAATCAAGAATGTAAAGCGGTTAGTATTTTAAACGCCATAGGCGTTGATATAAAATCGCTATACAGTTACGTTCAAGATAAAATTATAGAAATTTTACCAAAAAATTCCGTAAAAAAACAGCCCGTAGCGGTAGAAAAAACAAAAGCCACCGTAAATACAAGAACTTCAAGCATAAAAGCGGAAAGTAGTGTTAAACCGCAAGCAAGCGTTTCACAAGTTGAAAACGATAAAACATATTTTCAAAACGTTTACGAAACGGGATATAAAAAACCCAATTTGGACCTTTCCAAACTTAAAGGAATGGGTTACGATTTAACCGAAAAGGCTAAAAACGGAGAATTAGACGCCGTAATCGGTAGAGAAGCCGAAATTGAAAGGGTAATAACTACTCTTTCAAGAAAAACGAAAAACAATCCTATATTGATAGGTGAGGCAGGCGTTGGTAAAAGTGCCGTCGTTGAAGGTTTAGCACAAAAAATCGTCAGCGGAATAGTTCCCGAAAATTTAAAGAATAAAATAATTTTCTCACTTGATTTAGCAGGTATTTTAGCAGGTACGAAATACCGTGGCGAATTTGAAGAAAAATTCAAAAATGCCATAGATTTTGCTATTAGCAGTAAAAAAATTATTTTCTTTATTGACGAAATACATAATTTAGTCGGTGCGGGCAATTCGCAAGACAGTTCAATGGATGCCGTAGAAATTTTAAAACCTCTTTTATCACGTGGCGAACTTCCCATAATAGGTGCAACCACCGTAAAAGAATATACGAAATTTATTGAAAAGGACGGGGCGTTAGAACGCCGTTTTCAACCTATAACGGTAAACGAACCGACGGTTGACGAGTGTATAGAAATTTTAAAAGGAATAAAACCTTCGTTTGAGGCTCACCATAAAGTAAGAATATCAAACGATGCTATAATTTCGGCGGTTAAACTTTCAAAAAGGTATGTTTTAGGTAGATTTTTGCCCGATAAAGCAATAGACCTTATTGACGAAGCGTCTTCTAAAAAGCGTATGCAAATAACGGTAATGCCAAAAACCGTTACCGATGCCGAAAGAAAAATTTCAAATTTAAAATCGGAAAGAGATTATCTTTTAGATAACGGCTTAACTAAAAAAGCCGAGCAAAAAAATAACGAAATTGACGAACTTATAACTTATATCAATCAAGAAAAACTTAAACATAATGCAAAATTAAGTAATTTAGAACCGATAATTACCGAAACGGAAATAAAAGAACTGATTTCCGAGTGGACCAATATTCCCGTCGGCTCTTTAACCGAAGAAGAAACCGAAAAATTAAAATCACTTGAAACAGAGTTAAACGAGCGTGTAATCGGTCAAGAAGAGGCAGTTACGTCGGTTGCAAGAGCAATTAAGCGTTCAAGAGCGAACTTAAAAGACCCGAACAGACCGATAGGTTCGTTCATATTTGCCGGACCTACGGGCGTTGGAAAAACTCAACTTTCAAAAGCGGTTGCAGAACTTGTTTTCGGCGATAAAAATTCTTTAATTCGCTTTGATATGAGTGAATACAGTGATAAAACTTCGGTAAATAAACTTATAGGAGCACCGGCAGGTTACGTCGGCTACGAAGAAGAAGGCTTGCTAACCGATAAAATTCGCCGTAATCAATATTCCGTAGTTTTGTTTGACGAAATTGAAAAGGCTTGTCCCGATATTTTTGACCTTTTATTACAAGTTTTAGACGAAGGGCGTTTGACCGACGGAAAGGGTAGAACGGTTAATTTTAACAACGCTATTATTATTTTAACGACTAATATAGGCTTTAACGAAACGGACAAAAAGGCAAGCGTCGGTTTCGGCGTACAAGAATCGGACAAAATTGACGCAGTTTACGAATCGTTAAAAAAGAATTTCCGTCCCGAATTTATAAATAGGCTTGACGATATTATAGTGTTTAACGAACTTAATTTTGTAAATTGTTTAAAAATTGCAAGATTAGAAATGAAAAACGTTTTATCAAGAATGAACGAATTAGGTTACGTTCTTAAATTTGACGATAGCGTAATAGAATTTTTAGTAGATAAAGGTTATTCTAAAACGTACGGAGCAAGACCGATAAAACGTGCTGTGCAAAATTACGTTGAAAATATGCTTTCCGATGCGATAATAGATAATAAGATTAAAAAAGGCGAAACCGTTAATTTGTTTGTTGACGGTAACGTTTTAAACGTAAAATAGAAGAAGATTATGGAAATAGGCGTATCTACCGCAACGTTATTTAGGCGGTATTATAATGAAGATTCAATAGCCGTTTTAAACGAAATGGATGCAAAAGTAGTTGAAGTATTTTTATCTACTTTTTGCGAATATAATAAAGAATTCGGCAATATCTTAAAAGAAAAAAAAGGAAATTTAACAATTCACTCAATTCACTCGTTAAATTTGCATTTTGAACCGCAACTTTTTTCGGTAAGTGAAAGGGTAAGAAACGATGCTTACAGAGTTTTGCAAGGTTGTTTGGACGTTGCTAAAATTTTGGACGCTAAATATTACACTTTGCACGGACTTTGTAGATTTAAAAAGAACGTTAAATTCACTAATTATCAAGAAGTAGGCGGTTATTTGCAAACACTCGTTGACTATTTGAATAAGCAAGATTTAGGTCTTTGTTTGGAAAACGTTGAGTGGGCGTATTACAATAGAGTGGGCGTTTTAACCGAAGTAACCAAATATTGCAAGAATTTGTGTACTTGTTTAGATATAAAGCAAGCAAGAATTTCGGGTGACAGTTATAAAGATTATATAACCGAAATGGGCGAATCTTTAAAAACGGTACATATAAGCGACTATAACGATTTAGGCAAAATGTGTTTACCGATGCAAGGTAATTTTGATTTTGAAGATTTATTCAAAAGATTAAAGGACGTTAATTTTAACGGAAATATTTTAATAGAAAATTACTTTGAGGATTATAAAGATATAAGCGAAGTTAAAGAAAGTTTACAAAAATTACGTGAACTTAAATATAAAATTTTTTAAAAAGGTGATAAAATGGACAAAATTAGATTTGATTACAACAATATGATGGCAGAATTTGTCGGCGAAAACCAAGGTATAACCGAAAAAGAATTTGCTAATTACGAAGATTTTGCCAAAAAGGCGTTCAAAAGTTTTGAAAGCGTTCGTGGACAAGGTATGACTGGTTGGACTGAACTTCCGTATAATCAAGAAGAAGTTATAAAGGACGTAGAAGAAACTGCAAAAAATATTCGTAAAAACTTCAAATATTTCGTAGTTTTAGGAATAGGCGGTTCGGCACTCGGTCCAATAGCGGTGTTCCAAGCACTTTGCCACTTGCACTATAACGATTTGCCCGACGAAAAAAGAAATGGTCCAAAATTCTACGTAGAAGATAACGTTGACCCCGAAAGAATGAAAGCACTTTTGGACGTTATTGAACTTGATAAAACTTGTTTCAATATTATAACCAAGAGCGGTTCAACGAGCGAAACTATGACTCAATACCTTATTATCTACGATTTGCTTAAAAAAGCGGTAGGCGATAAGGCAAAAGACCATATTGTAGCAACGACTTCGCACGATAAGGGTAATTTGATTAAAATTGCCAAACAAGAAGGTTTCAAAACCTTGTATATTCCCGATAGCGTAGGCGGAAGATTTTCCGAACTTTGTCCTGTAGGCTTATTACCGGCAAGCGTTTTGGGAATTGATATAAAAGAATTCGTAAACGGTGCAAAATTTATGGACGAAAATTCAAGAACGGACGATTTAAGCAAAAACGCACCTTTATGTTCGGCAATTTTAAGTTATATTGCTATCAAAAAGGGTAAAAATATTTCCGTTATGATGCCTTATGCGGACGGACTTAAATATATTGCCGACTGGTACTGCCAACTCTGGGCGGAAAGTTTAGGTAAAACTTATAACAATAAAGGCGAAAAAGTATTCGTAGGTCAAACTCCCGTTAAATCTTTGGGTGTTACCGACCAACACAGTCAAGTTCAACTTTATACCGAAGGACCTTTTGATAAAGTTACTACGTTTTTAGCAGTTGACGAGTATAGAGAAAAAGTTACGATTAGTAACGGTTGCGAAGATATAAAAGACGTAAACTTCTTATGCGGTCATACTATGAACGAACTTATTTCCGCCGAAAGAGTAGCAACCGAATACGCTTTAACTCAAAAGGAAAGATTAAACAGAACTATTTATTTACCTAAACTCAACGCTTTCACACTCGGTCAACTTTTGTATTTCTTTGAATTAGAAACCGCATATGCAGGCGAAATGTTTGAAATTAACGCTTACGACCAACCGGGCGTAGAAAACGGCAAAAACGCAACTTACGCTTTACTTGGTAGAAAAGGTTACGAAGAAAAGAAAAACGAACTTGAATCCGCTCCTAAAAAGAAAGCAAAATATATTATTTGAGAATAATTTTATAATTAAAATCATATTAAAATACAGGCACTATCGCCTGTATTTTTTATTATGAAAAAGTGTGTTAAGAGAAAGAGAAAAATCTCATATTTTTTGATTTTATGCTTATTTTTAGTAATTTTTCTATTGTTGTATTATACTTCAAACACAATGCTTATAAGTATAGGAACAAACAAATTTCAAGGTATGCTTTCAAATGCATCGTACTATGCGGTAGATAAAACTTTAATAAATAATTTTGATTACGACGAAGTGTTTTATATTGAAAAGGACGATAACAAAAACGTTAAAATGATAATTTCAAACGCTTATAAAATAAATTCGTTAACAGGTAAAATTGCGGAAAGCGTAAGTTATTATTTAGAGTTAGAGTGTAGTAAAGGTGTTCCCGTTCCGTTAGGCGTTTTTACGGGTATAAGTTTTATATCGGGTTACGGCAAAAAAATAAACGTTCCTATAATAACGGTAAGTTCGGTAAAGTGCGATATAATTTCCGATTTTTCAAGTGGTGGAATAAACCAAACGAAACACTCCGTTTACTTAAAGATTAAGCCTGAAGTTTACGTAGTTACCAAATTTAAAACAAAAAAATTAAACGATGAAGTTAGTGTTTTAATTTACGAAAACGTTATTGTTGGCGATATTCCCGAAGTTTATCTTGCGTCAACTACTTATTCGTGCGTAAAACGTGTATAAAATAGTATAAATTGATTGACAAAACACGATAATTTTTATATAATTTTTATATAAATATAAAAACTATGAAAAAGACAGGCGGTTTTGTCAGCGTTAAGAGAAAGAAATTCGTGGCTGTAAAATTTCTTCGCATTATAAACCGATATTCACTTTTGAGTTGCAAGCCGAAAGGGTAAAACTAATTAAGCCGAGCCGTTCGCAACGTTATAGCGTAATAAGGTGTAAAGTATATCTTTGCATAAATTAAGGTGGTAACACGCAAAAAGCGTCCTTTTTAAGGACGCTTTTATTTTTTATAAAGGAGTAAATTATGAAGGAAAAAATTGAGCAAATAAAACTCTTGGCAAAAGAGAATATTGAAAATTCAACTCTTTTGAAAGACCTTTCCGACTTACGTGTTAAGTTTTTAGGTAAAGTCGGTGTAGTAACCGAACTTTTAAAAGGTATGAAAGACGTAAACAAAGAAGACAGACCTACTTTCGGTAAACTCGTTAACGATTTACGTAGTGAAATTGAAACTCTTTTTCAAAAAAAGGAAGTTGAACTTAAAGAAATAGAACGCCAAAAAACTTTTGAAAAAGAGGCTATTGATATTACTTTACCGGGTGTTTCTAACGAACAAGGCACTTTACACCCGATAACTCTCGTTAAAAACGAACTTATTGACGCATTTACGGGTATGGGTTTTGAAATCTTTGAAGGTCCGGAAATTGAAGAAGATTATTATAACTTCCAAATGCTCAATATTCCCGAAGACCATCCCGCTCGTGATATGCAAGATACTTTCTATATAACTGATAAAATTTTGCTCCGTACGCAAACTTCGGCAGGACAAGTTAGGGTAATGCTTGATAAAAAGCCTCCTATTAAAATTTTAAGTCCGGGTAAAGTTTACCGTTCGGACGACGATGCGTCTCACTCTCCAATGTTCCATCAAATGGAAGGTTTGGTAGTTGATAAAGGCATAACTTTATGTGATTTAAAGGGAACTTTGGACGAATTTGTTAAAATTATGTTCGGTAAAGACACGAAAACAAGACTTCGTCCTTCATATTTCCCGTTCACCGAGCCGAGCGTAGAAGTTGACGTTTCTTGTAGTGAATGTCACGGCAAAGGTTGTAAACTTTGTAAAGGAACGGGTTGGATAGAAATTTTAGGTGCAGGAATAGTTAATAAAAAGGTTTTGGAAGGTTGCGGAATAGACAGTAACGAATATTCCGGTTACGCTTTCGGTATGGGTATTGAGCGTATTGCAATATTAAAATACAAAATTCCCGATATAAGATTATTCTTTGAAAACGACGTTCGTTTCTTAAAACAATTCAAGTAATAGGAGATAAAAATTATGAAACTTCCTTTGGAATGGTTAAATGATTACGTAGATATTAGTGACGTTAGCGTACAAGATTTAGCAAATAAACTTTTTTCTTGCGGTTTTGAAGTTGAAGAAATTATAGAAACGGGCAAGGATATTTCAAAAGTAGTAGTAGGCGAAGTAATTTCGTGCGAGGCAATTCCCGAAACGCACCTTCATTTATGTAAAGTAGATTGCGGAAAGCACGGAGAATTTCAAATTTGTTGCGGAGCGGACAACGTTAAAGTTGGTATAAAAGCACCTTGTGCGTTAGTAGGAGCAACCGTTTACGCTACGGGAAAAGACCACAAGACTATTGAAGGCGTTGAAACTATAAAGGCAGGAAAACTCCGTGGTTACGATTCTTTCGGTATGCTTTGTGCGGGCGGAGAAATCGGCGTAACCGAAGATATGTATAAAGGTGCGGATTACGACGGACTTTTAATTTTAGATAATTCGTGTGAAAACGGTGCGGACGTTAAACCTATCGTAGGGCTTGACAGCGTTATTTTTGATATAGGCGTTACGGCAAACAGACCGGATTGTCAAAGCATTTTAGGTTTGGCAAGAGAAGTTGCAGTTGTTCTTAATAAACCTTTAAAAATGCCGAATTTATCTTACAAAACGGAAGATTTTAAGGTTGAAGATAAGTTGAAAGTAAGCGTTCTTGACGCCGAACTTTGTCCAAGATACGTTGCCTCTTTCGTAACCGATATTAAAATTGAGCCGTCGCCACTTTGGATGCAAAAAAGATTAAAGAGCGTAGGTATAAATTCAATAAATAATATCGTAGATATTACCAACTTCGTTTTAACCGAAATCGGTCAACCTATGCACAGTTTTGACTACGATCTTTTAAAGGGTGGCGAACTTGTTGTAAGAAGAGCAACCGACGGGGAAAAAATTACGACTCTTGACGATACCGATTTTACTTTAAATCACGATAATTTAGTAATTTGCGATAGTGAAAATCCACAATGTATAGCAGGTATAATGGGTGGTAAATCAAGTTGTATAGGCGAAAACACCAAATCGGTCGTATTTGAATCGGCTTTCTTTAAGCGTGATAATATTCGTAGAAGTTCTCGTGCTTTGGGTAAGCGTTCCGATTCTTCTTCACGTTTTGAAAAGGGTACGGACGCATACCTTGCCGAACTCGGTGCAAAAAGGGCGTTAGCACTTATTAGCGAACTTAACGCAGGTAAAATTGCAAAAGGCTACGTTGACGTAAATTCCGTAAGTTTAGAACAAAAAGTTTTAGATACCAAAATTTCAAAAATCAATAAGGTTTTAGGTATAGATGTTCCAACCGATATTATCGTTGATATTTTAAACCGTTTGGAATTTGCTACGCAAGTTGATGGAGACAATATTAAAATTACAGTTCCACTTTACCGTGACGACGTTGAAGATTATCCCGACATAGCCGAAGAAATTATAAGAATTTACGGCTACGATAAAATTGTTGATACTCTTTTAGACGATGCGTCAATTACGGTTGGCGGTTTAAATAAAGAGCAAAAAGACATAAATAACGCTAAAAACTATTTAATTTCTCAAAGTTTTAACGAAACTATCAATTATTCGTTCATATCTCCAAAAGATTACGAACTTATAGGAATTGACCAAAATACTGTAAACGAAAGTGCAGTTAAAATTTTCAATCCGCTTGGCGAAGACTTGTCGGTAATGAGAACTTCTTTAATACCGTCAATTTTAAAGGTTGTTAAAACTAACGTAAGCAAAAAGAATTTAAAATTTAGAGTATTTGAATTCGGTAAAGAATATATGCCGAAAGCACTTCCTTTAACCGAACTTCCAAATGAAAATATGTGTGTATCCCTTGCTATGCTTGGCGAAAATGAAAGTTTTTACACTATAAAAGGTGTAGTTGACGGATTTTTATCGGCAATTAGGGCTACGTTTAAAGTTGATTACAGAAAATGTAATATTCAATTTATGCACCCGACTCGTAGTGCCGAAATTACGGTAGGAAATAAAGTTATCGGTTTCATAGGCGAACTTCATCCCGTTGTTGCCGAAAAATTAGGCGTTGATAAGCGTGTGTATATCGGTGAAATTTATTATAGCGAAATAGCAAAAATGCTTAACCGTAAACTTGAATTCAAAGCATATTCTAAATTCCCGAACGTTGAAAGAGATTTGGCTCTTACTATGGATAAAAAAGTTACGAACGGCGAAGTTTTAAGAATTATTAAAAAGTCTGCGGACAAATCTTTAAAATCGGTTGAACTTTTTGACGTTTACGAAGGCGGACAAGTCGGTATAGGTAAAAAGAGTTTGGCATACCGTTTAACGTTTAGTATGCTTGATAGGTCCTTAACGTTGGAAGAAGTTGACGGATTTATCGCTAAAATATTAAACGAACTTAAAAAATCAGGCATAGAAATTAGATAAATTTAAGCCGTTGCTTAATTGCAACGGCTTTAACCGCTTAATAAAAAAGGGTAAGTATGTTAGAAGTTTTATCACCGGCAGGTAATTTAGAAAACTTAATAAATGCCGTAAATGCAGGTGCAAACGCCGTATATTTAGGGTTAAACGATTTTTCGGCAAGAAAATCGGCTCAAAATTTTACGATAGAAGATTTAGAGTACGCCGTTAACTACGCAAAACTTTTTAACGTAAAAATTTACGTTGCTTTAAACACTCTTGTAAAAAATAACGAACTTGATACCTTTTTTGAAACTCTTAACAATGCTTACAATTTAGGCGTTGACGCCTTTATTTTGCAAGATATTTTTTTAGGAAAGAAAATAAAAGAAAAATATCCTTTCGTTACCTTACATTTGTCCACTCAAGCGGGCGTATGTAACACTTACGGAGCAAAACTTGCAAAAAGATACGGTTTTTCAAGGGTTATATTAGCAAGGGAAACAAAAATTGAAGATATAAAAGAAATTTCCAAAATTATTGAAACGGAAGTTTTCGTTCACGGAGCGTTATGCACGTCGTTTTCTGGGCATTGTTATTTTTCTTCTTTTATAGGCGGTAATAGTGGGAATAGGGGCTATTGTAAGCAAGCGTGTAGAAAAAAATACTCTTCGTATATTGATAACAAAAAGGTAAACGAAGGTTATTTACTCTCTTTAAGCGACTTGTGTTCGGAAAAAACCGTAAACGAATATATAAAAGCGGGCGTTTCTTCTTTTAAAATTGAAGGGAGAATGCGTTCAAGCGAATATATCGTTTCAACAGTAAAATATTATTCTAAACTTATATTAGGCGAAAATAATTTAGAATTAAAAAATGCTATATTAAAATCTTTTAACCGTGGCGATTTTACTTCGGGGCTTCCGTTTGGTCAACAAAAAGGCTTTATATCTAAAAAAATAGAAAATCATAAAGGTATAAGCGTTGGCGTAATCAAATCGGCGTATAACGGAGTTGTAGTCTTAGAAAATAATGTTAAGTTTAACGAAAACGACAGTTTTAAAATTATTAGTAACGGCTACGAAGTGGGTAACGCAATATATAAAAACGGTAAAATTTTATATAAAG
>JAZRVG010000121.1:0-8970 GCA_045599025.1 Christensenellaceae bacterium | reverse complement strand
CATAAACTTGTGTTTAATTTTGTAAAATTTAATTCTATTATTTATCTATTCGCAAAACATAGGTTTTGCGAATAGATTTAAAAAGAACGGGTTTACGCTTTAAAAATGAACATAAAAATATCTTATAAAAATAATAAGGAACAAAAAAACGATATTGTATTTTTAAAAACTGTTGACTTTTTAATTAAAGTTGCATATAATATTATTGACCTTTGAGTCAGATACACATTGTGTATCACCCCCCAGGATATCCTTAATTGGCCCCTGGGTTTTTTATTTATAACAAAAATGATTAGTTTGGTACAAATTTTAATATACAAAAAAGTTTTGTTTACTTTAAAAAACCTAAATTCAATCAAAAACAAAGCATATAAAAACTGCTCTTTCAAAGGAAAGAGCAGTTAATTTTTTATGAACTTTTATTCTTGTTTTTCGCCGTTATCTTCGTTTACTTCTTCCGTTGCAACTTCTTCGTTAGTAGTAAGTTCTTCGGTTGGTTCAACTTCGTTAAGTTCTTCTGCGTCAATTACTTCACCGTTAAAGTCTTCGTTTTCTTCAACTTGTTCTGCGGCACTGTAATCGTATTCGCCTTCTTCGTCTTTATCAAGATTGATATCCGATTTAGATTTAAGGGCTTTCGCTCTTGCTAATGCAGATTCACGCATATTAGTGTAGTCGGTAGTTTCGTAAAGTTTGTTACGTTTTTCAACTTTTGCTTTACGTTTTTTAAGTAAACTACGAATTACTACTCCGAACATTGCAACTAAAATTACAATGGCAATTACTATTGAAGAAACTTGAAGGGCAACGCTCTTTGAGAAGGTGTATTCTTCGTCTTCTTTGTCTTCGGCGGTATTATCGTTGTTTTTGTCCGTTCTATTGTCAATTTCCGTTTCTGCATATAAAGTAGAGTAATCAACGAATTTAACAATATCGTTACCTGCATAAATTTCAACGGGGTTGAATTTAGTTACGGTAGAAACGTCTTTACCCTTTTCGTTAGTAGATAATGTAGTAAGGTCGGCTCTCGTGTGAGAAAGTGTGTTAAGTTTAAGCGATTCACTTGTTTCAAATTCGGTGCGAACGGTTTCTTTATCTGCTTTAAAGGTTGCTTCGTCAAGGTTGTAGTCGTTAGAAACGTTCTTGAAGAAGATTGTTCCCGTAGATAAATTGTTACCGTTACGGTCTCCGTTCCAAACTTCAACTCTGTAATCTATATTTTCGTTACCTGCTAATACGTAGAAAGCAACGGTAGTCCAACCGTCCTTAACAGGACTGTTTTTATCAACTTTTGCAACAAGGTCGTAAGAAGTAGTTCCGTTAGAAAGAGCAAGAACTTTGGTATTTCCGTCATTGTCTATCGTTTTAGAAGTCAAGTAAACGTTTGCAACTGCATCGCCAACGGCTCTAATCTTTAAAGTGATTTTTAAGTAAGAGCCGGCGTTAATCGTAGCGTAGTTCGTTACGAAAGCGGAACTCGTTGCAACTTTATTGTCTATCATAATAACTTGTGCGTAGTTGCAATCGCTGTCTTCTTTAAGATTTGCGTCGGTAAGAACTGCAACTGCGTCGCTTGACAAACCGTAAACGGAAGCGTATTTGCTGTTTACTATACCTTTTGAAACTTTTGAAGAATCAATTTCGCCTTTTGTTACGTAGTTAGCAACGTTGGTAGTAGGTCTTGTTGAAATTTCAAACGAACCTGATTTGTCGGTAGTTACCGAATAGTGTTCAGCGTGTTCGCTTTCTTCTTCACTTGAAGGTAATGCGGAATTATATTTGCCGTATAATTGAGTTTTCGTGCAGTAAGTTCCGGTAGCCATAGCGGTGTAAACGTCGGAAGTAGTGGTTTTAACTTCAAGGCCTGCAAATAATGCAATACCGGTTTGAAGGTCGCCTACGTCTTCAAGTTTTAAAATCGTATCGTCACCGAAAGAAAGTTTAATTTGATAATCAATATCGGTATCGGTCGGGTTGTAAACTAAAATAGTGTATTTAACCCAAGTGCCGTATTCTCCGTCTTCAACGTCTTTTGTAGAAACGCTTGCAAAAAGTGCAGTTTCGTTGTTAGTAGCGGTAGAAGATTTATCTATAACAGTAATCTTTCCTGCTTGTGACGCTTTATTGTCCGCAAGTACTTTTGCAAACAAGGTGATTATATGTCTGCAATTATCTTCGTCGGAAGAATCGGCAATGTTAATAATATCGGTAGTGTAAGACGCACTTGACGGTTTAGTAAAGTAGAAACCGATAACGTCTGGGTCGTTACCGCCTGCGGTAAGGTCGGTTTTGTCAATATCTGCAAGAGCAGTGGTAAATTCCGTACCCATTAAACTCAATGTATTATTTTGAAGAACGTTGCCGGTATAGAAATCGTAAGTAGGAAGCATATCGGTATTGTAACCGAAAGTCGTGTTAGTTCCAAGAGAAACGGGAGTTCCTATATCGTAACGGTAGTTGAGTTCGTATGCGTAAGAAGTGTATTTAGTTTGAGCGGTAGCGTCGTCAACAAAGTCTGCCTTATCGCCGTTGTCTTGATAAACTTGTCCTGCTAAATCTAAAGATAAAACGGAATCTTTATCAACGTTTGCCGAACCGTCAACGCCCGAGAAAGTCGTAGAGAATTCTGCGTATTCGTTTTTGTCGTAAACGGTTACTTGACAGTCGTCAACGAAAACGAAACCTTCAACGTATTCCGAACGGAAGGGGTCTTTACCTAAACCTAAACCAACGGAAATATTAAACGAAGTGGAAGTAATGTCCGAACCGATAATACGGAGTTCGTATTTAGCCCACTCGTTTTTAGTGTTGATATTTGTGAGCGAAATATTATTGTAAGAAGTAGAACCTACTTTATTCGTAACTTTAATGAAAGCACCGAATTCGCCGTCACCGTAGTTAGCGGAAACGAGATTTGAAGTGTTAAGCCAAAGGCTAACTACTGCAAACTTGTTTACGGGGACGGTAAAGGTTGAAGACTTGTACTCTTGTGAAGTACCTTCGCCGGCAACAGTAGTTTTGTTTGCTATCATTAAAATTTTCGTTCCTGCCGTATTAGGATTAACACGCTTGTCTTCGTCGTCTTCAACGTACTTGTTTTCTACTAAACCGAAGTAGTAAGGAGTACGTGGGTTAACGACGGTGCCATCTACGGTAGGTTTGTTTGAATCGGCAAGTTTAGCGTAAGCGTCGTCTGCCGTATCAATAATACCCGATTTTAATTGAGAAGACGGGCCAACCGTACGAGTCCAGTTAATTGAAGACGAATACGGATAAGTAGTCTTGTCGTCAGTGTTAAATTCAAAGTCACCGTTTTTAAGAGTTTGATAGTCCGTAGCGGTGGTAGTTGTTTCGGTATCGTCGTCCTTCTTCTTTTCTTCTTCGGTAGTTTTACCGCAAGCCGTAGCAAACGCCATAGCGAGTGCTAAAACAAGTGAAAGAACGATGATAGAAAGTTTTTTAAATTTAGTTTTAGTCATTGAGTTCATAAATCACCCTTATATTATTATGTGCACGCACGCATGCACACGCATTTAGATACTTATTAAGTATAATATATTTTAAATAAAAATGCAATACCTTTAACTCAATTATTGAAATTTTTTACAAAAAGAAATTTAAAACGGGTAAAAGAAAAATTATTTCTCATACTAAAAGTATGAAAAATAAAGAAAAAAAGGCTTTTATACTAACTGGAATAATAACGGGGTTTATAAACGGACTTTTCGGCGGTGGCGGTGGAATGGTGCTTATTCCGCTGTTTTCACTAATAAAAAAGTATTCGCAAAAGGTATCGCACGCAACGTGTTTGGCGGTAATATTACCCGTTTCGCTTATTAGTGCTGTAATACAAATAGTGAACGGAAATTTTGAGTTGAGCGTAGGAATACCTACCGTAATAGGCGTTTTAATAGGCGGTTTTTTCGGTGCGTTAATGCTCAAAAAAATAAAAAACGATACTTTAACGAAAGTGTTTTTGCTCGTTATGATAGTATCGGGCGTAAAACTTTTATTTTTTTAAAAAGGTGGACTTTTTCGGGAGATTTTTATGGATTTTAACATAGTTTTATTTTTAATTAGCGGTATAGTCGGCGGATTTTTAGGCGGTATGGGTATGGGTGGCGGAACGCTTTTAATACCCATACTTACTATATTTTTATCGGTATCTCAACATACGGCACAAGCGGTAAATTTAGTTTCCTTTATACCTATGGGTATAGTAGCGGTAATACTTCACGCAAAAAACAAACTCATAAAAAAGGACGGGCTTATATTAACCGTTATTTTTGCAACGGTTTTTGCCGTTTTAGGCAGTTTTATTTCGGTAAAGATAAACGGGGATATACTAAAAAGAGTGTTCGGTGGGTTCTTAATACTTCTTGCGATTATAGAGTTTTTTATAGCAAAAAAAGTAAATAAGCAAAATTTAGAGTAAAAATTAAAAAATAATTTTGAAAATGCTCTTGAAAAAAAAATATAGTTGTAGTATAATATAACAAGAATTTATCGCTTGTACAGCAGGCTTTATATATTGCATCAATTATGGAGGAAAAAAATTTGGAAAAAATAGGAATAATTGACTTAGGTTCTAATACCGCAAGGTTGGTTATAGTAGAAATGCTTGGGGACGGGCATTTCGTCGTTATTGACCAAATAAAAGAAAGCGTAAGGCTCGGCAAAGATATGGAGCGTGACGGATTTTTAAAACCGCAACGTATTGCCGAAACTATTAAAACGCTTAAAATGTTTAGAAAACTTTGTGACGCTTATGAAATTGAAAGAATTATCGCAGTAGCAACTGCGGCTGTTAGGCGTGCAAAAAATCAACGCAGTTTTTTAGATGAAATAGTAGCAAACACAGGTATAAAACTCAAAGTTTTATCGGCAGAAGAAGAGGCAACCTACGTATATCGTGGCGTTATCAACACAATGGATATTCCAAAGGGCTTAATTTTGGAAATCGGTGGTGGTAGTACCAAAGTTATATACTACAACAGAAGAAATCTTTTGCATTACGAAACCCTTCCTTTCGGAGCGGTTACTTTAACAGACTTGTTCGGTTTAGACGGCTTGACTTCAAGCGAACAAACCGAAAAGATAGAAGAATTTATCGTAGAACAAATCTCTCGTATTGACTGGCTTAAAGAACTTGACCCCGAAACTCAACTTATCGGTTGCGGTGGCTCGTTTAGAAATCTTTGCAAGATAGTAAAAATGAAAAATAAGTGTCAACTTCCGCTTTTACATAACTATAACGTTGCAACGGAAGATTTTGAGTCCGTTTACGAAACTATCAAAACGCTTGATTTAGATAAGAAAAAGAGAATTAAAGGCATATCGTCCGCTCGTGCCGACTTATTGCCTTCGGCGTTTGCGGTTGCTCACGCATTTACGAAATATTTGAATTTCTCAAATATCGTTATTTCGGCTTGCGGTTTAAGGGAAGGTATTATGTTCAACTACGCCGTTCCTATGACTATTGAAAAACCGATAACGGACGTGCTTACTTACAGTTTGCAAACTTTGGTAAGATATCACGGTTGTAACGAAAAACACAGTGAACAAGTGGTTGACCTTTCAATTCAACTTTTCAAACAACTCCGTGTACTTCACAAATTCCCACGTCAATGCTTGAAAATTTTAAAAGTTGCGGCATATCTTCACGATACGGGAACGACTTTAAAATATTACGACTATCAAAAACACACGAGTTACATTATTCTAAATTCAAGTTTATACGGAATATCTCAAAGAGATATAGTTTTGGCGGCATTAGTCGTTGCAAATTATAAAAACGACGATTTAACTCTTGCAGATATTGTTAAATATAAAGAGTTTATCAATGAAGAAGACGTTGAAATTATTAGAAAATTAGGCGTAATTTTAAGAATTGCCGAAAGTTTGGACAGAAGTATGTCGTCTTGCGTTACTACTATAAATTGTGACGTGCTTGGCGATTCGGTTATAATGAAAACCGAACTTACGGGTGACGCTACTTTGGAAATTAAAGTCGCATTGTCCGCACAAACGGATTTCAAACGAGTATTTAAAAAGAATTTGGAAATTCTTTAATTTATATGCTCCGACAAGAGTCGGAGCATTTTATTTGTATAAAAATCATAATTTATAAGAGTTTAGGTATGAAAGATATAAATTCAAAAAAACTTGCGTTAACGTATTCCGGTTGTTTTTTAGGAGCAGGGTTTTTATCGGGGCAAGAACTTTGGCAGTTCTTCGGCAGTTTTTCAAAATGGGGAGCAGTCGGGTTAATAGTTGCCGTATGCTTACAATGTTTTTTATGCGTAGTTATTCTTAATTACGTAAAAGAAAGGAATATAGATACTTTTAAAAACTTAATAAGTGACGAAAAATCTAAAATTATAGGCGAAATTTTTACCACCGTTCAAGTAGTGTTTATTTATTTAATAGTAACCGTTATGCTTGCAGGGGTAGGGGCTTTATTTGAACAAGTGTTTGATATAAGCGGTTTCGTACCTTCGCTTATTTTTGCGGTAATAGTAACCGTAGTCGCTTTTTCGGGAATAAACGGAGTTGTTAAAATATTCAATAACACCGTTCCCGTTCTATTAGTGTTTACCTTAATTATAAGTGTAGTTTCTCTTGCAAAATTCGGGTTTAAAGGTTTTTATACAAGCGAAGTTACGGGAAGAACTTTCGTAATGCCAAACAGTTTTATGGCTACAATGTTATTTGCAGTTTACAATTTGTTTTGTAGTTTAGGCGTATTAACGCCGATAGGTAGTAGGTTAAAAAATGAAAAAACCGCAACCGTTGGAATTTTAACGGGCGGTATGATTTTGATATTCGTTGCCGTTTCGGTACTTTTACCGCAAATAGCAAATATAGAAATAACCGAAACGAATTTACCTATGCTAACCCTTTCAAAACAAATAAATGCGGTAATATTTTATATATACGCAGTATTGTTGTTTTTAGGAATGTTCGGTTCGGCAGTATCAAACGCAGTTGTAGTTTTGAACTATACTACGAAGAAGATTAAAAACGGAATAGCAAATAAAATAACGTTTGTAATTTTAATGGCAGTTGCGTTTTTATTAAGCCGTTTTGGGTTCTCAAAAATTATCGGTTTTGCCTACCCCGTTGCAGGTTACGTAGGGTTCGTTGCTTTTATAATAATATTAGTAAGAATAATCGTTTATAAACGAAAAAATAAGGCTATGGGGTGATTATCACTCCATAGCCTTGGTTATAATATTACTGTTCTATTGTCCATTTACATCCACTTGTTGTGCTTTTATTTTTTCTTGTTGTTCGTGAAATATATTTAAAAATTCGTCAATATTTTTTATGTCCTTAAAATATATATTATCGTTTTTTGTTGAAATGATAATTCCTTTAGGTTTTTCGGTTATGTGAATTTCGTTTAAAGGTTCGTGTATTTCCTTTTTATTGTACAATCCGCAAGTATATAAGTAAAATTCGTTTTCCGTAAATATTATTTTAGTGTAGAGATAAAATCTAATGGTTTTGCATGTTGGCAAAAATAAATAAATCATCATAACTGAAGCATAAAGAAATAAGGATAGAAAATCAAAGTATAGTTCTAACCTTTCCCCCTTTATTAGAGGAATAATGTATAAATAAATAATGTATATTAGTATTAGAATAATGTATAAGAATATTAAATGCAACCATCTGTTAAATTTAAGTTTTGCTTTCATCTTATTTTTACCTTTAAACTTTTATGTTTTTATTAAATACTACCGCATACCAACACTTAATAAATTTATATTTTCCATTTTTACTTGAAGGTATTGTGAATTTTGATTTATCATATTCTTTTAAAAGAATTGTGATAAGTACTTTACTGTTATGTGCGTCGTCTTGATGTTTTAAAACGGTTTTCTCGTAATATCCCACGGTCTTTCTTTTAATGAATAAATCGTAAGAGTTATCTATTTGTTCATAGTCGCAAGCCCAGTATTTTTTTGTTATGGGGTTTATCATTATGATGTAATCTTCACCTTCATATTTTTCTATCGGAGTGAAAAATAATGCCATCAATAATGCTATTATAACGAAACAAAAAATCTTTCTCAAAAATTTCATAATTCTCCTTTTTTATTTTGTTTTTATTTGTTCTTCAACATCTTTTGGAATTTGTAATTTAGTATTATTTACAAACTTATAAATAAATTTTCCACCGCAAGAAATAGTTTTGTTAAAGTCGGGGAAAAACACATCAATTTGAAAATCTAATTTTGGTTTTTTCCCGTTTGTTAAGTCTATTTTAGCGGAAACGGAAGTTATCTTATATGATACGAGAGATTTTACTTTGTAGTTGTTTAAGCATGTGGAAAATATTATTTCATTAAACGAGTAATTAGATAAAATTTCTTTAGTTTGATTTAGAGTGTAAATTTTTCCGTTTTTAGTATATAGTGAATCGTCTTTAAAAAGGTTAATAATACTTTTGTCGTAAAAGTTTTTACTAATATATTGCAATTTTTCAGATAAATCGGAATAATGATCTTCAAATTGAAGTCCTTTATCAATTGTCCAGCCCTTGTTTATTGAAACGATGTCGTTTAATAATTTATTTACAGGTTCAAAAATTTTTCCGCATGAATATTGCGTTGCGTAATGAAATGAAGATGTATCAAACAACTCTTCGGAAAAAATACCAGATGAAAATTCCCTATAATAATATACACCGTTTAAGTGAGATTTTTGCCCTGTTTTTTTTGTTTGTTTTATGTCATATACTATATTGTTTACCAATATGTCATAACTATAAGAAATAAGTTTTAAATTATAATCTACGGAATAGGAATCCCAAATTGAACTTTCGTTTTTATTATAGGAATAATCGCATATTGAACAAAATTCCGATAGTTCGGTAAAACAATAATTTTCCTTATTATTTTGTTTTGATAGACTTTTACTACCACCAAAAAAATAAGAAAAGATTAAAAAAGAAATCAATAT
>JAZRVG010000120.1:0-13811 GCA_045599025.1 Christensenellaceae bacterium | reverse complement strand
TGAAGGTGTTAAAAAGGAAACCGCTTTTGCTATTAAAAGTATTAACGGAAATTATTTTTCAAATAGTGAATTTGACTTTATAGGACCAAAAGTAAGTGTTGACGGTGACTACGGTGGTGAAGTTAAAATAGGTTCAGTTTATACTATACCCATAGCGTTAATCTACGATGTTATAAATGGAAAAGTTAAAGGAACATTATCAGTTATTTCGCCAAGTAACAATTACGTTTACGATACGAATGGTGTACTTCTTGAACAAATTGCGGACTACAACAATTCACACGATATATTGTTAAACGAATATGGCAGTTATATTATTGAGTATTATGCTATTGACGATAACGATAATGAATTGACTTTTTCCTATGCCATTAATGTTATAGATTATGAAACGCCTAATATTAACATTAAACAAACCATACGTCAAAACGTGAAAGTAGGGGAAAGGGTATATATCCCCGATGCGGAAATTTCTGACAATAAAGATTCCATAACCTCTTATACGGTCTACGTAATAAATCCACACGGTGTAATGGTTGAATTTGATAAGGATAATAAAGGATTTGTTGCTAATACATGCGGTTCGTATTTAATTATTTATTCGGCTACCGACAAGCAAGGTAATTTTACAACTTGTTTTTATACGGTTAACGCTTGCGAGGTGTAAAAATGAAAAAAATAAAAATAATAACAAGTTTGTTTCTTATTTTGATTATTCCATTTGTTGTATCTTGTAAAAACAATTCAAAAAAAGTTACGCTACCAGATGGTAATTATATAAATGTTGACGAAAGTAACGTACTTGTTGCGAATACTACGCATGAAAGAAACGTATCAACGTCTAATAATTATTTCTTGCAAAACGGTAGTACGTCTTATAAGTTTATTATTTCTCCGCAAAACGAATCTTACGTAGGTAAATCTATAAAAGAATTTAACACTTTTATGAAGGAATCTACTGGTATAGAGTTGACTACCGAAACAGGTGAGATATCATATAGCGATACCGCAAAATATATTTCACTTGGTAATACTGCTTTTTTAGGAACAAGCGGGATTTCTGTTGATTTAAGCGATTTTAAAGGCCAAGGGTATTCCCTTATAACAAAGGGAAACAGTATTTTCGTAGTTGCTGAAGATATCGGTATTTTGTATGGAATATACGATTTGTTGGAAATTTTATTTGGATATGAGCAAATAACCGATAAGTTTTACACTCTAAATAAAGACGTAAAAAATATCTATTTACCACAATTAAATATAAAAGAAATACCCGACTACGAATATAGAATTGCTCCATACGGAAGTTTGTTTAATAATTCTACTGCAAGAACGAGAATGAAAATGGTTCACGACAGTGAGATATTTATTGATAGATGTAATACGCATAGTGCATTTAATATTATATCTTACGATGATAACAAAGATGAACATCCTAAATGGTTTGCATCAAACGGAAAACAACTTTGTTATACTGCTCACGGCGATAAAAATGAATTTGACGCTATGATAAATTATGCGGTTGAAAGCTGTAAAAAGTATATTTTGGCCGATGAAAAACACAACGTTTTATCTTTTTCTCAAAGAGATGACAATTCTTGGTGTTCGTGTAGTGACGATGAAAACGTTTTGGAAAATGACACGTGTTCGGAATTAAATGCAAGATACGGAACGGACGCTGCGTCTCAAATTATTTTTGTAAATAAGGTTGCGGAAAAGATAGAACAATGGCAAAAAAGTAGTGAAGACGAAAATTTAAAGAATAGAAATTTAATGTTTTGCATTCTTGCTTATCATAGAACCGAAAAAGCACCCGTTATTCAAAATAGCGACGGTTCTTATTCTCCCATAGACGATAACGTGATTTTAAGAAATAACGTAGAAGTTATGGTTGCACAATTAAATGCCGATTATGTTTCTGGTGTAAATTCTAGCGAAAATATAGCATTTAAAAATACTTTCCTTTCTTGGAAAGTATTAACAAAAACTTTTTCGGTTTGGAGTTATGATTGTTATTTCGGAAATTATTTAGTGCCTTACGATTCTTGGAGTTCAATGTTTGATTTCGTTAAATTCTTAAAACAAATGAACACGCAAGTATTATTCCCACAAGGTGCTTACAATTTAAAACAAGTAACTAACTTTGATAATTTAAAAACTTATCTTTATTCAAAAATGTTATGGAACGTGAATATTGATTTTAATGCCACAGTAAACCATTATTTTGACGTTATGTATAAAGAGGCGTCAAGTATTATGAAACAAGCGTATTTCAATATGAGAGTTCAACTTAAACAACAAGAATCTTTGGGAAGAGATGCATCAATTTGGACAAATACTGCAACTACAAGGTATTTTTCAAAAAGATATTTAGACGGACAGTTGAATTTATTTGAACAAGCAAAAAACATTTTGGAGATTTATAAAAATTCAGACGTTAATTATTACAATGAGGTTATAGATAACATTGTTTTAGAAGGAATAGGTTGCCGTTATATTTTATTACAAGCATATTCGGGCACTTTTTCTGACGAAAATCTTAAAAAATTCAAAGAAGAATTTATTAAAGACGTTGAAAGATTGAACGTTAACAGAATATCCGAAGAATCTTCAATGGCGGAATATATTAAAAGTTTGGATTAGTTTGGGGTGTAATATGACCAGTAAAATTAAAAAAATAATATTGTTAATTGCCATTTTTACACTATCATTAACGTTGTTTGCTTGTGGAGAAACAAAAACTGAAATACAAACGGAAATAAATGTTGAAACGGTTCAAATTAATTTGGATTTATTTGAAACAAAAAAAATAAATTATACAACGAATTACGATGGCGAAACTCTATTGTTGATAGAAAATCAAGAGATAGCAACGTTAAATGGTAATAAAATTTATGGTAAAGGCGTTGGAGAAACTAAATTAACAATAACGGCTGGCGATGTTCAAAAAGAAATTACCGTTACCGTTAACAAAGGTTCAAATATGCCTACGTTTGACGCTATTTACGATGTTAATTATTTAACCTTAAATAAAACCGTTCAGCTTGATACTTCAATGTCTTTAAAAGGGGAAAATTTCGCAAATGCCTCTTTCGTATTTGAAACGACGGGTGACGTCTTAGAAGTTTCCGACACGGGTTTAGTAACTGCAAAGACACTGGGAAAACAAATAGTAACGGTTAAAGCATTTTACGGAAATGTTCAATTAGCAAAAGCAAACGTTGAAATTACCGTAAAAGAATTTGGTTACGTAGATACGGGTATTAGTGCAAACAAATTATATTTATCCGTTACAACTTATAATCAGGGTAGCATAAGTGAATATTCATTTAATAATATCGTACCGAGAGTGGACGGAAATATAGCAAATTACGAACTACGTTATTCTATTGATAATAATGATATTTGTTATTTTGATAATGGTATTTTAAAAGCAAAAAAAGTAGGAACTACCTTTGTAAACGTAGAATTTACTGCCAATTCGGGTATTAAGTACGATACGAATATTGAAGTTATAGTTTTAAAAGAAACAATAAACGGAGATGTAAGTTTTTTAGTAGGACAAGATAACGACAAGAATAGCGTTATAGATTTATCGTCTTACGATATAAAAATACAACCTTCCGAGATAAATGAAGTAACGTTAAACGGTAAAAATATTCCGTTTAGCGTTTCGGGAAGTTCTTTAAATTTGAATAATGCTCCGTCCGGAATAAACAGTTATAAATTAACCACTGATAATTTAGACGTAATCATAAGCGGAAAAGTTTATCAAAATGCAATTTCAACAAAACAAGAACTTATAAACTTTTTTAATAGTTACAATACTTGCTCTAAATATACCGTTTTATTAAACGATATTGACTTGGAAGGGGAAGTGTTAAAGACACAAGAAGGTGCTTGGTTACGTTTTGTATTTGACGGTTGCGGACATACCGTTTCTAATTTTATAACCGAAAAAGGAATATTCCCAAGTATCAATGAAAAGGGTAAAATTCAAGACATACAATTTGTTAACGTTCTTTTAGACAATTCTTTAAACGCTAATGCAAGCGAATACGGTGTTATAGGTAAGGAAAATTTGGGTTCGTTGGAAAACGTTTTGATTTTAGCAAAAATCCAACAAGTTGTTAATAATCAATCTTTATTGTATTCGTGTGAATATACGTCAACGACAATAAATAACGTTATTGCCGTTATAAATACCGATAAAGTAGACGTTGAAGGAATATACGGTGTCGGCGGATATTACGTTCAAGCCGAAGGAGGTATTGCTAACGGTTTTTATATGGTTAGTAATTGTACAGCCGTAGCAAAGCAATCTAAATGCAAAAAGAACAATATAGTTTTATATAGTTCTGAACAATCTATGTTAGACAATGCGTCTTTTGATTCATTTGAAAAGTGGCAAGTTAATGATAAATTACCGTGCTTAAACGATTACCAACAAGCATTAAGAGATTTTAGCGTAAAATACGTTGGTGAAGTTGAATCAAATAATAGTTTAACGGTTTATTCAACTTTATACGATGGTAGTTATATAAAAGAAAATGACGCTAATCTTCAAATTATCGGTAACGTGATACAGCTTGGTAATAATTTTACAAAAGCAGTAGTTAACGTTGTAAGCGAAAATAATAATTCTATTTTCAAACCTATTAAATTATTAACGGTATCAACAGGTGAATATTTAGAAAGTGTAGTAAAGACCGAAAACGGAAAAACCTATTTAGATAAAACGAAAATAAAGGACCTTAACGGTAGGGAAATAAAATCAATAATTAAAGACGGTGGTACGGTAAATTATCAAATTGACGGTGATTTTTTAATTGTTGACAGTTCGGACGCAGGAAATGTAGATTTCATAATAGAGTTAGAGAACGATGCTTTTAAAATTAGTGTATTAGTCGCCGATTTGTATATATCTAATCAAGAACAACTTAAAATGTTTAGAGAAAATAATGCAAATTATAAGTATGCCGTTTTAACTCAAGATATTACTTGTGACGGTTCTACCGACCTTTCTATAAATGGTACGGAATACGTTTCAACGCTTGACGGATTAGGTTTTACGGTTAAAAATGCTTATTTCCGTTACGGTTGGTCAAAATATTCGGCTAATTTCAAAGGTGGCACAATTAAAAATATAACGTTTGATAACTATATTATAGCAGAAAACGGTATATTCGGTGGCTATATGGAAGGCGGATATATTGAAAACGTAACGATAAACGCAACTTATAAAACAGGTTATAATTTGAATGGTGCTTGGACTTCCGTATTATGTCATATGGCGACAGGAAGAGGAGAAAATACTGTAATGTTTAAAAATTGTAATTTCAATATAACTGTTCCCGAAATGATAATAAGCAGTGCTATAAAGTTATATCAAGACGAAGATTTTTATTCAACAATAATGGAAAACGTTATCGTAACTTCAAACGGTTTAATTGCCGGTTGTGATGAGGAAGATTATTCAGGCGAAATAAAAGTTCATAGTAGTAAAACACAATGGACTAACGTAACGGTTATTTCTAACTATATTGATAATGGCGACTAAATTAAGAAGTAAATTATTATTTATTCAGTATGCAATTATTAATATATATTGATAATTTGTAAATAAAATAAGGAGGGAGTATATGAAGGAGTATAAAAAACCAGCGTTTGAATTTTTGGGCTTATTAAGTAACGACATAATAACAACTTCAACTGTTGGGGAGGAAAACTGTTATACTACGTTTGGTATTTATGGAGGCAAATGGTTATGAGTATCAAGAAAATTGTTGTTTCAATTTTATTAGTAAGTATGATAATTTTTACTTGTTCGGCTTGTACGTCTAAAAACAGTAACGGTGAAACACCGAGTCAGAATCAAGAAGAGCAAGGACCAACCTTTCAACCAATTCAAAACGGTGGAAACTTTGAAAAAAATGATTAAAAATTCATACGGGCAGACAGTCAGTGCAAAACGCACAAAAAAAATAAAAAAGGAGAATATATGAAAACTCACAAATTAAGAATAGGTAAACCTATATCAATTTTTGCAATTTTATTTTGTATGTCTTTATCGTTTTCAGCATTTATTACGATAAACAACAGTAAAAAAGCATTTGCTGAAGAAATTGATTATGAAGTTGAATTAGGTGAAACGAAATATCAAATTTCTAATAATAAAGATTATTTATTGATGGTTACGCCTATTAAAAACGTTCAATATGTATATGAGGTAGGATACGTTATAGAAAACGATACCGTTGGAGAAACGGATAGACGTGTTAATAATAAATATTTTGAGTCCATAACAAATGGAGCAAATACTTGGACTGCTCAAAATATTTACGGTGGGACTTATACGGATAACACTCCGCTTATTGTATGGGAAATAGAATATGACTCAACTAAAAATTATAATATTAAAGCGTATGCGAAATGCTTTAAAAAAGTTGGCGATAATTACGTAGATAACGGTTCGGTATATAGTCAAGAAAGAGAAGTCGCAGTAGCAAGCGAAGTTCAATATAAAGTAGAACATTATCAACAAAATTTAAATGATGATAATTATACCAAAATAGACACTGATGAATTGACAGGTCTTGAAAATAATCTTACAGAGGCTACGACTAAAAATTATACGGGATTTGTTGCAAAATCTTATGAACAAGCAACAATTTCGTCTGATGGTAGTACAGTTGTTAAAATTTATTACGATAGAAATAAATATACGGTAACTTGGAAAAACGGCACGGCAACAGTTGAAACTGATACAAATGTTAAATACGGCACAATGCCTTCGTTTGACGGTGCAACTCCTTCAAAAGCAATGGACGATACGAATATTTATACGTTTACAGGTTGGGGTGAAATAGTAGCCGTTAACGGAGACGTTACTTATACTGCTCAATATTCACAAAAAACAATCACTTCAAAAACGTATAACACGGGTAAAGTTAGTGCATACGACTCTAATAATACTTTGGTTGTAGACACTTCTAAAATAGAAGGTTTTGAAGGAACGGTTAATAAAGTTTACGTAAACAACACAAAATTAACTCCTGTAATTAGTGGAACAAACGCAACCGTTTCTTATTCGGGTGATTCTGGCAATGCAACTATTATCGTTGAAACAGAAAATAATGCTTATAAATTAAGCATTGTAATTGAAAAAGTTTACGTATTAAACGATGCTCAAGCACTTCATACTTTCTTTGAAAATATTAAATCTTACAATGAAAACGACTTGATTTTATTGGATAGTGATGTAAACGGAACGGGATTAGCACCTATAGTTGCTGCAGCAAATGATAGATATTTTAAAGGAACGTTTGACGGTCAAGGTCACGTCATTTCAAATTTTGCTGTTTCCTATACTCCAAGTGGCGGTTTGTTTGGTGAATTAGGTAATGGTACTGCAAGCGGTCATATTAAAAACTTTGCCTTGTTAGGAGTAAATGTTAATAATACCGCTAATTACTGTTATTTATTGTCAAACAATTTACAAAATTCAAGTACTATTGAAAACGTTTACGTTGAAGGCGTTTCTCAATCTACAAGTGGTATTGCAAGGTTACGTTCTGTAGATGCCTCAATTTCTAACGTTATAGTAAATGCTCAATTCAGTAATACAACTAACGCTAATGCGTTTAGTTCACAAACGGGTGACGATAAAAATAAATCACAACTTACTAATTGTTATGCTATTACTAACGGTGGTTTCGCTATTGACGGAACACCGCAAACTAATTGTGCAAAATACACTAACGTAGATGAATTTTTCAATTCTGTGGTTGATTTATCTCAACAAGACGGTTGGGCAAGTTATTGGTCATTAACTAACGGTTCGTTATCGTTTGGCGGTACGACTTTATTTGTAAAAACTATTGAAACTACGTATTCTGATAAGTATGTTCAACTTGCAAACAGTAAAACTTTAATTGATACTTCTAAAATTGTAGGAGATTTAGGAACGGTGAATGCCGTTGAAGTTGACGGAGCAAGCAAAATGTTTACCGTTAGTGGAAACACTGTTTCGGTTGACAGTTTACTTACGGGTAGTCAATCGTTCACGTTAAGAACTACAAACGGTGATTATTCGTTTACAACTATTGTTGCCGATTATTTAATTACTGACCAAGCAACTTTCAAATCTTTTAGAGAAAATAACGCAAATTACAAATACGCAGTATTAACGCAAGATATTACTTGTGACGGAACAACTGATATTTCTGCAAACGGAACGCCTTATGTTTCAACTCTTGACGGATTAGGTTATAAAATTACTAACGCTTACTTCCGTTACGGTTGGTCTAAATCAGGGGCAAATTTCAATGCAGGCGTAATAAGAAATGTAATATTTGAAAATTATATAGTTGCTGAAAACGGTATATTTGGCGGTTATATGCAAGGCGGTTTAATAGAAAATGTTACAATGATGGTAACTTACAAGCAAGGTTATAATACCGCAGGTGCTTGGACGTCAATTATTTGTCATGAACCTACCGGAAGGGGAGATAATACATTACTTATCAAAAATACTAATTTCTATATAACGGTACCTGAAAACGTTAAATACAATGCTATAAAGTTGTATCAAGATGAAAATTATTATTCTACAAAAATGCAAAATATAGTAATAGTTTCTAATGGTTTAATTGCTAAACCTGATGAACCTGATTGCACTGGGACAGTAAGAACTCACTCTACTAAAACAGAATGGACAAATGTTCAAATTATAGATAACCGTGCAACAGTTGAAACTCAACTTTTAACAAGTGGCAATATCACTCTTAACTATGCAAAAACCGTAAAAGCAGTTTATCTTGACGGGGCAAAAGTAAGTGCTACTCAAAGTGGTTCAACATTAACAATTCCTGCAACTGTTGGAAGAAGAACCATAGTAATTCAAGATACTGACGGCTTCACAACAAAAGTTATTGCAGTTGCAGATAAACTTATTGCAAATTACAATGATTTTAGCACATTTATGACTTCTCAAATAAATAATTACAGTTATGTAGTATTAACGAATGATATTGATTGCAATAATCAATCCGTACTTGCCGTAAAGAAAACTTCAGGTGTTATTGATGGTAACAACTATAAGATTAGCAATATGGCAACTCAAAAAGGTTTCTTTAATGGTGAAGGAAATAATTTTACACTTTGCAATATCGTATTAGATAATATTACAACTCCATTAAATGCGGATAGCGGTATATTAGGTAGATATTTAGGTGCGAATACGGTATTTGCAAACGTAAAAGTAATTAATACTACGTTATCGTCTAATTACGTATTATGTACGCAAAACGGTTCTACTCCTTTATTTGTAAATTGTGATTTTACTTTAACTGCGGCTAGCGGAAAAGAAAATACAAATATTTACCTTACAAAAACAACGTATTATTATATGGCAAATATTTTAAATACTACGATTAGTTGTACTAACGGTTCTATAGGAGATTATGACGATACGTTAACTGAAGATAATAACACTCATAAATACGGTTATGGAACAGACGGTACTACTGTAAAAGTTAAAGCTGTAAATTTAACAATTATTGATAAAAATGGCTCAAAAACATTTAACAAATAAAACAATAATTTAAAAAAACGATAAAGATATTTTCCTTTTATTAGGAAAATATCTTTATTAAAAAGGAGAATATGAGAGATTTTAGCGATATAAATAAACTTGTTGACAGTTTAACTATTGAAGAAATGTGCGGTCAAGTCCTTTGTTACGATATTCAACCTGAAGATAAAGTTGACGAAACAAACGAAGTAATTAAACGCATACATATGGGTTCTATATTCGTTACACCAAAAACGTGTGAAAAAAACAGATTACAAGATTACGTTAATCAAGATTTTGCATATGAAAAATTAGTAGAAGAAACTACGGGTATTCCTTGTTTAACTGCAACTGACGTTGAACACGGCCCCGGTTCGTATTGTCCGTCATTACCTTCTTTGCCTAATCCTATGGCGTGGGGTGCTTGCAATGACGAAAAACTAATTCAAAGAGCGGGCGAACTTACAGGAAGAATATGTCGTAAAATGGGTATTCAATATATATTGGGTCCTGTCGTTGACTTAAATATCAATTTTAGAAATGCTTTGGTTTCCGTAAGAAGCATTTCGGATAATGCCGATAGAGTTATTAAACTTGCCGGAGCATATTTAAAAGGGGTTCAAAAAAACGGTTATTTAGCAGGTTGCTTAAAACATTTCCCGGGAGACGGTGTTGACGAAAGGAATCAACATTTCTTAACGAGTGTCAATTCATTATCAAAAGAAAACTGGATGAACACTTACGGTAAAGTTTATAAAGAAATGTTTAAGCAAGGTGCTAAATCGGTAATGGTTGGACATATTTCCTGTCCTGCCTTTCAAGAAGGCGAAATTGACGAGTACGGGGCTTTACCTTGTTCGTTAAGTAAAAAACTAATAACCGACTTATTAAAAGGGGAATTAGGATTTAAAGGTTGCGTTATATCCGATGCTATGAGTATGATAGGGGCTTGTGCAAGAGTTCCTGAAAACAAACTTGCAGTAGAATTTATAAAAGCCGGCGGAGACTTAATGTTGTTCCCAAGACCTGAAGAATATTCTTATTTAATAGATGCGGTTAAAAGTGGCGAGATAGAAATAGACAGATTAAAAGATGCCGTAAGACGTGTTCTATTATTGAAACAATCGGTTAGACTTTTTGAAAATAAAGATATTTGTGAAGAAATCGGGGATACGACTAAAGATATTGAAGAACTTTCTTTATTGTCACAACAAATAGCAGATAACGCTATAAAGGTTGTAAGAAATAATCAAAACGTTATTCCATATAACGGAGAGAATAAAAAAGTCTTATTGATAAAACTTACGGGAACTTATTTCCATACAGAACCAAAATTTGCGGAATTTGAAAGTATTGAAGACGAATTTGCAAAAAACGGTTATTACGTAACTTCGTTATATAATCCTAAACATCATTATTTAAAAAGTATTATGAACGATTACGGTTTGGTTGTTATTGCTATGAAATCAAATTTTCACGGAGCAACTATGAGAGTCGGTTGGGACAATATTATGCCTTTATGGAGAGCATATATTCTTCAACATCCAAGATGTATTTTTGTTGGACTTGACGACCCGTATAAGTTGTTTGATTTTCCTTATGCTAAAACTTATATAAATACTTTTGGGGCTGAACCGTCATTACAAAGAGCATTAGTAAAAACTATAATAGGCAAAATATCGCCAAAATCAAAAAATCCAATTACTTTTGAAGGTTATTTTAACCGTGAAGATTAGGAGAAAATTATGTATTCTCAAAATAACGCTACAAATAGCGTTCAATTAGAGACTTTGAATATATTATTATCTAATACGGATTTTATATTTCAGGAAAACGAAACTAATAAAAATCTAAAACTAATTACTAAAATAAAAAAATATAACAATTACGTTATTATAAAACGAATTGTAAAAAATAGATCAAACAGTATTGTTAAATTAAAAGAAATGTACTTTAAAGCATACGGTTTTGATTTTAATAATAAAAGTGACGATTATTTTTTCGCAAACGAAAATGCAAGAATTTACGGTAAATTAGCACTAAATTTTGAAGAAAAAGGTAAAAATCCAACAAAATGGGTGGATAACGGAGTGGTGGAAGGTAGAATTCTTTCAAGTCCATATCAACCTTTTCCGTGTTTGTTAGTTAGTAATTATAATACGAATTTAGGGGTATTGTTTGGCTCGTTATCCCAAAATTATTTTTATCATAATTATGATGTTTCGCATAGTGATAACGGAAAAATAACGGTTAAAATATATTCATCGTTTAAAAGTGTAGGATATAGAGAAATTTTACCTAACGAAAAACTTGAAGATATTATTTATATAGGTCTAAATAAAAATTCAAACGATATAAATAAGGTGTTTGAACCTTATAAAAATGTTTTAAAAAAATATCTTAAAGTAAGACGTTCTAATCAAAATAGACACAGTTTAATTTGGGATAGTTGGAATGACGGAGTGTATCGTGATATTTCTCAAGAAATGCTTATCAAAGAGGCAAAATCCGTAAAACGTTATTTTAACAATGTTGAATGGTTTCAAGTTGACGACGGTTATTCGTCTTATTGTGAAAAAAACGTTGATTTAGATGCTCACGGAATAGGTGTAATTTATGAGGGAAAACAAGGAATTGATAGTGTTAAATTTCCCAATGGTTTACGTGATTACACAAATCAAATAAAAAAAATAGGATTAAATCCTTCCATCTGGATAGGTGCATGGTGTCCTGTAAAAACAAAAATATATCGTGATCGTAAAGAATGGTTTGTTGATTACAATTATAGGGTTGATTTCGCTGAGCCTTTAGACGTGAGTCAAAAAGATGTAAGAAAATATATGAAGAAGGCGATTTCAACCTTTATAAAGGAATACGGTTTTATGGGAATAAAACACGATTTTTGGTCTTACGCTTTTGAAGATAGACACGATTTGCTCAAATTTAAGAATAAATCCGGTTACGAATATAGAAAATGGTGGCAAAAAACCATAAGAAAAATTATAGGTTTAAACGGCTACGTTGAAACAGGTTGCGATATATGTATGGGCAATCCGTTTTTAGGTGAGTATTTTAATAATTACAGATACGGATTAGATGTTGGAAGCGGTAAACTTGAAAATATCTTAACCACAGGTTTTTGGAGTGTTGCTACTTTATGTATACATGTTGGTGATATTTTTATTCCAAACAGTGATTCAATAGCATTATTTAAAAACCTTAATGATAACGAATTTTATTTTTTAATTAACTTCTTAATAATAACACGTTCTCTTGTGGAAATTTCAGGACGTTTTTCGTTGATAGACGAAAACGAGCCACGGTTAAAAGTTTTACAAAAAGCAACAGAGTATTTAAATAATGGCGAAGACGTATTTTTTGCTAAATACGATTATAGAAAAGACGGAACGTCAATGCCTAATATTATTTATATAAATTCTGCTTTTGACGGTAAAAGCGGTAAAAAAACCGTTGCAATTTTTAATGATAAGAGCGATAACCAGATTATTTCTTTTTCTTCTTTAGATTTAAGTTTAACAGATAAAATAACAATCAAAGAAGTTTGGAATAATGAGATTTTAAACGGTGAAAATTTCAATATAGAATTAGAACCATTTTCAAGTAAAATATTTGTTGTTGATTAAAAGTTATATATGGAAAACTATATTTTTGAATTAAAATTATTATTAAATATCTTTTTATCTGTAATACTTGGATTTTGTATAGGGTTTGAACGAAAACTTCGTTCAAAAGAAGCGGGTATAAGAACGCATACGGTAGTATGTTTCGGTTCGGCACTATATGTAATAGTATCAAAGTTCGGATTTGGCGGAGATTTTGACACTTCAAGAGTAGCGGCACAAGTAGTATCGGGCGTTGGCTTTTTAGGAGCGGGCATGATAATGTTCCGCCAAAGAGAAATACACGGTTTAACAACCGCAGCAGGAATATGGGCAACGGCGGGAATAGGTATGGCGTGCGGAGCAGGATTATATGTAGTGTCCGTAGGTGCAACTGTAATTCTTATAGCAATACAATGTATATTACACTCAAATATTAAACTGTTTACGGCTAAAAAGACATACGTGATAAAAATTACTTTTTTATATAATGAAGAATTATTAGAGAGAATAAAACAAAAATTTAACGTAGATAGTTTTGATAGATTTGATATAAAAGACGAAAATGGCGAAACTGTATGCTATGCGATAATTTCAACAAATAATCATGTAAACGA
>JAZRVG010000119.1:0-32333 GCA_045599025.1 Christensenellaceae bacterium | reverse complement strand
AAAATATAGTTTTCTCTTCCGAAAACGTTAGCGACGGTGAAGTACTAAACGCAGTAGAAGTTGCAAATCTTAATAAATTCGTAGAGAATTTACCGAACGGAATAAACTCTCAAATAGGCGATAAAGGTTCGCAAATTTCGGGCGGAGAGGCTCAAAGGCTTTCGGTTGCAAGGGCGTTATGTTCAAAAAGACCTATCGTGGTTTTAGATGAATTTACAAGCGCTCTTGATACGCAAACGGAAATAAGCGTTCTAAACGCTTTGTCTAAAATAGAAGGGCTTACGGTTATAGCAGTTTCGCATAGAAATTTAGATAAACTCAATCTTTCAAAAGTTTACACTCTTTCAAACGGAAAACTTATATAAAATTATTTGTTTTTAGATACGGAAAATATTGCAAAAGTAAGAAGACCTACGTTTGCTCCTACTATTATTCCTATAATTAAACCGGATATAAAATTCATAATAATACTATTGCCTAAAAATTAAACTTTAAAACGTTTAATACATATATTATTATGATATGTCGGAAAATTTAATTGCGGAAATAAATTTAAAAAATATAAAATCAAATTTTAAAAAAGTAAATTCTTTACTTGATAAAAACGTATTAAACTGTGCGGTTGTAAAACAAAACGCTTACGGGCACGGCTTGGTGGAAGTAGCCAACGCCTTATATGACCTTTGCGACCTTTACGCCGTTGCTTTTTCTTCGGAAGTTGAAACTTTACGGGTTGCAGGCATTAAAAAGGAAATTTTGCTTTTAACACCTTCAATTCCCGAAAACGTAGAAAAACTTATTAAAAACAAAGCCACGCTAACGGTTGGCAGTTTAAAAGATTTTTCTATCGTTTACAAAAAAGTACAAGAAATGCACACTCCTTGCAAGTTGGCAATAAAAATAAATAGCGGTATGAACCGCTTGGGTTTTGACGACGGTTTAACTCTTTTAAAACTTTGTAAAAAAATAAAAGCGTGCAAATACCTTTCCGTTTCGGTAATATTTTCGCATTTTTACGATACTACCGACAGTTTAGCGGTTGAAAAACAGTATGATAAATTTTTAAATTTGGCAAGTCCTATAAAAAATATCTTTAAAAACGCAAAACTTTCAATATCGGCAAGCGGTGGAATTTTACTTGATAAAAAATATCATTTAGATATGGTTAGAACGGGCATTTTAGCCTACGGTTATTACCCGTATAAAACCGATAAAATTATAGTAAAACCTGCCATGAAAATAAAGGCTTATAACCTTATTACAAGAGAAAATTTAAAAAATAAGCCGTTACTTTACGGAAGTTATAAATCAAATGAAGATTCCGTAACTTTATTACGGCTTGGCTACGGCGACGGGTTTTTACGCTTGGGCACGGAAAATTCAATAAATAACGAGTGTATGGAAATAACCGCAGTAAAAGGTAAAACTAATAAACGGCTTGTAACCGTTATGGACGATGCCGAAAAACTTGCAAAATTATGGAATACTATTTCTTACGACGTTTTGGTAAAATGCTCCGTAAACGCCACGAGAATATTTAAGGAATAAAATGAGAATAATAGGTGGAAAACACAAAGGTAAAACTTTAAAAACTTTTTCGGGCGACGCCGTAAGACCTACTTCGGACAGAGCAAGAGAATCTCTTTTTAATATTTTATCTTTTCAAATACAAAACAAATCGTTTTTAGATTTATGTTCGGGAACGGGTGCTATCGGCTTGGAGGCTATTTCCCGTGGGGTTAGTTCGGCAGTTTTCGTTGATAATTCAAAAGACAGTTTGAAAATTACCGAATTTAACTTAAACGCTTGTAAGGAAAAAGCCGAAACGGTGCTTTCTTCGGCGGTAGATTTCGTTAAAACAACGAGTAAAAAATTTGATATAATCTTTTTTGACCCACCGTATATAAATAACGATATTTTAGAAGTTTTATCTATCGTAAAAACCCGTAAAATTTTAAACGGGAACGGGCTTTTCGTTTACGAACACAAAGCGGACAAGCCGTCAACTACCGTTGAAGGCTACGAAATAGTAGATACGAGAAAATACGGTATAGCAATTTTTGATTTTTATAAGGAAAAGGTATGAAAAAAGCAGTATTTGCAGGAACGTTTGATCCCGTAACCGTAGGGCACGAATACGTTATAGAAAAAGCGAGCGAAATATTTGACGAACTTATCGTGGCGGTAGGCGTAAACTCTCAAAAAACGCCTTTATTTAAGTTGGAAGACAGACTTAAAATGTTAAACGAAGTTTGCGGTAAATACTCAAACGTTAAAGTTTTAAGTTACGGTAATTTAACGGTTGACTTAATGAAAAACTTAAACGTGAAGTACGCCGTTAGGGGAGTTAGAAACGAAAATGATTATATATACGAAGAAGTAATCAACGATAACAATATAAAGTTATACCCCGAATATACTACCGTTTTGATAAAGTGCGATAAAGAGTTATCTAAAATTAGTTCCACCGAAGTTAGAAACCGCTTAAAAAATAACGTAAGTTTAAACGGTTTGGTTTCAAAAGAAGTTGAAAAAATTATAAAGGAATTAAATTAAAAAGAATAAAACTTATAATAAAAGAAAGTAGCATTTGCGTTGTTTTTCCTATTAAAAACAACCAAGTTTTTATTTTTGAGCGTGATAAATATATTACCGATTGCATAATAATTGATATTCCGCCGAAAGATATAAGCGAAGTTGCAAGCGAGTAAGAAAAGGCGTTTTTATACGAAGAAAGTAAGTTAATTCCACGGGTACACTCAATTAAACCTTGGCAAAAGAAATTTGAATAATCAAGGTTTTTGCTTATAGGTGAAAAGATTTTTGAAAACAGTAAAGCAAAAGGTTTTAATAAATTAAAATCGCATAAAACTTTTGATAAAACGTAAAAAATACTAACGAAACCGCCTACTATCATAACCGAAATAACGGCGTCGTAAATACTTTCGTATAATATATTCCCCGTGTTATTTTGTGGTAAAAGTTGACTGTTTTTGTTAGGCTTTTCCCCTAAAAATCTAAAAATTATACCGCTTAATACTGCCGATAAAACGTGCGAAATGTAAATTATAAAACCTATATATTTGTTTTGAAACATACCCGTTCCAACCGCTCCTATAACGAAAAGCGGACCGGAAGTTGAACAAAATATACTCATAACCGTTGCGTCTTTTTGAGAGATAACTCCGTTTTTTCTTAAATCGTAAGTTATTCTTGCGCCAACGGGGTAGCCGGATAATATACTCATTAAAAAAACGTAAACGGAAATTCCGCTTGCTTTAAAAAGTAGCGAACTAATCGGCGAAAACGCTTTTACCGTTTTGTTGAAATCGGCAATTTTCGTAAGTACCCCAGTCAAAAAGAAAAAGGGAAGTAAACTTGGCATAACCGTTAACGCAAAAAGTTTAATTCCTTCAAACGAAGTTTTAACGTATCTATCGGGGAAGATTATTAAAACTACCATAAAAAACAGTAGCGTAAAACATATTAAAATACTAATTATTTTATTTTTTTTGATTTTTTGCATATTAAAATATAATCGTTAAAGGGTGAAATTATGTACACTTTATTTGATACTATTGATAAAAACGACGAATTGAAATCTTCTCCGCTTGCCGACCGTATGCGCCCGAGAACTCTCAAAGAGTTTTTAGGACAATCGGATATAGCGGGCGACGGAAGTTTGCTCCGTCGTGCCATAATGCTTGACAGGCTTGGAAGTTGTATTTTCTTCGGTCCACCGGGAACGGGTAAAACTACTCTTGCAAACGTTATAGCAAATTCAACAAGCGGTTATTTCGTTAAGTTAAACGCCGTAACGAGCGGTGTTGCCGACGTTAAAAAAGCAGTTGACGAAGCAAGTTTTAACCTTAAAACTACGGGCAAAAGAACTTATTTACTTCTTGACGAATGTCACCGTTTCAACAAAGCTCAACAGGACAGTTTACTTCCTTCCATTGAGAGTGGAACGATAATTTTTATAGGCTCTACAACCGAAAATCCTTATGTTGCCATGACGCCGGCTATCGTTTCCCGTTGTAAGGTGTTTGAGTTTAAAAAACTTTCCGAAGAAATAATCAAATCTGCCCTTATAACCGCATTAAAGGACGAAAAACGTGGTTTAGGTAGCATAAACGCACAAGTTGACGACGACGCTTTAAACCTTATTGCTTTTACCGCCAACGGCGATTTGAGAACGGCTTATAACGGGCTTGAACTTGCAGTTTTAACGACGCCTGTAAACGAAGACGGTATTCATAAAATTACGGTAAAAGACGCCGAACAATCTATGCAAAAGCGTGCCATTTCGGTTGACGAAAATTTGTACTATCATATTTTGAGTGCTTTTTGTAAGAGTTTAAGGGGTAGTGATAGCGACGCAGCATTATATTACAGTCAACGCTTGATAAAAGCGGGTTGCGACCCTATGCTTATTGCAAGAAGGTTAGTGGTTCACTCCGCCGAAGACGTAGGCAACGCAGACCCAAACGCTTTGGTAGTTGCAACGAGTGCTATGACGGCGCTTCAAAATATAGGACTTCCCGAAGGGTTAATTCCTTTATCGGAAGCGATAATTTACGTGTGTGAAGCACCGAAATCAAATTCTACGGTAGTTGCTATTGGCAACGCCGAAAGAGCGGTTGACAGTATTAAAAAGGAAACTATACCCCCGCACCTTATAAACCCCGTTTATTTAAGCAAAGAAGACAAAGCAAAAAGTGCAGAGTATAAATATCCGCACAATTACGGCGGTTACGTTGAACAACAGTATTTGCCCGACGAACTTGTAGGACAAACGTTTTATACCCCTTCCGATAACGGCTATGAAAAAACCATTAAAGAAATTCGCAAGCAAAAGGGTATGAAAAAATGATTGACAAAAGAATAACGGGCGAAGTAATTAAAATTTTAAATTTAGCGGTTAAAGGCGAAAAAGCGACGGAAATTGAATACGCCAAATACGACTTTAAAATTTTAAAACATAACGGATTAGGTGCTATTGCCTACCTAACTAATCTACATAAATTTTCAAGTGACGAAGTTAAAAAAGAGATAATAAAAGAATACGATAATACCGTATATGAGCAAAGTTCGCAAAAGTATTATCAAGACGAAATTTTCGGTGAGTTTGAAAAATTAGGCGTTGAATATTTGCCTATGAAAGGGGAAATTTTAAGAAACTTATACCCTATACCCGAAATGCGTTATTCTTGCGACGTGGATTTTTACTATTATCCCGAATACGAAGAAAAAGTTTTTAACGTAATGAAAAAATACGGGTTTTTAAGACCTAATATGTATAGTGACCACCATACGCTTTTTCAAAACGAAAACGTTACTTTTGAAGGACATTACGACTTGACGGTTGAAGAATACTCCGAATTTTTTAAAGAAAAAGTTGCAAGTTTAAAAGGTAACGGAACATTAAAAAAAGAACTTTCAAACGAAGATTTTTACTTGTATTTTATAACTCACTCCGCACACCATTTTGAGATAGCGGGTTTTGGTATAAGAACGGTTTTAGATTTGTACTTGTACAATAAAAAAGTGGACTTTAACAAGGAATATTGCCAAAACGAACTTGAAAAATTAGGTTTTAAAACGTTTGAAAACAAAATGACGGAACTATGTCAAGTTTGGTTTGAAAACGGAGAGTCAAGCGAAGAGTTAGACCTTTTAACGGATTTTATTTTCACTTCCGGTAGTTACGGCCTTGCCGTAAACGGATTTTACAATAATATGGAAGGAACGACCGAAAGCCAAAAATCTTTAAAAACCAAAATGTTTTTCAAAAGGTTATTTCCGCCTTATAAAACTTTAAAAAAGCGTTACGCTTGGTTAAAAACGCCTATTCTTTTACCGATAGGATGGTTGGTTAGAATAGTTTCTACCCCGTTTAAAAACAAAAAAGCGTTAAAAGGCAATATGCGTGCTGTTAAAAACGCTAATCTAAACGAGTACGAAAAAATTAAAAAAGTAAGAGAAATTGTCGGTATAAAATAATTTTACTATTGACTTAATGATATAATAGTGCTATAATTAAATTTGTGATTTATGGGAGTTATATAGGAGATATATATGTCTGAAAACAACGAAAACGGCAAATCAATATCTTTAACGGAACTTTTGATTGTTGCCCGTACAAGCATTATTTGGATAATCGCTATCATACTTATTTGTTGTATAATCGGCGGAACTTATGCAGTATTTATAAAACCCGCAACTTATACGGCAAGAGTAAGCGTTTACGTTCACGCTCCGTCGGTTGACGAAGACGGAAACAAAATTAGCATTGCCGAACATACTCTTTATCAATATTCGGCTTTAATCGCTACCGAATACGAAAAGGTTTTAGTTACCAAGGAAATGCAAAAGAAACTTTCCGAAGAAAACGGTGTTGAAATCAATTATAAAGGTTTAAAATTCGTTTATTCCGAAGGCTCTGCTTTCTTTGATATTACCTATACTTACAGTGTTCACGGTGGAAACGTTAACGAAATTAAAGATAAAGTTTCTAACGATTTGAATTCTTACGTAGATAACGCTATTGTAAGATTAGACGATAAAAATGCAGAAGATAAGTACGTTTACGGGGTTTTAAGCAATAAATTAGTGGTAATTTCTCATGCGGACGTTAATTCCGTAGAATATTCACGTGGTAGAGTTAAAACCGTTGCAATATTCTTCGCTATCGGCGTAGTTCTTGCTTGTATATTCGTAGTTTTAAGATACTTCATTGACGATACGATTAAAACGAAAGAAGACGTTGAAAGACTTATGGCCGTTGCCGTTATCGCACAAGTTGATATTAGTTCCAACAACGTTGACCCTATTGTAAGAGTAGGCGAGAAGGAGTAGTTTATGGGAATATTTAAGAAAAAGAATTCTATAAATTTAGACGCACAAGTACCGAAAATTATCGTTGGAACAAAACACGAAACTTCCGAAAGTTATCAACGCCTTAAAGATAACGTAATTTATTATAGCGACAACGGTAAAAATAAAGTATTTCAAATAGAATCGGCAGTTTCCGGCGAAGGAAAATCGACGGTAGTTATAAACCTTGCGGTTGCGTTAAAGCGTAGCGGTAAAAGGGTTATCGTTCTTGATTTGGACTTCCGCAGACCTAAAATTCACAGGTCGTTTAATATCGTAAACTTTAACGGTATTACGGAATATATGCTTGGCGAGTGCAGTAAAGAAGAACTTATTAAAAAGACCGAATACGGCGTTGACGTAATTAACAGGGGTAAAACTTCTCAAAACGCCGCAATAATTTTTACGAGTGATAAATTTAAAAAGTTAATGGACGGTTTAAAAGAAGAATACGATATTATTTTATTAGACTGTCCACCGGTACTTCTTGTTTCCGACTATATTCATATTTCAAAACTTGCCGATTCGCTTATATTCGTAGTAAGTTACGGCGTTACGAAACGTGCTCAACTTTTAGAGTCGGTTGATTTGTTAAAACGCAACGAAATGAATATTTTAGGTACGGTTATCACGTTTAAGAATAACGAAAAATACGGAATTAAATACGGCGGTTATTATAAAGGTGTTAACGAAAGATATATTGAACAGTAATTTTTAAGCGAAGTGCGTTATATCACTTCGCCTTTTTTTAAGGGGAGAGTATGGTAGATATTCATAATCATTTATTGCCGTTTTTAGACGACGGCAGTAATTCAATATCGGATTCGGTTTCTTTGGTTAAAGATTTATATAAGGCAGGGGTTACGGATATAATTTTTACACCGCATTATAAGGAACTAACCTACGAGCCGTCTATTAAAAAAATAAACGACTCTTACGAAAATTTTAAGTTGGTGTTAAAGGACGAGAAATTGCCTATAAACTTGTATTTAGGTCAAGAAATATACGTAAAAGACAATATTTATTCTAATTTGGAAAATAAAAAAGTTCTTACTATGAACAACACTAAATACGTGCTTATAGAGTTTAATTATTACGAAGAAACGGACGTTGGTGAATACGTTTACAATTTGGTACAAAAAGGTTATAAACCGATAATAGCACACGTTGAAAGGTACAGATACCTTGATTTTAGCAGTTTAAGTACGCTTAAAGAGTTAGGAGCGTTAATTCAAGTTAATACTCAATGTATAACGGGTAAATACGGTGCTCAACTTAAAAAACGGGCGTTAAAGGCTATAAAGGACGGGTACGTTGACTTCGTTGCAAGCGATATCCATACGGGCAGAAAAACTTGTATTTTAAAGGCTTACAAAACAGTTAAAAAGCATTTGGGCGAAGATACCGCTAAAAAAGTGTTTGAAACAAACGCAAGAAAATATTTAATAGATTAAATTCCGCAGTTTGGCGGAATTTTTTTATGCTTAATTTTATAAAATAAGTAAATATTTTAGTAAGCAACGCATATATAATGCGTATGAGTAAATTTTTAAGAATACTTGCTACCACTTTATGTTGCTTAACGGTAGCGATAGTTCCGTTTATGAAAAAGCCTATAAAAAAATCGTACGGAAAAAACGGTTATTCTTGCATTATAGAAGTGTGGCAAATAGACGGTTTTGAAGGTGGACAAAAAAGCCGTTCCGCCTTTTTAAAATCGGTAGCGAACGAGTATAGCGACAAAAACGGAAACGCCGTTTTTATGATTACTTCTCACACCGTAGAAAGTGCAAATAATCAACTTTCATTAGGAAAAATACCCGATATTATTTCTTTTGGCGGTTACGGACTTGAAGATTTTTCTCATTTTAGAAAACTTGATAAAATACCTGTTTACGGTAACGGAGAACTAAACGGAAAAAACTTTTTAACGGCTTGGCTTAAAGGCGGTTATTTTTTTATAACAAAAGATAAAAACCAAACTTATAACGAAAATACCACTTTGTATATAGGTAGCGGAAATAACAATTTAGGCGTAGTTTCGGCAACTTTTTTAAAACAAAAATTCAACAACGTTATAGTAAAAGAACAAAACGAAACGGTAAAAAATTTTTTAGGAACTAATAATTCCGTTATGGTTGGAACGCAAAGAGATATAATTCGGCTTGAAAAGTCAAACGTAAATTTTTACGCCGAGCCGATAGGGGAGTTTAACGACTTATACGCATATATAGGCGTAACCGCAAAAACGGACGAAAAGTACGCTTATAGCGTGGAATTTATAAAATATCTACTTTCAACCGACGTTCAAAAAAGGCTAACCGAATTAAAAATGTTTTCGGTTAATTGTAGTGATTTGTACGAAAGCGGTAGCATATTTTCAAGTTTTGAAAAAACGAAAGAGAAATACACGGCGTATCCAACTATGGGAGAAAGTGATATAAAAACGCATTTTGACAGGTGTATAACGGTGCTTAAAGGGGAACAATCTTCAAGTATCGTTACAAAATATTTAAAACAGTTGTAAATTTACAACAAATGTTGTAAAATAAGGAGTGAATAATGGATTTTTGTAGCGTATCCGTTTTACTAAAAGATAAATTAAGCGATATACCGTACGTTTTAAACCAGCCTTTATCTTCGCTTAACCGTTACGAAAGCGGTGGAAAGGCTTTGGCGGTAGTTTACCCCGATAATTTAGAACAACTTAAAAGAACGGTTTTAACGCTTAAAGACGAAGTACCTTATTTCGTTTTAGGTGGCGGAAGTAACGTTTTAGTTTCGGACAAAGGCTTTAACGGGGTTGTTGTTTCAACCAAAAAAGTAAATAAAATTACCGTTAAAGGTTGCGTTATTATAGCCGAAAGCGGAGCAAAACTTTTTTCGGTTATTTCGGAGGCGGTAAACAATTCGTATTCGGGGCTTGAATTTGCGGTAGGCATACCGGCAACGGTTGGCGGAGCGGTTGCTATGAACGCAGGTTGCTACAATAAAACGGTTGCGGACGTGGTTTCTTACGTGGTAACCGAAAACGCAACGTACAATAATCAAAATTCGGAATTTTCGTATAGGTCAAGTAGGTTTTTGCAAAAGGAAACGATTTTAAAGGTAGCCTTTTCGTTAACACCTTGCGAAAGTGACGAGATAGAAGAAAAATTAAAAGAATATAAAAGTTTTCGCAAAAACCCGAAAGGTAAAAATTGCGGTTCAGTGTTTAGAAACGACGGATTTTTTGCAGGCAAAATTATTGACGAGGCAGGGCTTAAAGGCTTAACTTACGGCAAAGCGAAAATATCTAACGAACACGCAAATTTTATTATTGCCGAAAACGGTTGCACTTCTTACGAAATATACAAACTCATAAAAACCGTAAAGGAAAAAGTGTATTCCAAAAAGGGTGTAGAACTTAACGAAGAAATAGTTTATTTAGGAGAATTTTAATGATACTTACGGCAGATTACCATACTCATACTATTCATAGTCACGGTAAAGGAACGGTTATGGAAAATGCAATTCACGCAAAAGAATTAGGCTTAAAAGAAATAGCCATAACCGACCACGGTTTTTCACACCCTATTTACAAAATGAAACACAAGGAAATACCCGTTGTAAAAAAAGAAATTGAAGAAGCGGAAAAGCAAACGGGCGTTAAGATTTTGTTTGGAATTGAATCTAACATTTTAGGAATTAGCGGAAGAACGGACTTAAAAGAACAAGATTACGGTGAGTTTGATATATTTCTTGCCGGCCTACACAAATGTATTTTATACGACCATATAAAAGAATATTTTATGACCTACGGTGCAAATTTAATTGCCCGTAGATTAAAAGGGGACAAGCCGAGTGCAAGTTTAATTAAACGGAACACCGAAGTGTATATAAACACCATAAAGAACAACCCGATAGATATTTTAGTTCACCCGAATTATCATTTTTATGCAGACCCCGTAGAAGTTGCAAAATGTTGCAGAGATTACGGAACTTTGTTTGAAATAGATTCCCGCAAAACTCATTTATCCGACGAAGACTGGCAAAAAGTTGACGCTACGGGAGTTTACTACGTTATAGACAGCGACGCACATTTGCCTTCAAATATCGGCAACGTGAAATCCGCTTTTGATATGATAGAAAGAACGGGAATATCAAAAGACAGAATAATGAATATTGACGGAAAGTTAAGAACTTTTTCAAGATTTAAAGATTACAAGGAAAAACACTTATAATTATGACTTTTAGTGAAAAAACTAAAAACGAAATAATATCAAAACCCTTTTCAAGCACGTGTTGTCAAATATCGGCACTTTCGGCTTTTATAAGGGGAACGGGAACAATCGTTGCGGAAAACGGACAAGTAGGGTTTGAAATCGTAAACGAAAATTTTGAAGTGCTTAAATTTTATACGGACTTACTTTCTTCGCTCTACGGCGAAACTTCAAAAGTTATTGCGTTTAAAGATAAACTAACGGGAAAGGAAAAATATTCCGTAAGATTTTTAACCAAAACGAGTTTATACGTTTTAACCGAACTTGGTATTCTTTCCATAAAAGACGGTAGCGTAGTTATAAATCTTACGATAGACAAGTATTTAACGGAGAACGACTGTTGCAAAAAGGCGTACGTTTTAGGTGCGTTTACGGGTGGCGGAAGCGTAACCGTTCCAAAAGCCAACGGAAAAACCGTTACGGGTTATCACTTGGAATTCGTTTTTTCAAATTATCAAACGGCACTTGATTTTTCAAATCTTTTAAGTTCACAAGGCTTTATGCCAAAACTTATAACGAGAAAAGAAAATATTGTCGTTTACTTTAAAAACAGTGAAGAAATTGCCGATTTACTCTTCTATTTAGGAGCAACGAAAAGTAGTTTTGAATTGAGAGATATTATAATTCAAAAGGACATAAGAAACGAAACCAACAGAAGAATAAATTGCGAAATGGCGAATATAGACAAGCAAATTACGGCGTCTAAAAAGCAAATAGATTATATAAAGAGCATAGACGAAATAATAGGGCTTGACACTTTAAATTCTCAACTAAAAAGCGTTGCGAACGCAAGGCTTGAAAACCCCGAAGCAACTTTGGAAGAACTTGCAAGTATGCTTAATATTACAAAAAGTTGTTTAAATCACAGATTAAGAAAAATTGCGGAGATAGCAAAAAATTGTACGTTATGAAATTACCGAGCGGTGCTAACAACTTAATAAAACTTTTGTTAGACCGTGGTTTTGAAGCGTACGCCGTCGGCGGAGCGGTAAGGGACGGTCTTTTAGGTAAGCCGTTTAGCGACGTAGATATAACTACGAGTGCAACCCCAAGCGAAATGCTTGAAGTTTTTAAAGATTTCAAAGTAATAAAAACGGGCTTGAAACACGGCACTTTAACGGTAGTTTACGAAAATCAAAATTACGAAATTACCACTTACCGTATTGACGGGGAGTATTCGGACAACCGTCGCCCAGACGAAGTAACTTTCACAAAAAGTTTAAAAGAAGACTTAAAAAGGCGTGATTTTACCGTAAACGCAATAGCCTATAACGAACTCAACGGAGTTATTGACGAAGTGGGCGGAATAAATGATTTGCACCATAAAGTAATTCGTGCGGTAGGCGATGCGGACAAGCGTTTTAAAGAAGACTCTTTAAGAATTTTAAGGGCTTTAAGGTTTTCTTCCACTTTAAATTACCGCATAGAAAAAGATACTTCAATAGCAATAAAAAAGAACGCAAAACTCTTAAAGAACGTTGCGGTTGAAAGAATATTCGTTGAACTTAAAAAACTTTTATCGGGTAGCGGAGTTGAAAGAGTACTTTTTGAATACAAAGAAGTATTTTTCGTAATATTGCCCGAATTAAAGGCTACCGACGGGCTTGACCAAAAAAGCAAGTATCATTACAAGGACGTTTACGGTCATATAGTAAAAAGCGTTGCTTTATCAAAAAACAACACGATAGTAAGGCTTGCCCTTTTGCTTCACGATATCGGTAAGCCGAATTGTTTTACCGTTGACGAAAAGGGAGTAGGTCATTTCTTCGGTCATCAAGATATAAGTGCCGATATTGCAAAAGATATTTTAAAACGGTTAAAAGTTGATAATTATACCTTAAAAACGGTCTATAACCTTGTTTTACTACATGATTGCAGGTGTGAACTTTCTTCTTACGAAATTAAAAAAATGCTTAACGAGTACGGTTTTGAGTTCGTAAAACTCTTGTGTGAAGTGAAAATAGGCGACGCTAAGGCTCACGATAAAAAATTCATAGATTACAGGGTAAGGCTCACCAAAGACTTACTCTATAAAGCAAAAAAGATAGTTTACGATAACGAGTGTTATACCTTAAAGCAACTTGCCGTAAACGGCAACGATTTGATAAATAAGGGAATAGTAGGCGTTGAAGTAAAAGAAGTTTTAAATTCTCTTTTAGATAGGGTTATGAAAGGGGAACTTAAAAACGAAAAGCAAATTTTATTAGAAAATATATAAGGGTTTAATGAGAAAAGATTTAGAAGGCAAAATTAGGCTACTACCTATGGATTCGGGCGTTTACGTAATGCTTGACGGTAGCGGAGTCGTTATATACGTAGGTAAGGCAAAGCACCTTAAAAACAGGGTAACGCAATATTTTCAAAACGGTTACAAAACGGAAAAAGTTGCGGCTATGGTAATGAATATAGCCGACTTTTACTATATAATAACCCCGAGCGAAGCCGACGCTCTTACCCTTGAAAACACCTTAATAAAAAAATACAAACCCAAATACAACATTTTATTAAAGGACGATAAAAGTTATCCGTATATAAAAGTTGATATAAAAAGCGATTACCCTACTTTTACCGTTACGAGAAAAGTTAAAAAGGACGGTTCAAAATATTTCGGTCCGTTTATGCTTGGCGTTTCGGTAAACGATTTGCTTGAAATTATTAAAGAAGCGTTTTTGATACGCCCTTGTCAAACGAAAATAAATCCCGAAAAACCGAGAAAAGAGTGCCTAAATTATCATATAGGTTTATGTGCGTCTCCTTGCTCGCTTAAATGTTCAAAAGAAGATTACAAAGAAAGAGTTAGAAAGGCGGTTGACTTTTTAGCGGGGGAAGACGGAGAGATAGAAAGCCTACTTAAAACTAAAATGGAAACGCTTGCCGAAAATCAAGAATTTGAGCGTGCGTTAGTTATTCGTGATAGGCTAAATATGGTAAAAAAACTCAAAGAAAAGAAGATTACTGCGGTAAGCAAATTCTTTACGGCTGACGTAATAGCGACGAAAAGCGACGGTATTTTTTCTTCGGTTTCGGTGCTTTTTATAAGAAGTGGAAGAACTACGGGACTTAAAAATTTTGCGTCGCCTTCTCTTGCCGATAGCGACGGGGAAAGAATAAGAGAGTTTATAACTCAATATTATCAAAACGACAGAGAAATTCCCGACGAAATTATAGTTTCTAACGAGTTTGAAGAAAAGGAAAATTTAGAAAATTATTTAAGTGAAAAAAACGGAAAGAAAACTCAAATAATAAAATCGCAAAAGGGAATTAAAAAAAGCCTTTTAGATATGGCGGAAAAGAACGCCCAAGAATATTTGGAAAAACAAATTTCCAAAATAAAACACAAAAACGACAGAACGGTGCTTGCACTTGAAAGGCTTAAAGAAGTTTTAAATCTAAAAACCTACCCACGCCGTATGGAGTGTTATGATATTTCGCATATAAGCGGTGTTGATAAAGTAGGCTCTATGGTCGTTTTCATTGACGGAGAGCCGTCCAAATCCGATTACAGAAAGTTTAAAATAAAAACGGTTGAAGGCAACAACGACTTTGCGTCATTGCACGAAGTTTTGCTCCGCCGTATGCAAAAATTAGGAACGAACGAAGAAGAGAAATTTCCTAAACCCGATTTGATTATTATAGACGGTGGTAAAGGTCAACTTTCAAGCGTTAAAGAAGAAGTTGAAAAGTACGCACCGGATATTGACCTTATTTCCCTTGCTAAAAGGGAAGAAGAAATTTATACCGTTTATTCAAACGAACCGGTCGTTCTTAAAAAGAGTGATTTTTCCTTACAAGTTTTGCAAAGAATAAGAGACGAAGCCCACCGCTTTGCTATAACTTTTAACAGAAATTTGCGTGGCAAAAGGGCTCTATCTTCCATTTTAAACGAAATTGAAGGGGTAGGAAAACAAAAGAGAAACGCTCTTATGGACAAGTTCGGTAGCGTTTATGAAATATCGGTAGCATCCGTTGAAGAGTTAAAAACGGTAAACGGAATAAGTGAAAATTTAGCAATAAAAATAAAGGAGTATTTTGAAAATGGAAATTTTTAACACCGAAAAAAGAGATTTGTCGGGAATAACCGAATACGTAAAAGTTGAAGATTTTGCAAAATCTTTAAATCTTAACGTTATTTTTGAAGGAAGGGGCGGATTTGATCTTACTTCTATAAGCGTATCAAGACCGGGACTTCAACTTACGGGTTATTTTACTCACTTTAACCACGAGAGAATTCAACTTATCGGCAACGCCGAACACGATTATCTCCGTTCAATGCCCGAAAACGCAAGGGAAAGAAATTTGGACGAACTTTTTAGGCGTGAAATTCCTTGTATTATTTTTGCAAACAATCTTGAAATTTTGCCGTCCGTTTTAAAATACGCACAAAAATATAATTGTCCCGTATTTTCTTCAACTCAAATAACCACCGTTCTTGCTCACGAACTTACAATGTATCAAAGCGAACTTTTAGCACCGAGAACGGTTATGCACGGCGTTTTGGTTGAAGTTTTCGGCGTAGGCATTTTGCTTACCGGTAAAGCAGGTATAGGTAAGAGCGAAACGGCTTTGGAACTTATTACACGTGGTCACCGTTTAGTTGCCGACGATAGCGTTGTAATAAAGAATATCGGCGAAAATATTACGGGAAAATCTCCCGAAAAAATACAGTATTTTATGGAAGTTAGGGGAATAGGTATTATCAACGTAAGAACTATGTACGGTCAAAGTAGTATTCGTCCCGCCAAAACTATTGATATAGTAGTTGAACTTGTTAAATGGGACGATACGAAAGAATACGACAGGCTTGGCGATATAAAAGATACCACCGAAATTTTAGGCATAGAAAAACCGAAACTTACAATTCCGGTTTCGGCAAACAGAAATATTCCCGCAATTATAGAAACGGCCGCCCGTAAATACCGTTTGGACGAAGCCGGCTACGACGCAACGAAGGAACTTTTATCACGAACTTTTAACTAAATTGTAGTGGAAATTACCATACCGAAATTGTTTGCAAAACCTGTGTAAACGATATAAATATTCAAAACTATTATTATAGGAATTACAATCATTAAAAACATACTTTGAAGTCTGTATGAAAGTATGAACATAGACGCATATATTCCTATCGCACCGCCGAGCATAGCGGTAGCAAAAAGTTTAGCGTCCTTAACGCTTGAAGTTTTACTTTCTTCCTTTTGCTTTTTTTGTAGTAGCATAAGAATAAAACCGTAAACGTTAATTGCTATAATATAAGTTACCACCAAAACACGAATTAAAATTATCATACTCAAAGTATGAGCAGTAATTGTAAAAATATGTTTTTACCTATATCAAAAGAAGAATACGGAAAAAATCAAATAGACTTCGTAGTTATAGCAAGCGACGCATACGTTGACCACCCTACCTACGGGCATGCGGTAATAGCAAGGCTTATAGAAAGCGAAGGTTTTACGGTAGGAATAATTCCGCAACCGATTACCGATAGCGATTACTACGCTTTGCCAATTCCTACTTACGCCTATATGGTAAGCGGTGGAGTTGTTGACAGTATGGTAAACAACTATACCGTTGCCAAAAGAAAGCGTGAAGAAGACGTGTATTCTCCAACTTCAAAACAAGGTAAACGCCCCGATAGGCAACTTACCGTTTACACAAGAACTTTAAAAAGGCTTTTCCCAGAAGTTCCCGTAATAATAGGTGGAATTGAAGCGAGTTTAAGAAGATTTGCTCATTACGACTACTGGGCGGACAAAATTATGCCTTCACTTTTAGAAGACAGCGGAGCAGACCTTTTAATTTACGGTATGGGCGAAAATCCTATATGGGATATTTTATCTCTTGTTAAAAAGGGAGTGCCTATAAGTAAAATTAAGGACGTAAGGGGAACTTGCGTTCCGTACCAAAAAAGCGAAAAAGAAAACTTGCTTAAAAAGGGCGGAAAACTTTTACCGAGTTTAGAAGAAATTAAAAAGGACAAAATAAACTATTGTATATCGTTTAAAGAAGAAAGTAGAAATACCGACGCTTTGAACGCCGAACCGCTTATTCAAGAGCAAGAAAACATAATAATATATCAAAACAAACCCGCTTTTCCGTTAACGGTTGAGCAAATGGATAAAGTTTACGCATTACCCTATATGCGTGCTTGCCACCCGAGTTATTTAAAAGAAGGCGGAATAAAATCAATAGAAGAAGTTAAATTTTCGGTAGTAAGCCATAGGGGTTGCTACGGTAGTTGTGCCTTTTGTGCAATAAATTATCATCAAGGAAGAAGAATACAAAAGCGTAGCGACGAATCTATTTTAAACGAAATAAAACTCTTAACCGAAGACAAAGATTTTAAAGGTTATATACACGATTTATCCGGTCCGTCGGCTAATTTTAGAGAGCCTGCTTGCGATAAGCAAGTAAAGTGCGGTGTTTGTAAGGATAGATATTGTATAGGAAACAAGCCTTGTCCTAACTTAAAAGTTGACCATAGCGGTTTTTTAAGTCTTCTTGAAAAGGCAAGAAAAATTGAAGGGGTTAAGAAAGTTTTTATCCGTAGCGGAATTCGTTACGACTATATCGTTTACGATAAGAATTTAAACGTTTTGGAAGAACTCGTTAAACACCATATAAGCGGACAACTTAAAGTCGCACCCGAACACATGTCGGACGAAGTTTTGAAAATAATGAATAAACCGTCGTTTTCGGTTTATAAAGAGTTTGCTAAAAAGTACGAAAATATCAACGAAAAGTTAGGGAAAAAGCAATTTTTAGTTCCCTATCTTATATCTTCTCACCCGGGTTGCACCATTAACGACGCAGTTAATTTAACGGAGTATTTAAAGAGTATAAACTATATGCCAGAGCAAGTTCAAGATTTTTACCCGACTCCTTCTACAAGAGCAACTTGCATTTATTATACGGGTATAGACCCCGACACTTTAAAACCCGTTTTCGTTCCAAAAACTCCAAGCGAAAAGCGTATGCAAAGGGCGTTACTTCAATATAGGCTACCGAAAAACAGAGAACTCGTTAAAGAGGCTTATTTGATTGCAGGGTTAAGAAAGAACGAAAATCAATTAAACGCTAACGGGAATAAAAAGCCAACAAACGCAAAAAATAATTCTAAAAATAAGTTTGAAAACAAAAATTTAAACGATTTTAACAGTAAAGGCGTGTATAGAAAGGGCTTATCTAACTCAAATACCCGTAAAAAAGGTAAAAAAAGATAAATTTCACTTTTCAAACGGTGTAATTTATGTTAAAATATATAAAAATACAAAAGGTGACTTAATATGAAATGTATGTATTGCGGTTGCGTTGAAAGTAAAGTAGTTGATTCACGCTCAACCGATGAAAACACGATGATTCGTCGTCGTAGAGAATGTACCAAATGCGGTAGGCGTTTTACCACTTACGAAACTATTGAAACAACTCCCGTTTTAGTCGTTAAGGCAAGCGGAAACAGAGAAAGTTTTGATACTAACAAAATTAAAAACGGTATAATAAAAGCGTGTGAAAAACGTCCCGTTCCTATGTATAAAATAGACTTGCTCGTTGAAGATATTCAAAAGCAAGTTTACAATTCGTTAGATCAAGAAATTTCTTCAAAAGAGATAGGCGAAATGGTTATGAACGGCTTAAAGGAAATTGACGAAGTTGCTTACGTAAGATTTGCGTCCGTTTACCGTTCGTTCAAAGATATTACTACCTTTATGAAGGAACTTGAAAAACTCGTTAATAAATAAGAAGGTTTATTATGAAAAAGAAATTGACTTTTAAAGATTTTTTCACGCCTAAAAGAATAAAAGCACTCGTTTTGGCGGTAGTTATAGTTTTAGTTATCGTTACTTCGTTAGTGGTTATAGATAGCGTTGGCGTAGCAAACCCGAAATGCTATCATAAATTCGTTTTATCAACTTTTAACGGTTCTTACGATACCGAAAACGGACCTAAAACTTTTTGGCAAACTAATCACACCGTAAACACAGAAACGGGAAACGACGAATTTTTGTACGCTTACTTAAACTTAAACAGAGAAAATTCTTCCCCCGTAGGTTATATTTATATAAACGTTTCCGATTTTAAAGAAAAGTCAACCACTTTTAATTTTTATACGGGACAAGACAAAATAAATAATTTAGGCTCGTTTACTTTAAATGAAAAGGACGTTAGAAAAAGTAAGGACGGTTGGCTTAAAATTTACGACTACGAAAACGAAAATTTAAAACCTGCCACTTCAACTAACATTTTGTATATAGGCGTTTGCGGAGAAATGAAAATCCGTGAAATAGTAGTTTTAACGAAAGAGAAAAAAGTTTGTTCGTTTAGAGACGGAAGTTTTAAATGCTATACTTCAAATAATGATGAATACACTTACGGCGTTGAAGTTAAAAATGCGTTTGACGAACAATCTACTTTTAAAATTTAATTTAATAACGACAAAAAAAAGCACGAAATTACAAAACGTGCTTTTTTTTATTGCCTTTAATTATTTACAATTTATTCAATGGAAGTTTACGTTGAATATGCGGTTATAGACAATTTGGTTATGGATTTTTTGCTTATTCGTTTTACTTTAAAAATAATCAAAACCCGCTCAAAACTCATAATGCAAATTTTAGCGTCAAGCGTAGGAACGTTTTTTGCGGTGGTAAGTCCGCTGTATATAAAAAACGGAATTCTTTTTTTTATTCTAAAGATTTTAGTAGGATTTTTAATGCCTGTTATTTATGCCAAATATACAAGCGTTAAAAGATATTTAATTTCCGTTTTTACCTTTTTGTCGCTAACTTTTTTATTCGGTGGAGTAATAATAGCGGTATTCACGCTTGCTAATATTTCCTACGATAACTATTTCGTAAGTAATTACGATTCGGTTATACCTATCGGTGTAACGGCACTTGTATCTTATCTTTTCGGTAGAGTTTTATTTTTCGGGGTAAAGGAATTTTTTAAAATAAAAGAGACTTCTTCTTTTTTTAGAAAATGTGTAATTTGCGTAGGAAAAGTTAAGATAAAAACTCTCGGTTATATAGATAGCGGTAATTTTTTATGCGACGATAAAAGCGGAATACCCGTAATAGTATCTTCAAAATCTTTTATAAAAAAAATAAAGGAAAGCGGTGCGAAATTAACTTACTTTAAAGATTTAAAAATAGATACCGTAAACGGAAACGGCAGTATGAAACTTTTTTCGGTTGATAAAATTTTAATATATAACGGTTATAAAGTTAATATTTTTGAGAATATACTTTTAGGGGAAGGACACGCCGAAAATTTTAGTAGCGGAGAATTTGAACTGCTACTAAATCCGTCTTTTCTATAAAAAGGAGTGAAAATTTATGCGTTTAATTATTAAAATAAAGAACTTTATTAAGAAAATTTTTACTAAAAAAGATAAAAACGGCGTTTACTATATAAGCGGTGCGGAAGTTTTGCCAAAGGCGTTTACGGCGGAAGAAGAACAAGAAAAAATCAAAGAAATGCTTGACGGCAAAGAAGGCGTAAAAGAGCAACTTATAGAGCATAATTTAAGGCTTGTAGTGTATATTGCAAGAAAATTTGATAATACGGGCGTTGATACCGACGATTTGGTTTCGGTAGGTACGATAGGGCTAATTAAGGCGGTAAACACTTTCAATAACGATAAAAATATAAAACTTGCCACTTATGCGTCAAGGTGCATAGAAAACGAAATTTTAATGCACCTACGGAAAATATCTAAATTAAAAGGTGAAGTTTCGTTTGACGAGCCTTTGAATACCGACGTTGACGGAAACAAACTTTTGCTTGCCGACGTTTTAGGAACGGACCCCGAAATAGTGTATAAAAAGTCGGAAGAATTTGCCGAAAAAAAGATTTTAAAAGACGCTTTATCTAAACTTTCTTTAAGGGAAAAGCGTATAATGAGTATGCGTTACGGGTTGGACGGCGAAGAAGAATTTACTCAAAAAGAAGTTGCCGATTTACTTGGTATATCGCAATCGTACATATCCCGTTTAGAAAAGAAAATAGTTGAAAGATTAAAAAAAGAATTTAAAAAATACAGTTAAAAAAAACCGCTTTTGAAAATTTCAAAAGCGGTTAAATTTTTGTAAAATTATTTTTTATCGTTAACTTCTTCCGTGTCTTCTTCGGCCTCGTCTAAAAGTTTTTCGTATTCCGCCAAAACAGCGTCAACGATATCGTCGTTAAGTTCAACGGTAAGTTCTGCGTCTTCTCCCTTTTCGGTAACTAAAAATACCATAGGGAAAGTTTCTTCTTGTCCTTCAAAAGGTTCGCAAGGTTCGGCTACCAAATAATACTTGCCTTCGTACATAAGGTCGGCAAGTTCAACGAAGTCAACTTCTTTGCCGTCTTTTGAAACCATAGTAATAATATCGTCGTCGCTATAAAAATCTTTTTCTGCCATAAAAAACTCCTTTTAAAGTTAAATTCTTATTCTTTACGCTTAAATTATACTTTTTTTTACCCGATATTGTCAATATTTTTTCCGTAATTGAAAAAAAATCGTTTATTAACTTGAAAGTTAATAAGAAAAATGCTAAAATATATTTTATCAAATAATTTAGTAACGGGGTAAACTGATTATGAGATATAACTATATTGTAAAAAAGGGTTTTGGCATAATGTTATTTTTGCTTTCCGATATATTGCTTTGCTTTTTATCCTTTGTATTAGCAACGCTTTTAAGATATTCCATAGGAAGTTTTTTAGATATTTTTAAAGAAATTTTTCCTTACGTTGCAATATCAACGGGCGTTTTCGTTGTAGCATTGTTTGCGGTAGGGGCGTATAAAACCGTTTGGAAATATTGTAACGAAATGGACGGGCTAAAATTGTTTTTAACGTGCCTTACGGCGGTTATAGTAAACGTTATGATTTGCGTAATTTTTTACTATGATTTTTTAAAAGTTTCCGTTTATTCTAACGCTTTATCTCTTTCTTTTATAGTAGCGTTAAGGCTTGCCGTTAGAATTACTTTTAAAGTTTTAAACAGGTCAAAGGCAAATCCTTTATCTAAAAACTTATTGATTATAGGTGCAGGTTCGCTTGCCGTTATACTTTTAAACGACATAGAATTTAACGTAAACTTAAACTACAATGTTGTAGGTTTAATTGACGACGATAAAAATAAACTTCACCAAAGAATTCACGGCGTTGAAGTTTTAGGAACGAGAAACGATATAGAAGAAACGGTTTACGCCAAAAACGTTCAAGAAATTATTTTCGCTATTAGTGAAATTACCGCAAACGAAAAAGCCGAAATTTTGCAAATATGTTCAAAAGCGTGCAAAACCGTTAAAATTATTGAGAGTGTGGACAGTGCATTAAAAACGGAAAATGACGTTATTAAAAATGCCCGTCCTATTAAAATAGAAGATTTACTCGGCCGTGAACCCGTAAAACTTGACAACGAACTTATAAGTAGCGAAGTTGAAGGTAAGGTCGTTTTGGTTACGGGTGGCGGTGGCTCAATAGGTAGTGAAATTTGTAGGCAACTACTTAAATTCAAACCTAAAACTTTGGTAATTTTAGATGTTTACGAAAACACTACTTACGAACTTCAAAACGAACTTACCGAAGATTACCCCGAACAAGATATAGTCGTTTTAATCGCATCGGTAAGAGATAAAGAGCGTTTGGACGAAATTTTTGATAAGTACAAGCCCGAACTCGTGTTCCACGCAGCGGCACACAAACATGTTCCGCTTATGGAATATAGTCCGGGAGAAGCCATTAAAAACAACGTTTTCGGCACTTATAATACGGCGGTTTGTGCTAAAAATCACGGCGTAAAACGTTTTACTATGATATCAACGGACAAAGCGGTTAATCCTACCAACGTTATGGGTGCAAGTAAGCGTATGTGCGAAATGATAATTCAATCGTTATCAAAAAATTCTAAAACGGAATTCGTTTTGGTAAGATTCGGCAACGTTTTGGGCTCAAACGGTTCGGTTATTCCAAGATTTAAAAAGCAAATAGAAAACGGCGGACCGGTTACTGTAACTCACCCCGAAATCACGAGATTTTTTATGATGATACCCGAAGCGGCTCAACTTGTTTTGCAAGCGGCGGCTTATGCAAAAGGTGGAGAAATCTTCGTATTAGATATGGGAAAACCGGTTAAAATAGTTGATTTGGCACGCCGTATGATAGAACTTTCGGGCTACGAACCCGATAAGGATATTCAAATAGTATTTACGGGTTTAAGAAAAGGCGAAAAACTCTACGAAGAACTTTTAATGAACGAAGAAGGTCTTCAAAAAACCCGTCACGATAAAATTTTCGTAGCCAAACCTATGGACATTACGGAAGAAGAATTAAACAAAAAACTCAAACTTTTACAAGACGCCGAATACGGCGACGTAAACGCTATAAAAAGAGCGGTTGCCGAGGCAGTACCAACTTACAAGGCGGAATTTGAAAAGAATAACAACGCTTAAAAATTATGCTCATTATTGATAAAATTGAAAAAAACGGAATAGCAAAAGAATACGGCTTTGAAAAGGGCGACGGTATTTTAGCGTTTAACGGAAACGAGTGCGTAGATATTTTAGATTATCTTTACTACGATTCCGAAAGCGTTTTTTCGGTGAGCGTTTTATCAAAAACGGGCGAGAAAGTTGAAGTTCAAATAGAAAAGGAATACGACGAAAGTTTAGGTTTGAAATTCGTTTCGGACAATTTAGATATTAAAACTTGCAGAAACAAATGCGTTTTTTGTTTCGTGGACCAAATGCCACCTAACATGCGAAAAAGTTTATACGTAAAAGACGACGACTACCGCCAAAGTTTTTTATGCGGAAACTTCGTAACCTTAACTAACGTTGACGATAAAGATATGGAGCGTATTTTAAGGCTTAATTTAAGCCCCTTATACGTTTCCGTTCAAGCGGTTGACAAAAAGGTTAGAGAAAAACTCTTAAACAACCGTTTTGCAGGCGATATATTAGACAAACTTAAAACTCTTACGGGTGGCGGAATTAAAGTTGACACTCAAATAGTGTTAGTTCCCAAACTTAACGACGGAGCGGTGCTTGAAAATTCCTTGTCGGAACTTTACAAACTTCGCCCGAACTTAAATTCGGTTGCTATCGTTCCTTGCGGAATAACCAAATTCAGAAACGGACTTTACCCGATAGAAGATATAACTTCCGGTTACGCCAAATGCGTTATTGAAGAAGTTAGAGCCTTTAACCGAAAGGTTGGCGAAAATTTTGCAATTCTTGGCGACGAATTTTATTTTAAGGCGAATATACCCCTTGAAGAAAAAGAATTTTACGGAGATTTTTCTCAAATAGGCAACGGCGTAGGCACTACCGCAAAATTTGAAAGCGAAGTTTTAGAAAGCATAAAACCCAAAAAGCACAAAGGAAAATTCCTTATAATTTCGGGAACTTCGGCAGGGGAATTTATAAAAAATCTTTCCGAAAAAGTTGCTAAAAGCGTTCAAGGAATATCGGTAAAAACGGTTGCCGTTAAAAACGAATTTTTCGGCGAAACGGTAAACTGTACCGGTCTTTTAACCGGCGGAGATATATATAACGCAATAAAAAACGAAATAGAAAATTACGACTTTTTAGTTTTGCCCGACGTATGTTTAAAACAGGACGAAGATATCTTTTTAGACGATATGACGGTTAAAGAATTAAGAGCGAAAATAAATAAAAAAATAATTATTACCGACGGTAGCGGACAAAGTTTCTTTGATGCACTTTCGGGCGGTAAAAAAGTAAGGATAATAAAATGAGCAAACCATTAGTAGCCGTTGTAGGCAGACCAAACGTTGGAAAATCTACGTTTTTCAACAAACTTACGGGCAAAAAAATATCAATAGTAGAAAATAAAGCGGGCGTTACGAGAGACCGCATTTATTGTGATGCGGAGTGGTGTGGAAAAGAATTCACCCTTATAGATACGGGCGGAATAGAACTCAAATCGCAAGACGAAATGTGGATTCATATCAAACGCCAAGCGGACATAGCGATAGAAACGGCGGACGTAGTAGTATTTATGTGCGACGTAAAAAGCGGTCTTACCGCATCCGATATAGAAGTAGCGTCAATTCTCCGTCGTTCGCATAAACCTATCGTTTTAGCGGTCAATAAACTTGATAACTACGACCCTACGGTTTTAATGGAATACTACGAACTCGGTTTAGGCGAGCCGTTCGGCATTTCTTGCGAACAAGGTAAAGGTCTTGGCGATTTATTAGACGAAGTAACTTCTTACTTTGATAAAATTGATTCTTCCGAAGACGAAGAAACGGTAAAAATAGCAATAGTAGGAAAACCTAACGCAGGAAAGTCAAGTTTGACAAACAAACTTTTAGGTTATGACAGAACGATAGTTTCAAATATTGCAGGCACAACCCGTGACGCAATAGATACCGACTTTACTTACGACGGAAAGAAATTTACCATTATAGATACGGCGGGTATCCGTAAGAAAAAGGCAGTTTTTGAAGACGTTGAATATTATAGCGTAGTTCGTGCTTTCGGTGCTATAAGGCGTGCGGACGTTTGCGTTGCAGTAATAGACAGCGTTGAAGGTTTAACCGAGCAAGACGTTAAAATTTTAGGTTATATTCACGAACAGGGCAAGCCTTCCGTAGTAGTTATGAACAAATGGGACGCAGTTGAAAAAGACGGTTTTACCATAGAAACTTTCAAGAAAAAGTTGGATTGCGACTTGGCGTTTATGGATTACTACAAAGCGGTGTTCGTATCGGCAAAAACGGGGCAAAGGGTAAATAAAATAATTCCTACGGCGTTAGAGTGTTTGGAAAATGCCCGTCAAAGAGTAACTACGGGAACGCTTAACGACGTTATTTTAGACGCAGTTAGAACTACCGAACCGCCAACGAAACACGGCAGAAGATTAAAAATTTACTATGCGGTGCAAGACGGCGTTACTCCGCCAACCTTTATTTTGTTCGTAAATTCGCAAGACCTTATGCATTTCAGTTACAAAAGATTTATAGAAAACACTTTGCGTTCAACGTTTAATTTTTCGGGAACGCCAATAAGAATATTCGTAAGGGAAAAGGCGGAGGAAGAATAAAATGCGGTTACCTATAAATTTACTTTGGGAATTTGCGTTGCTTGCGGTAGGCTCTTACCTTATCGGTAATATAAACTTTGCCGTAATAATATCTAAACTCAAAAAGCAAGATATTAGAAAAATGGGTAGCGGAAACCCCGGAACTTTAAATATGAGCCGTAATTTCGGTATAAAAATAGGTCTTTTAACACTTTTTCTTGATATGTTAAAAGGCGTTATACCAACGCTTGCAGGCTACCTTATTTACAGAAACGTAGAATTCGTTTCAAGCAATATGCCAATAAGTTTAATGGCAAGAGTATTTTGCGGATTTTTCGTTGTTTTAGGGCACGTTTTCCCCGTATTTATGCGTTTTAAAGGTGGTAAAGGTATTGCTACTACCATAGGCGTATTTATGGTTTGCAACTGGTGGGTAGGCATTATTTGCGGTGTTTTGGCAATAGTGTTTATTATGTTCACCGAAATAGGTTCTATGGGCTCTTTCATAGCAACCACTCCCGCCGCTATTGCGGAACTTTACAACGTTTACAGTGAATACGTTGCTCACGGTGCGGGTGGAATAGTCGGTCAAATAACCGTAGTTGCTATTGCAAATCTTGCGATAGTAGGAATAGTTTTCTTAACGTGGTACGCTCACAGAAAAAATATTCAAAGGTTAATAGCCGGCGAAGAACACCCTACGAACTGGTATCAAATGATAAGGGAAAAGAGTATAAAGAAAAAGGCTCAAAAAAACAAAGAAGAAAATAAATAGAATAATAATAAAAGTCCTCTCATACATTAAAAATGTCAGGGAGGATTTTTTAATGGAAAAATTCGATATCTATAAGGACGTTGCCAAAAGAACGGGAGGGGATATCTATTTAGGAGTTGTAGGACCGGTTAGAACGGGTAAATCTACTTTAATTAGCAAATTCGTGGAACTTTTAGTTGCACCGAATATACAAAATAAAAACAAACAGCAAATAGCGATTGACGAATTACCGCAATCGGGCGTAGGTAAAACCATAACTACGGTAGAACCGAAGTTCACGCCGAGCGAGGCGGTTAAAATAAATTTAAAAAACAAAACTTACGCTAAAATAAGGCTTATAGACTGCGTAGGCTTTCTTGTTGACGGAGCAATAGGCGATAAGGAAAACGACGAGCCACGTCTTTTAAAAACGCCGTGGTCGGCAAATCCTATGCCGTTTGAAAAGGCGGCAACTATCGGCACGGAAAAGGTTATTAAAGACCACTCTACGATAGGAATAGTTGTAACTACCGACGGAAGTATTTGCGATATTCCAAGGCAAAACTATATTCAAGCGGAAGAAAAAGTAGTAAATAAACTTAAAAGTTGCGGAAAGCCGTTTATAATAGTTTTAAATACGGTCAACGAAAACGATACCGCTACGTTAAAACTTGCAAGCGAACTTACCGATAAATACGGTGTTACGGTTATTCCTATGAACGTAAAACTTGCCGACGAAAGCGGTATTCAAAAAGTTATGGAAAGTGCTTTAATGGAATTCCCCGTAAAACGAATTGATATAAAAATGCCAAAATGGATGCAAGTTTTACCGAGAACGAGTGAAATAATAACCAAAATTACCGAAACGGTTAAAGAAACTTCTACGGCAATTAGAAAAATGAAACAACACTCTATTATGGAAACGGCACTTTTAGGTGTTGACGGTGTAAAAACTTGCAAAGAAAAGCGTTTGGAAACGGGCGAAGGTAAAATCGTTTACGAAATTGAGCCGGAAAGCGAACTTTTCTATAAAATTATAAGCGAACTTTCAAGCGAAGAAATTACCGACGAATTTAAACTTATGTCCTACGTAAAAGAATTAAAGACCGCAAAGGACAATTACCGCAAACTAAAAAACGCTCTTTCGGAAGTTGAAGGCGGTGGCTACGGCATAGTTATTCCTTGCGAAAACGATATGAGTTTAGGCGAGCCGGAAGTAGTTAAGCGTGGAGCACGCTACGGGGTAAAACTCAAAGCAAAAACTTCTTGTTTGCACCTTATAAAAGTTGACGTTGACGCAGAAGTTTCGCCAATTTCGGGAACGGAAAAACAATGTAAGGACTTTGCGGAATTCTTAAAGAAAGAGTACGATGAAAATCCGCAAAAAGTATGGCAAACGGACATTTTCGGCAAACCGCTCTCTTCACTTGTCGGGGAAGAAATCGTTGGTAAAATAGACTGTATGAAAGACAGCACGAAACAAAAAATGCAAAGAACGGTAACAAAACTCGTAAACGACGGGCGTGGCAGACTTATTTGCATAATTTATTAACGACGTAAATTCAAGTTTTTGACCTTTTCTATTGAAAAATCGTAAAAAAGGGTGTATAATGTAATAGAAATATCAAAAAAGGTCAAAAGGTGCAAAATGATATTAAGTATATGCCCTAATCCAAGTATTGACTGTACCATTGAACTTGAACAGTTAAACGTAGGCAGATTAAATAGGGTAGATAATAAAGTTGTAACTTATTCGGGAAAAGCGTTGAATACGGCGATAGGCGTTAAGCGTCTGGGAGCGGACAGTTTTGCTACGGGTTTTATGTACGAGCAAGACGGAAGTTTGTTTATTCAAAGGCTTGACGACGAAGAGATTAAAAGTTCTTTCGTATGGAATAAAGGTTGCGTAAGAACTAACTATAAAATAGTAGATAACAAATCAATGCTTACCGAAATTAACGATAAAGGCGACGAAGTAACCGTAGAAAAGCAAGAAGAACTTATCCGTTTAGTTGAAGAACTTTCAAAAAACGCATCGGTAGTTATAATGAGCGGTTCACTCCCGAAAGGAGTTGGCGACGATTTTTACTTTAAACTTAAAAGCGTTATAGGAAAGGACAAAAAAGTTATTATAGATACCGAAGGCGAAAAACTTTTAAAGGTTGTTAAATCGGGCGTTTATATGATAAAGCCTAACTTAAAGGAACTTGAAAACACTTTAAACAGGCATATAGACACTTATAAAGAAATGATAGAGGCAAGCAAAATTTTAATAGATATGGGAGCGGAAAACGTTCTTTTATCTCTTGGAAGAGACGGTGCTATTTTAACGGACAAAGAAAATTCTTACTATTGTAAAAGCACAACGGTAGCGGTAAATTCCACCGTTGGAGCAGGTGACAGTATGGTTGCGGCGGCAAGCGTAATGACCGAGCAAGGTGCAAGTAAAGAAGAAATTTTAAAGTGTGCGGTAGCCGCAGGAACGGCGTCAATAACCACTTCGGGAACAAATCTTTTTTATAGAGATAAATTTGAAGAAATTTATTCAAAACTGTCGGTAGAAAAATTATAAAAATAAATAAATCCGTTCATACTTAATCGTATGAGCGGTTTTTTTAATGAAATTAAAGGGTATTATAGATTTTTAGGGTATAAAGGAAGTAACACACTAGCAGGGGCATTGGTGTTTTTTATACTACTTGGCATAGTACCCCTTTTTTATTTGCTTACTTTAATAATATCTCTTTTAGGTTCGGAAGTGGAAATTATAGCCGATACCTTTTTTAAAGAAAATTTTGCCGAGTTTACGAATTACTTGATTTTAACTTCAAAAAAGTTAGGAACAAGCGGAAATTTTATAGCGTTTTGCTTGGCACTTTATTCTTCGGCAAACGCCTTTTTTTATCTTAAACGAAGTGGAGAACTAATATACAATTACTATCCGCAAAACACTTTTTTAGTAAGGGCTTTTTCTATACTTTTCACTTTCGTAGGGGTAGTTGTTTTTTCGGTTTTAGCGTGTTTTTATTGTGTTGTAAACCCGATAATTTTGCAAATATTCGGTAAAATAATAACTAATATTTTGAATATTTTAGTTTCCTTTTTATTCGTGTTTTTTTGTGCCGTTTTAATAAATTTTTACGTATGTCCTTATAAGGTAAAGTTTAAAGAAATATTTTTCGGTAGCGTATATACGGCGGTGTTTTCGGTAATAGCAAGCGGTCTCTTTTTTGCGTATATAAAATATTTTAGAAATTATAATGAAATTTACGGTCAAGTTGCAACGTTTATAGTATTTATAAGTTGGCTGTTTTTAATGATGAAAGGGCTACTTTCTGGAATAACCTTAAACGTGTATTTTTTAGGCAGAAGAAAAAGTGAAGGTAAAAGTTGCAAAATAAAAAATTTTTCTAAAAAGATAAAAAAAGTAAACATATAATTATACGTTAAATCATATCATTTACCGTAAGGGGAAAGGGTATGAAAGAACTGTCAAAAAAACGCATATTAGAAGAAGGGGAATATATAGTAAAAACGGGTGCAACGGTAAGAAGTGCGGGTGCGTATTTTGAAATTTCTAAATCAACTATACATAAAGATATGGCTATAAGATTAAAAAGCGTAGACAGAGAACTTTATGAAGAAGTAAGAAAAATTTTAGAAATAAACAAAGAAGAAAGGCACATACGTGGCGGACTTGCCACCCGTGAAAAATTTATTAAGCAAAAGGAACTTTTAAAAGAAGTCGCCATAACGGAAGAAAAATAGAGTATATAAAAAGCGAAGGGCTAAATTTAAGCCCTTCGCTTTTTTGTGCTTATTTTAGAAAGGAGATTGACAGTGTAAACTAATTGTGGCATAATATAAATTACGTAAAAAGGAGAAAATATGGAAAGAATTAAATTACTTCCTACAAAAAAACAATTAGACTTTTTAGATTGGGAATTCGGTGTGTTTTTTCACTTTGGAATAAGAACTTTTTACCGTGGACACGTTGATTGGGACGGAAAGGAAATGCCTGCTAACGCATTTAATCCTAAAAAGTTGAACTGCGAACAGTGGATACGCCAAATAAAAAAAGCCGGTGCAAAATACGCTATAATGACAACGAAACACCACGACGGTTTTGCTCTTTGGCCGTCAAATTACAGTAATTATTCCGTTAAAAATTCGCCATATAAAAACGGTAAGGGTGATATAGTTAAAGAATATACCGACGCTTGTAGAAAATACGGCATAAAGGTTGGTTTATACTATTCCCCTGCACAATGGGGTGGAAGTGCAATTCCGTTTTCTAACGAAAAAGACTACGACGATTATTTTATAAATCAAATTACCGAACTTCTTACAAATTACGGAAAAATTGATTATCTTTGGTTTGACTGTTGCGGTTCGGAAAATCACGTTTACGACAAAAAACGTATTACCGACGTTATGTTTAAACTTCAACCCGATTTATTAACTTTTTGCGATCCCGACTGGTTTCCTTGCGTTAGGTGGGTTGGTAACGAAGACGGTTATGCTCCGCTTGATAATCCGCTTGTCGTTTCTTCTGCCGATTTTTCGGAACTTGCTACCGAAAAAGAGCAGTTGTCAAAGCCTGCGTTTATACCTTCGGAGTGCGACTGTAAAATAAGGTCAACTTGGTTTTTTGACGATAACGAAGATACTGTAAAATCCGTTGAAGAACTTTTCGGAATGTATCAAACGTCGGTAGGGCACGGCTCTAATTTTTTACTTAATATTTCGCCGAACGACGAAGGACTTTTACCTAAAAAAGATAATGCGGTATTGCAAAAATTAGGTAAAAAGATACGTGATTCTTTTAGCACTCCACTTGATTTTTCCAAAGCGGAAAGAAAAGATAACTCATACGAAATAACGCATAAAGATTACGGCAATAAAGAAAAATGGGTTGTTCCCGATAAAAAATATTTATCTAACTGTTTGGTTATAAAGGAAGATTTAACAAAAGGACAATCTGTTTTCGGTTTTAAAGTTTACGCTTACTTGCCTTGGTATCAACACGTAAAAGTGCTTGTTTACGAAGGCCGTACGATAGGGCATAAAGCCATTTGTACGTTTAACGCATTAAGAGCCTCTAAATACGAAGTGGAAATAACCGATAGCGACGGAGAATTTAATTTAACCGATATAAAAGCATACTATATATAAATTTATTGAATATAAAAAAACGGCTAAAAATAGCCGTTTTTTTGTGTTTTATTAAGGCTTAATGTTAGCCGTTTTTTTGTTGTTTTTAGTGTTTATTAAAGTTTTGAAATAACGTAGTCGCCGAATTGTTTTGCCGTTGCTCCGTCCGCTCTTCCCGTAATTACAACTTCTTTGTCAGCACTAAATAATGCGTTTTCAATTTCGTTCGCTTTGTCTATTTTGCCGAT
>JAZRVG010000118.1:0-8173 GCA_045599025.1 Christensenellaceae bacterium | reverse complement strand
TTCGTCAGTAATTTCATAACTATACGGGGCATATTTCTTGACCAAATCTTTATTTTTAGTAAGCATATAGTCGGCGTCAATTTTATTAAAATAACCGTCTAACGATTTTACCATAAGTTCTTTTGTAAAAATAGTTTCTCTTAATTCATAAAAACAATTTATTCTATTTTCTATATTTTTGTAATATTTACTTTTTTGTATTGCGGTAAATAATAGTTGCCCGTTCAAAATACTTCTAAAAACACTTGAAGTATTATTCTTTTTAATTTGCGGTATGTCAGTTAATTTATGTAAACCTGTTAAATGTACAAAATGCTCTTCTTTAAAAACAATATCAAATTCTATAATATGACACTTTCTACCCGCTTTTAAGTGATATTTTTTACCACAAAAGTTTTCTTTATAAAAATATGCAATTTCGCTTAATTCGTCTTTCGTATCCATAATTTCCTTAAAAAAAGAGAAAACCCTTCAAATGAAAGGTTTTCTCTTTAATAACGCTTTTCTTTCAGTTAATACCTATTCAGGAATTGGATAAGCGGTAACCATAAAACGTATCTCCACGAACGACTCCCCTGACCGAGATATCCGTTTCAACGACAGCATAAAAAACTTGTCTTTATGCCAAGGTTCAACCTTGTAATTATATTATATTCCATTTTTATAAAAAGTCAACCATTTTTACAATTTTACACAAAAATAGAATTCTTTCTATGTAAAAAAAGCGTTGCAAAAATTGCAACGCTTTTGATATTTTGTTGAGTAAACGATTAACGTTTGCTGAATTGCGGAGCACGACGTGCTTTTTTGAGACCGTATTTCTTTCTTTCCTTCATTCTCGGGTCTCTCGTTAAGAAACCTGCTTTTTTAAGTTCTGCACGAAGTTCAGGTTCTGCAACTAAAAGCGCTCTTGAAATACCGTGACGGATTGCTCCTGCTTGACCTGTATAACCACCGCCTACTACGTTTACGAAAATATCGTATTTTGCTTCGGTGTTAGTTAAAACAAGGGGTTGTTTAATGATAAGTTTAACTGTTTCGGTTGCACAGTAATCGTCAATAGATTTTTTATTGATAACGATGTTACCTGCTCCACCCGGGATAAGTCTAACTCTTGCAACTGCTTTCTTTCTTCTTCCGGTTCCCCAGAATTGAACTTTTTTCTTATTTGCTACTTTTGCCATAATAACTTATCTCCTTACTTACTTAATTTAAGTTCTTCGGGTTTTTGAGCAACGTGGTTGTGCTCTGCACCTTTGTAAACTCTTAATTTGGTTAACATTTTTCTACCAAGACTGTTTTTAGGTAACATTCCTCTTACTGCTTCGTAAACTGCTAAATCCGATTTTTCGGCTAACATTTTGCTATACGGAATTTGTTTAAGACCGCCAATGTAACCAGTGTGATAAGTATAGAACTTCTTATCTGCCTTTTTACCGGTAAGAATAACTTTATCGGTGTTTATAACTATAACGTGGTCGCCGGTGTCAACGTTAGGAGTAAAAGTAGGTTTGTTTTTACCTCTTAATACTGCTGCAACTTGTGATGCAAGTCTACCAAGTGGCATATCAGTTGCGTCAACAACGTACCATTTTCTTTCTATTTGACCTTCTTTTGCCATGAAAGTTTTCATGATATTTCTCCTTAAAATCTGTTTTATACAAGAAACTATGCTTTCGGGGGGCTAACCTTATGCATAATTTTGATATCGCATTGTATATTTTATTAAAAATATGAAATATTGTCAAGCATTTTGACAAGTTTTTTGCGTTTTAAAATTGTAATTGCTCTTTAATACTCAATTTTTATATATTTTTGACCTTTTATTTATAAATAACCGAATAAAGAGTTAGCCCTTTTGACGGCATCGTTTTACCAAGTAATTCTCTGTTTCCCGTAATTAAAGCCGTTTCAACCTGCGTTTTATCTATTTTGCCTTCCCCTGCTTTAATTAGCGTTCCTACTATTATTCTAACCATATTGTACAAAAAGCCGTTGCCGGTAACGAAAAAATCTAAATTCTTACCTTTTTTTTGAATTTTTACGGAATATACCGTTCTTACCGTAGTTTTTACCGAACTTCCGCTCGCTAAACAACACTTAAAGTCGTGTTCCCCTTCAAACGCTTTGGCAACTTCTTTCATTTTTTCTATATCAAGCGGATATTTTAAACATACCGCATATCTTAATTTAAGCGGTTCTTCCACTTGTGAAAAATAACAACTGTACTTATAAGTCTTTCTTTTGGCACTATACCTTGCGTTAAAATTTTCCGCCACCTTTTTTGCCGAAATAACTTTTATATCGCTTGGCAAAACCCTATTTAACGCCATAGGAAATTTATCTACGGGAATATTACTGTCCGTTTGAAAATTAACTTTTTGCGATATAGCGTGAACTCCACTGTCCGTTCTTCCGCTTGCAACGGTTTTTACTTCTTTACCTATTACCGTTTTTAACGCTGAATTAAGTTCGCTTTCCACCGTTCTTTTATTAGGTTGAACTTGATATCCGCAAAAATCCGTTCCGTCGTAAGTAACGGTTAGAAGTATATTCATACGATACCCCCTAAATATCTGTTCAAAAATATTATTCCTACGAAAAATACCGTAACGAACAACGTTCCTACCAAATCTCGCCAAGTGAGTTTGAGTTTTTTGTATTTGGTACGCTTTTCACTCGCACTGTAACACCTACTGTCCATAGCGTCGCCAAGTTCTTCGGCTCTACGGAAAGCACTTATTAAAAGGGGTATTAAAACGGGAATCATAGCCTTTGCTTTTTTAAATAAATTTCCGCTTTCAAAATCTGCACCACGGGCTTTTTGTGCCATTACTATTCTATCCGCCTCGTTCATTAAAATAGGTATAAAACGGAGTGCTATACTCATAACGAGTGCAAGTTCGTGAACGGGAAATCTAATAACTTTTAAAGGGGTTAAAAGGCTTTCTATACCGTCGGTTAACGCTACTGGGGTAGTAGTTAAATTCAAAAGCATACTGCCGAGAACAAGCGTTATCAACCTTAAAGCCATAAAGCCCGAATAGGTTAAAGATTCAACGGAAACCGTCCAAAATAATACGTGAGCGTTTTCGGGGCGGTAAAAAATTGCGTTTAATATTACCGTGATAAAAACTATAAAAAAGATTGCTTTTGCACTTTTTAAAAGTTCAAATACAGGTACTTTTGAAAGCAACGTTGCTAAAAGCAAAAAAACGCCTACCGCAATAAATCCGTAGAAATTTTTAACTACGAATATCATTACTATGTATGCAATTAAAAGTAGGAGTTTTACCCTTGAATCCATGTTATGAACAAAAGATTTCGTTGGATAATACTGCCCGAAAGTAACGTCGCTTAACATATTTTACTTGTTGTATTCCTTTATAACGGCATTTATAAAATCGTCCGTTTTATAGTTTGTTTTTAAATTAACGCCTATTTTTTTAAGTTCGTTCGTTAAAGTTGCGGTAATAGGCAAATCTAAACCGCTTTCACTTAAAACGCTTTCTTTACTAAAAATATTTTCCGTACTGTCAACCGCCGTAACGTAGCCGTTATTAAACACCGCCACCCTATTGCAGTTTTCGTTTACTTCGTCTATATCGTGCGAAACTACAACGATAGTTTTTACGTAATCTTTATGAATATTATGAAGAAGTTGCATAAGATTTTTCTTGCCTTGCGGGTCAAGCCCTGCAACCGGTTCGTCAAGAACCAAAACTTCCGGTTTGGTTACTAATACGCCTGCTATCGCAACACGCCTTTTTTGTCCGCCCGAAAGTTCAAACGGCGTCTTGTCTTTTACCTTTTCAAAATCAAGCCCTACTTCTTCTATCGCTCTTTTAACTTCTAAATAAACTTCCTTACCATCCTTTTCGGGATAAAAGTTTTTTAAACCGAAAGCAACGTCTTCGTAAACCGTTTCGGCAAAGAGTTGATATTCGGGATATTGAAATATTAAACCTATTTTTGAGCGTAACGCTTTGAGTTCGCTCGGCTTGTGTTTTACTCCGCTTTTAAACGTTATACCGCCTACCGTAAGTTCTCCGCTTTGAACGGGTATTAAACCGTTTAAATGTTGAACGAAAGTAGATTTTCCACTACCCGTTTCCCCTATTATACCGAAAAAATCGCCTTCGTTTATTTCAAGGCTTATTCCCTTTAAAGCGTCCTTTGAGAAATCGGCTTTTTTATTGTAAGAATATTTTAATTCTTTCGCAATAATCTGCATAATTCCTCCTTTAACTCGTCTATCGTTAAAACGCCTTCTTTAATAGGCAAACCCGAAAGTTTGAGTTGTTCGGCTATATATGTTTCTCTTGGAAGTTCCAAACCGTATTTTTTAAGGTCTTCTCCGCTTTTGAAAATCTCTCTCGGTGTTCCTTCTTTTACGACTTTTCCGCCGTCCACTACCAAAACCCTATCGCTATCCACAGCCTCCGTCATATAGTGAGTTATGGTAATTACCGTAACGCCTTGCCCGTTTAATTTTTTAACGACGTTTAACACTTCTCTACGCCCTTTTCCGTCAAGCATAGACGTTGATTCGTCTAATATCAAAACTTCGGGTTTAAGAGCCAAAACACCTGCTATGGCTACACGTTGTTTTTGACCGCCCGAAAGTTTTTGCCCTGCAACGTTGCGGTATTTTTCCATATTGGTGGCTTTTAGCGCAAAATCAATTCTTTCGCCTATTTCTTCGGGTGGTATTCCTAAATTTTCCGGTCCGAAAGCAATATCGTCTTCAACCATAGTTGCAACCATTTGATTATCGGGATTTTGAAAAACAAGACCTACACGCTTTCTTACTTCGTATATATTAGACTTATCTTTGGTATCGTAACCGAACACTTTGATTTCGCCCGTATAATCGGTTAAAAGACCGTTCATAAGGCGTGCCAAAGTTGACTTACCGCTACCGTTTTTACCGAGAATACACAAGTATTCCCCTTTTTTAACCGTAAGCGTTAAGTCGTTTATTACGTTGTTTCCGTCTTCTTCGTAAGAAAAAGAAACGTTTTTAAACTCTATTACGTCCATAATTATTTATTTTAACACTTTTTGTGCCTTTTAGCAACTTTTTGATTATTACTAAATTATTATCGTCCTATTATAAAAAATGCGGTAGTTTTATCTACCGCAAATATATTTTTTTAGAATAATTGAAGTAAGTCAACCATAATACTAAACCCTAAAAGCAACATTAGCCCTACGGTATGAATTACAGCCTCTACTTTTCTGTTTACGGGTTTTTTCCTTATCCACTCAATTATGCAAAATACTACTCTTGAACCGTCAAGTGCGGGAATAGGTAGCAAATTGAAAAGTGCAAGGTTTACGCCGATAAATCCGCCTATTTCAAGGAAATAACTAAATCCGCCCGTCTTAATTGCCGTACTCGTTATTGAAATAGTCGTGATAGGTCCGCCGACTGCGTTTAAGCCGAGTTTTCCCGTTAAAAGTTCCCCGAGAGTTTTGAAAATTACTCCGCCTATTGAAACGGAATATTTTAAGCCCCTACCTATCGTTTGGAAAAAGCCGAAACGCTTATTTACGGTAGCGTATTTATAATATACGGTGGCGGACTTAATTCCCAAATAGTTCAAAATTTCTTCGTTAGTTTTAGTTGATAAGTCTTCATTTATAATTACGTCAACGGTTTTACCTGCCGTTCCGTTTTGCAAATCTTGCGGTTCTATATAGTAAGAACAAGTATCTCCAACCGCTAAACTTTTTGCGTAACTAATAAGGTCAAACGTATTAAAAACTCTCGTACAATCTAAATACTCCGCTTTGTCCTTCACTCTATAAACGAACTCTCCGCCTTTTAGTTCCGTTTCGCCGTACGTTTCGTCTATTTTAAAAATAGTTGATATACCGAGTGCCGTAAACGAACTTTCAACGTCGGTTACGTTTTTACCCGTAACGTCGTTTCTTAAACGGACGTTTCTTTTTTCCGTTTTACCGTCTTTTAATACGGTTACTTCAACTACGTCCCCCTGCTTTTTGTTCTTTAAAGCAATTCCTATATCGGAAGGCATAAATATAGTTTTGTTTTCTATCTTTAAAATTTGGTCGTCGTTTTCAAGCGAATAACCTGCATATTCGGGCATCGTAGTCGGTTTTACGTCGTATGTTTCTATAAGCATTTGCCCGTAAAAACCTATTGACAAACACAATACCGTTATGCCTAAAATAAGATTCATTAAAGCACCGCTTACCAAAACGATAATTCTTTTCCACGGCTCTTTATTATTAAAAGCGTCGGGGTTATCGGCTTTGTCTTCGTCTTCGCCGTCAAAGGCACAAAAACCACCGAGCGGAAAAAGTCGTATTGAAAAGATTTCTCCCGTTTTTTCGTTCTTCTTTTTGAAGATTGCCGGCCCCATACCGATTGCAAATTCGTTTATTTTAAATTTTAATATTTTACCCGTTATATAATGCCCGAACTCGTGAATAGTTATCATTAAAAGCAATATTAAAATTGCCAAAACTATTGAACCTACCGTTCTCGTTACCGATGCAAAACTCAATAAATTATTCATTAAATACCCTTTTTATACTTTTCTATTACCCTTTCTCTTGCACGCATATCTGCATATTTTAAGCCTTCAAGCGAAAGTTCGGTTTTTTCGGTATAATCCGTTGCGTAACTTACCAAATCTGCAATTTGCAAAAATTTGATTTTTCCTTGCAAGAAAAGTTCAACTGCAACTTCGTCCGCTCCCGATACCGTTACGGGATAATTTCCACCCTTTTCTATCGCCTTTTCCATTATTTCAAAGCAAGGGTATTTTTTTCTGTCCACGTCGTAAAATTCAAGGGTTTTCCCGACTAAATTTAAAGGCTCTATACCCGTATATAATCTTTCGGGATACGTTAAAGCAAGTTGAATAGGAAGTTCCATTGACGGATTTCCCATTTGTGCCAAAATTGCCCCGTCTTCAAATTCTACCATAGAGTGAACTATACTTTGCGGATGAATTACCACTTGTATATCTTCTTTTTTAGCGTTAAAAAGCCACATAGCCTCTAAAACTTCAAAGCCTTTGTTCATCATAGTAGCACAGTCAACGGTTATTTTTTTACCCATTTGCCACGTAGGGTGCAAAAGTGCGTCGCTAACCGTAACGTTTGACAATTCTTCTACACTTTTATTCCTAAACGCTCCGCCCGACGCCGTTATGATTAGTTTTTTATAAGGTTTTTCCCTATTACATTCAAGGCATTGGAAAATTGCCGAATGCTCACTGTCTACGGGAATAATTTTAACACCTGCCTTTTTAGCCAAACTCATAACGAGTTCTCCGCCTGCAACAAGCGTTTCTTTATTGGCAAGTGCTATATCTTTTTTTAATTTTATCGCTTGCAATACCGCAGATAACCCTGCAAAACCCATTACTGCGTCAAAAACTATATCGCAATCTTCCGTTATAGCGTGAAGTAATGCGTTTTCTCCGTAATAAAAGGTGGTTTCCTTTGGCATTGAAGTTATTTGATACAAGTTTTCGGGGTTCGTTAGCGTTGCTATTTTAGGCTTATACTTATTGACTTGCTCGGCAAAAACTGCCACGTTCTTATTAGCCGATAAAGATACTATTTTAAATTTTTCGGGATAGCGGTCAACTACGTTTAAAACTTGTTTCCCTATTGAACCCGTACTACCGAGCAAAGCAATTTTTATCATAAATATATTATATCCTTAAATTAAAATAAAAATGAGTATATGAGCAAAGTTATCATTGTGGAAAATGAAAAACCGTCTATTCTGTCAAGCATTCCGCCGTGACCCGGGAACATATTGCCCATATCTTTTACTAAAAGTTTACGCTTGATATAACTTTCAAACAAGTCGCCTATTTCGGTACAAATGCTTGCAACCACTCCCCACGCTATTATAAAGAATATAACGTCAATATCCCTTTCGGAAGTAAGTACGGGAAGAGATACCGCTTTGAATACGAAATACACGATAAAAGCACCTACAACGCCACCTAAAACACCGCCCAAAGCACCGCTAACCGTTTTGTTAGGACTTAATTTAGGACAAAGTTTTTTACCCTTTAAAAGCGAACCTATAAGGTACGCTCCCGCATCCGTAAAAGTGGTTATTGCAAAAAGCGAAACGATTACATATAGCGAAACGCTACCCATTTCGTTAATTTTCAAC
>JAZRVG010000117.1:0-15948 GCA_045599025.1 Christensenellaceae bacterium | reverse complement strand
CGAAACCGTTTTGCTCGTGATAAGTTCCTACAAGTTCGTTTACGCCACGCTTTACTATACTTTTAACTTCAACTTCGTCGGTAGAGCCACGCTTTCCGTCAACTTTTTCGGCTATAACTTCATCGCCGTCAAGTGCTCCGTGTAAAGATTTTGGCGGAACGAAAAAGTCACCGTTTTCGGTAATTAAAAATGCAAAGCCACGCTCGTTTCCTTTGATTTTTCCCTTTAAAAGTCCACTGTTTTCAAATAAAACGTATCTTCCGTCCTTGTAAACAATAACCCCTTCACTGCATAATTTTGATAAAATATCTCTTGCAATATTTTTATCAAATTGCGACTTAAAATCAAAATATTCGCAAATGCGTTTAATTCCTAAATTTTCAATTTCTCCATTATTAAATTTTTCAATAAATATATCTTTTAAACTCATAATTTTTGCATAAAAAAACGGCTTTTAAAAAGCCGTCTTTCATTAACCTAATAATCTTTGAGCAAGTTCGTATATAACCGTATAGGCTATCATACAAAAAGCAAGAACCGAAATAGCAACAATGGTAAGTTTACGCATTTTGCTTTCTAACGATTTTGACTTGTTTTTGCCGTAGAAAGTTTCACTGTGACCGCTTATTGCGTTAATACCGTCGCTATTGCTTGGTTGCATAATTACAACAACTATAACGAAGATAGCCGCAAGAATTGATAAAATAATAAATATTATACTTAAAGCGTTAAATAATTCAAACATATTTTCACCTTTTTTAGTGTATTTTTTTATTAAAAACTACCCTTTTTAGATAATTCTATAAGAGTATACCATATTTTAAAACTTTTTACAACTGTTTTTAAGCAATTTATTTACTTTTAACTATTAAACTTTCACCCGTCATTTCTATCGGCTTTTCAACGCCTAAAATTTCAAGCATAGTGGGAGCAATATCCGCAAGTACGCCACCCGAACGCAAAGTAGCGTTTTTATACTTATTTGAAACTAATATAAGTGGAACGGGGTTAGTGGTATGTGCGGTGAAAGGTTTATTTGAAACTTCGTCTTCAACCATTCTGTCCGCATTGCCGTGGTCTGCCGTAATAAGTAAACTGCCACCCTTTTCAAGAACTTTATCACAAATCTTTTTAGTGCATTCTTCAACCGTTTGAACAGCCTTTTTAGCCGCCTCAATAACGCCCGTATGTCCTACCATATCACAGTTTGCAAAGTTCAAAATAATAACATCGAATTTATCGCTTGCAATTTCTTCCAAAACTTTATCGGTAACAAGGTAAGCACTCATTTCGGGTTGTAAATCGTAAGTTGCAACCTTCGGGGAAGGAATTAAATCTCTAAATTCGTTCTTTTCAGGTTCTTCTACGCCACCGTTAAAGAAGAAAGTTACGTGAGCGTATTTTTCCGTTTCTGCAATACGGAGTTGAGTTAAACCTTTGCTTGAAAGGTATTTGCCGAGAGTATTGTCAAGAGAAATTTTCTTAAACGCTATTTTAACGTTTTCAAAAGTTGCGTCGTATTTGGTAAAGCCTACGTAGTTTAAATCAAGATAGCCCGTTTTTCTTTCAAAACCGTCAAATTCTTTTACCGTAAACGCACGGGTAATTTCCCTTGCTCTGTCGGGACGGAAATTGAAGAAAATAACCGAATCGCCCTTTTCAATTAAGCCTACCGGTTTACCGTTTTCAACTATCGTAGTAGGAACTACGAATTCGTCCGTTACGCCTTCTTTATAACTTTCAAGAACGACTTGTTCGGCGTCCGTTCCAACCTTTTCACTTCCAACCGTTAAAGCGTCGTAAGCCTTAACTACTCTTTCCCAACGGTTATCTCTGTCCATAGCGTAGTATCTGCCCGTTACGGTTGCAATTTTACCTACGCCGATTTTTTTCATATAATCGTTTACTTCTTTAATAAAGCCTGCACCGGAAGTTGGAGCAACGTCTCTACCGTCTAAAAATGCGTGAACGAAAACGTCCTTTAAGCCTTTTTGTTTGCATAAGTCAAGAAGTGCGAAAAGGTGCGATATATGACTGTGTACGCCACCCGTTGAAAGTAAGCCGTATAAGTGAAGTTTTTTGCCGTTTTTAAGGGCTTTATCTACGGCGAAATTAAGTTCTTCGTTTTTAAAAAAGTCTCCGTCTTGAATTTCTTTCGTGATACGGGTTAAATCTTGATATACAATTCTACCTGCACCCATATTCAAGTGACCTACTTCACTGTTGCCCATTTGACCGTCGGGAAGACCGACGCTCATACCGCTTGCACCCAAAGTGGTGGTTGGATAAGTTTTTGAAAGATTTTTAATAATACCTACGTTTGCAAGTTCAATAGCGTTAGCGTTTTCGTTTTTTGCAAGACCGTAGCCATCCATAATAATTAAACAAACGGGTTGTTTACTCATAATAACTCCTAAAAATAAGGCGAACGAACGACTTTTTCGTTCCGCCCGCCTTGAAAATTCTTTTTAATTATTTATTGTAGTTTACGATTTGAGAGAAATCAACTGCTTTTAACGATGCACCACCGATTAAACCACCGTCAATTTCTTCCATAGCCATAAGTTCTTTTGCATTAGAAGGTTTCATAGAACCGCCGTATTGAATACGAACTTTTGACGCACATTTTTCGCAGAAGGTTTCTGCAAGAGTTTTACGGATATAACCGATAGTTTCGTTTGCTTGTTCGCTCGTAGCGGTTTTGCCCGTACCGATAGCCCAAACGGGTTCGTAAGCGATAACGAGTTTAGTTAAATCTTCAACGCCCTTTAAACCTTCAACGATTTGACGTTTTAAAACTTCTTCGGTTTTGCCCGTTTCACGTTCGGTTAAAGTTTCGCCTACGCATACGATAGGAGTAAGTCCTTTTTTAAGGGCTTGTAAAGTTCTTTTGTTAACGGTTTCGTCCGTTTCAGCAAAGTATTGACGGCGTTCGCTATGACCGATAATAACGTATTCAACACCGAGTTCCAAAAGCATATCTGCCGAAATTTCTCCAGTGAAAGCACCGTTATCGGCAAAGTGAACATTTTCAGCACCGAGTTTAATATTTGAACCTTTAATTGCTTCGCCAACGGCGTAAATGTCGGTTGCGGGAACGCATACTACAACGTCGCAATCAGCGTCTTTAACCAAAGGTTTAAGTTCGTTTACAAGTTGAACACCTTGAGAAGGCGTCAAATTCATTTTCCAGTTACCTGCAATAATTGCTTTTCTCATATAAGTAACATCTCCTTTTAATAAATACTTTAAAAGTATAACATATTTTTAAAAAAGTTGCAATATTTTAAAGGTATTTTTATATTTATGCTATTAAAATTTGACTTAATTTTGCTAAAAAAGTATAATACCATTTGTTAAAGGAATTTACTATGGAAAAACTTACTTTTAAACAAGGCTTAAAAGACGGACTTCCTATCGGGCTTGGGTACCTTTCCGTTTCGTTTGCGTTTGGAGTTTGGGCGGTAGGTTTAGGCGTGCCTATATTTATTGCTCTTTTGACTTCTATGACGAATTTAACATCGGCAGGACAATTTACAGGAACGGAAATCATAGCGGTTGGCGGTTCAATAATTTCTCTTATTTTAGGACAATTAGTTATAAATTCAAGATATTTTTTAATGGGAATATCTTTAACGCAAAAGTTAGACGACAGTTTTACTTTTTTAGAAAGACTTTTTTGCGGAGCGTTTATAACCGATGAGATTTTTGCCGTTGCGGTTACTAAAACCCAGGCGGTAAACACAAAATATTTTCACGGATTAACCGTACTTCCCTATTTAGGTTGGTCACTTGGAACGCTTTTCGGTGCTATTGCGGGAAATATTCTTCCCGAACAAATAGTTTCGGCTTTGAATATAGCAATTTACGCTATGTTTATTGCTATAATTATTCCGCCGGCAATGAAAAGTTTAGGCGTTACCGTTTCAATAACGGTTGCCACCGTTATATCTTGCGTTTTATATTTCGTTCCCGTATTTAGCGTTTTAACAAACGGACTTCCATATATAATATCTGCAATTTTAACCGCTATTTTAGTTTCGGTTTTCTTCCCCGTAAAAAACGGAGAAAAGGAGGAAAACGAAAATGCCTAAAATGATTTTAACGGTTCTTATTATGGCACTCGTTACCTACGTTATAAGAATGCTACCTATGGCGTTTATGAGAAGAAAAATCAAATCGCAATTTCTTCAAAGTTTCTTCTTTTATATACCCTACACGGTACTTGCGTCAATGACTTTCCCCTACGTAGTTTATTCTACCGGAAATATTTACGCCGGAATTATAGGAACAGTAGTTGCGATTATAGCGTCACTTACAAAGCGTTCTTTAATAATAGTTGCAATGCTCTCCGCTTTGGCGGTTTTGATTTTTAACTACGCAATAATTTTATTTTAACAAACACAACGAAAAAAGGACTTGATTCTAATCAAGTCCTTTATCATTTTTAAAATTAGTCTTTTTCGTTAAGACAAGCAATACCCGGGAGAACTTTTCCTTCAAAAAGTTCCAAAGACGCACCGCCACCCGTAGAAACGTGGCTCATCTTGTCAGCATAACCGAGTTGAGCAACTGCGGCTGCACTGTCACCACCACCGATAATAGTAGTAGCACCTTCGTTTTCTGCCATTGCTTTTGCTATTGACATAGTACCTTTTGCCAAAGTCGGGTTTTCAAATACGCCCATAGGTCCGTTCCAAATAACCGTTTTAGCGTTCTTAACTACGTCGCCGAAAAGTTTCATAGTCTTATCACCGATATCAAGTCCCATCATATCGGCAGGAATTTTATCACTGTCAACAACCTTGATTTCAACTTCGGCGTCAATCGGGTCAGGGAAAGATTTAACGATTGTAGTATCAATAGGAAGATAAAGTTTTTTGCCTAAATCGTCGGCTTTCTTTATCATATCTTTACAATAATCAATTTTTTCCATATCAACGAGAGAAGTACCAACTTCGTAGCCCTTTGCTTTTAAGAAGGTGTAAGCCATACCGCCACCGATAATCAAACTGTCGCATTTCTCTAAAAGGTTAGAGATTACGTTTAATTTGTCGGCAACTTTTGCACCGCCCAATACTGCAACGAAAGGTCTTGTCGGGTTTTCAAGAGAATCTGCCATAACGGTAAGTTCTTTTTCAATAAGGAAACCGCAAACTGCAGTTTTAACGAAACCGTATTCAACGATAGCGGCGGTTGATGCGTGTGAACGGTGAGCCGTTCCGAAAGCGTCGTTAACGTAAACTTCGGCAAATTCGGCAAGTTTTTTAGAGAATTCTTCGTCTCTCTTTTCTTCGCCTTTTTGGAAACGGGTGTTTTCAAGTAAAACCACTTCGCCTTCTTTAAGGTTAGCAACTTTTTGTTTTGCGTCTTCACCAACGGTATCGGTAGCAAAAGTTACTTTTCCGTTTAAAAGTTCGTTAAGTCTGTCTGCAACAGGTTTTAAAGAATATTTTTTAACGTCCTTTTTAGCCTTTTCTATGCACTCTTTCTTAAACGCTTCTTGTTCGTTTTCGGGAAGTGCTTCCAAAGCCTTCTTTTCCTTTTTGTTAAGGTCAATTTTTTCATCAAATACGTTATGAGGTTTGCCCATGTGTGAACAAAGTATTACCTTTGCTCCGTTTTCCATAAGGTATTTGATGGTTGGAAGTGCGCCGTTAATTCTGTTTTCGTCGGTAATAACGCCGTCTTTCATAGGAACGTTAAAGTCAACACGTACTAAACATTTTTTACCTTTAACGTCAACGTCTTTTACAGTTTTCTTATTCATAAACATTACTCCTTTTAAATTTAGTAATTTGTTTTATAGAATAATTTTATACTTTTACTTGAAAATTGTCAATTCTATTACTACTCTTTTACCATATTTTTAACCGTTAGCGGTTGTTTTTTCTCTCTTTTTACCGTATTTTTGCCGTTTGGAATAATCTTTTTGATAAGTTCGGTAAACGGTTTTAATATAGGCAACAATAAAAACGTTACCGTTAAATTAAAAAGAGTATGGAAATTTGCTATTTCTCTTTCTATTCCCCTTGAAAAACTTGCAAAAAAGTTCGCTATTTGCTCTTTAAACAAACTTAACGGAACGAACAAAACTAACGCTCCCACCAAATTAAAAGCCAAATTAAAAAACGCAGTTCTTCTTGCCTCTACGGTTTTGGAAAGCGACGCAACTATTACCGATAAGCAAGTTCCTATATTCGCACCTAAAATTAAAAACATACTGTTTTCAAAAGTTAAAAGTCCGTTAGACGCCAAAATTATCATAACGCTCGTTACCGCCGAAGAACTTTGTATTATGCTCGTTACCAAAAGCCCGTTAAGTAAAAGCAAAAGGTCGCTATCTACTAAAAATATGTTTCTAAATTCGGGGTAATTTTTAAAAAATAAAATTGAATTTTCAATAATATCAAGCCCGAAGAAAAGCATACCGAACCCTACCATTACACCGCCTATCGCTTTTACCTTTCTGTTTTTTGAAAACTTCATTAAAAAACCGATAAACGCAATTAGTGAGCCGAAAGCCGTTATATCAAAGGCGTTTTTACCCGATAACGCTACGAGTTGCGCCGTTATAGTCGTTCCTATATTCGCACCCATTACGATTGACGACGCTTGATAAAAACTCATAATTCCGTTTGAAACAAACCCTACTACTATCATATTTGTTGCAATGCTTGACTGTATTACGGCGGTTGATAACGCTCCCGTTAAAACTCCCGAAAATTTATTTTGAGTAAAACCTTCAAGTAACCCTTTCATTTTTTTACCCGCAAGATTTTCCATATTTTCGCTCATATTGTTTAAACCGATTAAAAAAAGCGTTATTCCACCGAACGCCAAAAGTATTTGAGATAAAATAGACATATTAGATTATATTTACTAATCTAAATTTTTATGTAATAAAAAAGCCCGATTACTCGGACTTTTTAAAAGTTGAAATTGCAAGCACGGTTTGAGCGGGCAAGTAGAAAAGCCAAATTGCGTTAAAGGGCGGATACAACAATTTTTGCAAAAAGGAATTTTCCGCCAAAGTTAAATCTAAAAACCCGAAACCCGTATAAATATCGCAAAACAAAAAGAGAATTAAACCTATTATAAAAAGTAAATCTTTTTTATTTTCAAAAAAGGAAAACACAACGTTAGACAGTATATTTGCAAAATAAATCATAGTTATAAAAATCAAGTAGTTAAACCCGTTTTTCATAACGACTTTACCTAAAATAATTAAAACAACCGAAAGAATTATTCTTACCACAACCGATATTTCGTTTACCTTCTTGTTAGAGTTTTTCATTTCCCTTAATTCGTAGGTAATATGCGTAAAAGTAAAAACCGTCATAGCAAAGGATATATTTTTCGCTTTCAAAAGCACCAAACACAAATCGGCAACAAGCGTAAAACAAACAGCGTAAAACATTAGTTTTGAATTGCTTGAATTATTGTAGTCGTAAAGAGTAAACAAAAAACAAATAATTATGGAAAGATAGCAAAAGTGTCTTGTCGGGGACAACAAATTCCGCATAATTATAACGTATAAAGCGGTTTCCATAAAAATAAAAACCGCTAAAATTATTATATTTATTTTTTTAGTTTCATGCATAATTTAGTAATTCCAATTGCTATTGAAGATATAATAAGACCTACGAAAGAGAAACCTATTGCATAAATCAAAACGAACGCTACGTAAGGAACTTTCGGATAAATTGCAGAAAGTATCGGCAAAGTGCAAGGATATTTTTTGCTTATGAAGAACATGTTGAAAGTTTCGTCTATAAAGAGCGGAACGATAAAGTTTAAAAGAAGTGCTACTACTATAAAACCTGCTAAAACGAATAAGCCTTTAAGGTAGAATTTTAAACCTAACTTATTTCTGTTGTAAGCAAGCATATAAACGCCCATAACTACCATTAAACCGTGGTGAACCATTGTTTGAATTTGCACGCCTAATATATCGGTAGCGAAAACGTCGTTCGGGTAAAGCATAACGGCAAGTCCGGCGAACAAAACGAAAGAAGATATAAACGAATAGCAAACTTCTTTAAATTTTTGATTTTTAACGAATACCGCAAGCGGTAAAACGTATAAGGGCGACGAACAGAATTGGAACGGGAAAGCGTACCAAGCGTAGTCCCATTTACTAACACCGTCTTCGTAATAATAATTGAAAACCAACTGTTTATAGATTTCAAAAATTAAAATTATAAGCCAAAATACAAGTAAAATTCTATCAACGGTTTTTTGTTTTGCGTTTCTAAAAAACAATACGAAAAGTACGGATAAAACTACGGTTAAAACTAAAAAGGCTATATGAAATAAACTGTAATTAGTCGGTCTTTCCACACTAAATTGTAAAGCGTAAATCACTTTTTCAAAAGCGTTCATAAAAAAAATCCCCTATGTAAAATCAATCTTTTCTTCCGGTTAAATGTCCTTCGGGATTGAGATTTTCAAAATTGTTTTGTCTTAACGCTTCGTAAAGCGTTATTGCAACCGAATTAGATAAATTTAAACTTCTTAAATCTTGCCACATAGGTATTCTTAAAGTTTTATCGTAATATTCCTTTAAAAGCGGTTCGGGAAGTCCGTGCGATTCTTTTCCGAAAACCAAAAAGTCTCCGTCTTTGAATTTTGCGTCCGAATAAACTAAATTACCTTTCGTGGACATAAAGTAAAAATTGTTGCCGTTATAATACTTTTTGAAAAGTTCTTCAAAACTGTCGTAATAATGTAAGTCAAGATATTGCCAATAGTCAAGCCCTGCTCTTTTCAAATGCTTGTCCGTTATCTCAAAGCCGAGCGGTCTAACCAAATGTAGCGAACTACCGGTTGCCGCACACGTCCTTGATATATTACCTGTATTTTGCGGAATTTCCGGTTCTACAAGTACGATGTTAAATTTCATAAAAACTCCTTTAATCTTTGGAAGCACCACGTTTTTTGTTAGTAACAAGGCGGTAAGATTTTTTAGTAGGTAAGAGTATATGCGAAACGTCTTCTTTAAATCCACCGAAGATTTCGCCGTAAATATCCGCACCTAAAACTCCGTCCTTTGCCACGATTAAAACGGGTAAGCCGTATAAAAATGCGTAGGAACGCACTAAAAATTCGTGTTCTTGCGCTTGATTTTCCGTTAGTAAACAAACGATAAAATCTGCGTCGCATAAAGCCATAGCCTTAATAACTTCGGGGTCAATAAAATCGTTACCGATAACAATTCCTACCCTACCGAGCGAAGTTTGATATACTCTGTGTCCGCCACCGCAAGAGTAACTTGACGACGGCGAAACTGCGTTCATATCGCTTATCCCCAAAAGTTTACCGTTATCCGCAATTACCGCAGACTTCTTAATTACCCCGTAATTGTCCGTAACAGTACCTGATATTATAACTTTTCCTATACGTTTTGTCAAGCCGGCAAGTTTAGTTAAAACGTCTTCTTTACCGGAAAGTTCACTTTTATAACTTACTTTTGATATTCCGTTGAAACCGAATATCAAAGCGTTGTCTTTTATACAGTTTTCGTTTGGAACGGAAAACACGTCGTTTCTTTTATCGCAATACAATTTAAACATATCTAAATTATTATATTGCGAAAAATTTTTAAAGGTTCAAAGATTGTATAACCTTTTTTATATCTTTTGAATTAGTTGCCGAAAAAACTTGTTCTCTAAACCTTTTAGCGCCTTTAACGCCCTTTAAGTAACATGACATTTGTTTTCTAAATATTACCGCAGTTCTTTCAACTCCGTAACGCTCTTCAAGTAAAGATAGGTGTTTTAGCATTACGCTTTTAAAATCTATTTTTTCCGAACTTCCTAAAATCTCGCTAAATATTAACGGATTATTCATAGCCCCACGTGCTATCATAATTCCGTCCGCACCCGTCTTTTCCATAAGTTCGTTTGCGTCTTCTTTTGTGAAAACTCCACCGTTTGCGATAACCGGAATTTTTACCGCACGCTTGGCTTTGTAAATTTCTTCAAAATGAACTTTCCCCGAATAGATTTGTTCTCTCGTTCTTCCGTGAACGGTTATTAAACTTGCACCGCTGTCTTCACACATTTTGGCAAAATCTTCGGTAACGTACTTACTGTCGTCTATTCCTATTCTAAACTTAACGGTTACGGGCTTTCCGCTTTTTGCAACCGAACTTATTATTTTGGACGCAAGCGGTAAATCGTTTAAAAGAGCACTTCCTTCGCCGTTAGAATAAATTTTTCTAACGGGACAACCCATATTTATATCAATTATTTGAAAGCCTTTTAAATATTCGCTACAAGCAATTTCGCCCATAATTTCACTATCGTTACCGAATATTTGAACGGCTTTTATTCTTTGTTCGGGATATGAAAACAATAAATTTTCGGTATTCTCACTTGAATATTTTAAGCCCTTGGCACTTACCATTTCGGTAAACGTTAGCCCTGCGCCCAAACTTTCGCATATAACACGCATTGCCGAATCGGAATACCCTGCAAGCGGTGCTAAAAAAACGTTATTTTCGGTTTCTATATTACCGATTTTTATTTTTTTAATTTCCACTTTCCGTCTCCGTTTTTTTTAATTCGTTATAAATTTTATCAAGTTCTTCTTGATTGTAATCTTTTAGCGTTTTGTTACGGCTTAAAACTTCTTTTTCTAACCGTGAAAAGCGTTTTATAAATTTATCGGTAGATTTATTGAGAGCAATTTCTCCGTCAACCCCTAATTTTCTTACTGCGTTTACGGCACTAAATAGCAAATCACCGCACTCGTTTTCTATTTGAGTTTTATCTCCCGATAATACCGCCGAGCGTATTTCTTCTATCTCTTCACGAATTTTTTCGTAAACTTCTTCTACCGTAGTAAAATCAAAATTGTACTTTTGAGCCCTTCCGCCTACTTTTTCCGCTCTCATTACCGACGGGAAATTTTTAGGTACGCTTTCAAGATATTCCGTACCCGAATTTATGCTTTTTTCGGCAAGTTTGTTTTTATTCCATACGTCCAAAGCCGTAGTTTCGTTCTTTGCAATATCGTTTCCGAAAACGTGCGTATGGCGTGATATAAGTTTATTTGATATTCCGCTTAAAACGTCTGTTCTCGTGTAAGACTTGTCTTCTTCCCCAAACTCACAATAAAACGCCGTTTGAAGTAACAAGTCGCCTAATTCTTCAACTATTTTATCGGTATCTTCACTGTCAAGAGCGTCTAAAAATTCGTAAGTTTCTTCAAGTAAATTCTTCCTTAAAGTTTCGGGGGTTTGAGCACTGTCCCACGGGCAACCGTTTTCGCCACGCAAAATGCTTAAAATTTTCATTAAATCGTCGTAATTATATCGCATTTTTTCGGTTATAGGCTTGTTTTCAAGGTAAATACATGTGGAATAGTTATAGTCCTTTAACCTGTCAAGTTCGTATGTTTTTATTCTAAATTTTTTACCGTTTGATACAACCGTTAAATCTTTTTCTTCGCCGTACAAATCGGTTAATAAAATTTTGAGTTCACTTGCTATCTCTATTCCGTCAACTGCGTAAATTACCGACGGAAAAGATAAACTTGCACCCGAAATCAAATCGTAAGCCGAAACGGTATAAACACCCGTTTCAACAATTTTTAAAGTTTCAAGCGTTTTGGTTAAATACGATACGCCTGCCGACACTTCTACGTTTTTGTTTTTTGAAAGTATTTCTTTACAAGACCTGTCTTCAAGCACCGAGCCGTCAACTAAATAACAAACGTCGTTTAATTTAGCGTAAGACAAAACTTCTTTTGCTAAATTTTTGTTTAAAGTATCAAAATTACGGCTTTTTTCGTAAACGTAGTCAAGAGAAATAATCTCTTTACCGTATTTTTTAAGTTGTTTAAAACTTTCCGTTTTAGTAGTTCTTACTATAAGTTTTTCGGCTTTTGAAATTAAACTTTCCGCCTTAACCGTTAAGTCCCCTTCTTGTACGCCTAAACCTATCAAACTCAAATTTGCCATAAATTCTTCCGTTTCCTTTAATACCTTTTTCGGTTTTTTCAAAACCGCCACTTCTTATAATATACACTAAATTTATAATTGTAGCAACCGTATAGCACAAAATATCGGTTATTATAACACCGAAAATGTTTATTTTTATTACGTTTAAAAGTATTACGGACAAAATTATTTTTAAAATTGCCGATATACTTGAAGATATAAACGGCAAATAAATTTTATTTATTGAAATGAGTATTGACGCCGTTGTTTGCATTAACGGTAAAAAAAGCACCGAAAGTGATGCAAGTTTTACCATTTTTATAGTTAAATCTTTATTAAAATCACTTAATTTCGGGTATAAAATTCTAACTGCGAATTCTCCTAAAAAGAAAAAACATATTGAAAACAGTAACGAGAAAAGTAGCGTAATTTTTAACGACTGCTTTACGCTTTCCGAAAAATTTTCTCCGTTTGCAAACTTTTTTGAAACGATAGGCACGGAAGATACCGCCACCGCATAACAAAGCGATACAGGTACGCCTACAAGAGATTCCACCGCTCCCGAATACAAGCCGTAACGGGAAGTTGCGTCCGAAAAGTTTTTATTTAAAATATTAACGATAAAGAAACTTTCAACAGTTCTTGATAAAGGCAAAACCAAAGTAGAAAGTGCTATAGGAAAAACTATATTTAAAACTTTTATTAAAGTAATAGTTTTAGTTCCCGTAGCCGTGTTCGGTTTATATTTAATTTTAACAATTAAAAAATAAATAACGGTTGCAAGTTCCGAAACGCTAACGGAAAGCGTTGCAAGCATAGGCAAAATTTTAACGTTTTTTCTAAAAATTACGCAGAGCGTTAGCCCTAAAAAAGCCTTAACTACTTGTTCTAAAATTTGAGATACCGCCGTAGGTTTCATATTTGAAAAACCTTGAAAATACCCACGAAAAGCACTTATTACGCTAACGAGTAATACGGAAGGAGCAATACAAAGATATGCGTTTTTTGCAAGTACGTTTCCTTCCAAAACGGCTAAATTTTCGGAAAATACAGCCATTAAAAGAGTACAAATCAAACCGAGCGGTATAAAAAGTTTTAACGTTTTTTTCAAAACGCTTTCCGCATTATACCCTTCCGCTATAAGTTTACTAACCCCGTTAGGAACTCCCGTTGAAGAAACGGTTAAAAGTAGCGTATATAACGGAAAAACCATTTGATATACGCCTATTCCTTCCGCACCTAATAAATTGGTTAGCGGAATACGGTAAAAAGCACCTATTATTTTGGTAATAAATCCGCCTACCGATAAAATAAGTGCTCCTTTTAAAACGTTATTTATTGTAGAATTATTCCGCATTTTGCGATAAAAACTCGGCGGAAAGTTTTGCTAATTTTATATCTTCACCCGTTGCTTTATTGTTTTCGGTATCTAATACGCAAAGTAAACCGAGCGGAGTTTTTTCGTCGTCTAAAATAGGGACTAATATTTGGCTTTTGAATTTGCTTTCGTCACCGTCGGTTAGCCTTATCATATTTATATTTTCACTTTTTGAAATTGCGTAACTTCTTTTGCTTTCAAGCACTCGTTGAGCGTCTTTACTCATTTTTTCGTTAAGAAAACTTTTTGCATTTCCTTCGGCGGAAATTACGCTTTCGGTATCAAATATCAAAACGGACTTTTCACTCACGGTGCTTAAAACTTTTGCTACCGTATGCGAAAGGTCGGTTATTCCTTTTATAGGCGAATATTTTTTGAAAATAAGTTCGTCATTTTCAACGTAAATTTCAAGTGGGTCGCCCACGTCTAACTTTAAAGTTTTGCGTATTTCTTTCGGTATTACTATACGCCCTAAATCATCAATTCTTCTAACGATTCCCGTTGCTTTCATTTTTTACTCCTTTTTAAGTGATTTTTCACCTAACAACAGTTAGTTTGAAGAACTTTTGTAAAAATATGTAAAAAAAACCGATGGTGTTTTACCATCGGAAATTTTTAAATTATACCCGTTATAAATATTTCTACTCCTATTAAAATAAGAATTATTCCGCCGAAAATCACCGCTTTATTGCCTAAAACGTTGCCGAAAACTTTTCCTATCTTATGTGCTATAATACAAATTATAAACGTTACGGTTGCAATAATTATTGCCGTTACTACCGCCATTATTAAAGTGTAGTTTGCAAACGTAATACCAACGCTTAACGCATCTATTGAAGTGGCTACCGATTGAAGCAATACGGTTTTAAAACCTATTTTAGTTACTTCTTCGCTTTCTTTATTATTCACTCCGTCTATTATCATTTTAACGCCTAAAAAGGTTAGCAAAACAAGTGCTATATACGGTATGAATTTTTCTATGTACTCAATAAAGAAATGCCCTGCAAAATAGCCTATTAGTGGCATTACCGCTTGAAACACAGCAAATGATAAAGATATTAACGCCATTTGTAGCGTTTTCATTTTTTTGTTTGACATTCCGTTAGACATAGATACGGCACATGCGTCCATAGCAAGCCCTACGCCTAATAAAATTGCTTGTATATAAAATTTAAAATCACTCATTATCGTTATTATTTAAAAACTCAAAACCCTTATTTTCTAAAAATTCCCTTACTTTCAAAACGGGAACGGCGTAAGCCGAAGTAAATTCGTTAGTTTCCGTATTTCTTGAACAAGCGTAATTTATTCCTACAATTTCGTATTTTTCGTTCAAAACCGCTCCGCCGGACGAACCCGAATTTATAGGAGAATTATGCATAATTACGTCAAAGGTAACGTTGCTTTCTTTTGAAGATTCCCCTTCAATTTCTATGTTTGTAAAACCTTCAATTTTTCCTATCGTTACGGAATTTAAGTAGCCGAGCGGTGCTCCTATTGAAACTATCGTATCACGAGCGTTAGGATTTTCGTTCGCAAACGGTAAAACGCTATAAGTTTTATTGTTATCGGGAACGAAGGAAAGAACTGCCAAATCGTAATTAGCAGAACGACCTAAAAGCGTTGCCGTAAACTTATTACCGAAACAATCAATTACCGAATAAGGATCTCCTACCGTATTATTTACTCCACCGTAAATTACGTGGTTATTTGTTAAAACGTAGTATGTTTCGGTGGTTTTAAAAAGCGTTTGATTTGTCTCTTTATAAAATATTATTCCGCTACCTTCCGCAATATGCCCGTTAGGTTTTGTTGTTCTAACAGAAACGGAAGAAGTTATTATATCTTTTTCGTAAATTTCGTTTAAAAGCGTATAATCGTTACTTGAAGGATATTTACTTATATCTATATAACAACCCGTAGAAAAAGCGGTAACGCAAAATATAACCGTTATTAAAACGAATATTTTTTTTATTCTTTTTGTAATTTTCATAATATTATTATATACCAACTTTTCTCAAATTACAACAAAAACGCTTTATATGTTAGCCGTTTTGTAAATCTTGCTTTATATTGACAAAACAACGCCTAAATGCTATAATGATTGAATAAAGGAGGTTATTAACATTGAGTAAAACCATAAAAAGAATTTTATCTCTTACGGCACTGCTTTTATTTACCGTCGTTCTGTTTTGCGGTTGCGGTTCTAAAAGTAAAGAAAACTATTCGCCACACTCGGAATCTGGCATTGAGTCCGACGTATTCGTAAATTCGGCAACCGACAGAAAAATTATATATTCCGCCAACACAAGACTAACGGTAGAATCAATAAAAACTTCCGTTAAAAAAATAAAAGACGCACTACCCGAAGGCAGTTGGATTGAATACGAATCGGTTTCACTAAACTATGCAACTCTTGATATTAGAGTAAAAACAACGGGATTTGACGATTTTATTAGCGAACTTTCTACGGTTGGCGAAATAAACAGTTTGGAAAAAAATGCAAACGATATAACGGATAAATACAACACCTACGTTTACGAAAAACAAGCGTTGGAAGCGGAACACACACGCTTACTTGAACTTTTAGAAACGGAATCGGCGGAAACGATAGCAACGTCTA
>JAZRVG010000116.1:0-17232 GCA_045599025.1 Christensenellaceae bacterium | reverse complement strand
CATATACCACACACGGTATGTTATAATAAACTTATATATAAGATTTTAAGAACGATTATAGATAAAAATAAGGAGATAAAATAAGATGATTGATAGCAAAAAAGACAAAATCGGTTATTATTTTGGTATAAAATATTCATTAAAAAAACATAAGTGGAGCAAAATTGTTATGCCGATATTAACTATCGTGTTATTTTTTGTGAGCGTAGCGTTTTTTATAATAATGCAAAAATCAATTTCAAGTTTGTATCGCTATATTTCTATTTCGCTTGACTTATATACTATGGCTTTGATTAGCGTTTTAAGTATAGTAGTATGTTTTGACGAGTGTATGATGGTAGAGAGGGACGCATATTTTTATACTTATTGTTTTTCCGTTTTTTTGGGCAGTTTTAGCAACGCACTTAACATAGCGTTTGAAAGTAGTGCAAAATGGGACGTATTATGTAAAATAGCAATGTATACGAACTATTTAGCATTGCCGTTTGTTTGTTTATCGTTTTATTATTATCAAGACGGATTGTATAACAGACAATTCAAAGGAAGGAAATATTTATTGCATTTGGTAACTACGTTGTTCGTAGTAGACGTTATTTACATTATATTAAGCGGTGTAACCGATAAATATATATTCGTTATAGAAAACAGTAAATACATAAACGAACGGTATGTATTTTCGTTTTTTGTTTATCCCGCAATCGTTTTATCTTGTTTTTTCTTCGCTTATAACAGAGACGAAGTTAAAATGAAAAAGAGAATAATAGGAAGTTGCTTTTTTCTTATTTTACCGATGGTAATGATTATTTTGTGGTACATAACGGGAATTCAAATGATATATATCGGTTGTTCAATTACCGCCGTAGTAGTATACGGACTAATGCATTTGGAACGGAGTTTGGAAATAACGAAAAAAGATAAAGAACTAATGGAAAAAAAGCAAGAACTTATGCTTTCTCAAATAAATCCGCATTTCCTATATAATACGTTATCAACCATAAAAGTTTTGTATGAAAGCGATTCAAAACTTGCCGCCGATACGATAGACGAATTTTCAAGATATTTGAGAGTAAATATAGATTCGTTAAATCGTGTAGGCGGAGTGCCGTTTGAAAAAGAATTAAAACACGTAAAAACGTATTTGAATATTGAACTTTTAAGATTTACGGATTTAAAAGTTGAGTACGATATTAAAGAAACGGAATTTTGCCTACCCGTTTTGACCGTTCAACCGATTGTTGAAAACGCAGTCCGATACGGAGCAAGAACGAACAAAAACGAAGAAGGGTTAATACGTATATCAACGTATAAAGAAGGAGGGTGGTATATTGTAGAAGTTTACGATAACGGTAACGGTTTTAATGAAGAAGAAATATTAAATAATTTAGACGACGATAGAGTCCATTGCGGAATATCAAACGTAAGAGAAAGATTAAAAGACGTTTCTAACGGAAAACTTGAAATATACAGTATTATCGGAGAAGGAACGTCGGTAAAAATAAAAATACCAAGCGAGGTGAAACATGAACGTAATTTGCATAGATGATGAAAATTTGATGTTAAAAAACATAGTGCAGGTTTGTAATCAAATTCCTGCATTTAGAAAGGTGAGCGGATTTTCGTCTGCTAAAACTGCATTAGAGTACATTAAAGAAAGCCAAGAAACCGTAAATATGGCGTTTATAGATATAGAAATGCCGATAATGGACGGTTTAACGTTAGCAAAAGAAATAAAACTGTTATCGGCAAAAACCGTAATCGTTTTTACAACTGCATATAGCGAATATGCGTTTGACGCATACAAAATCAACGCACTTGGGTATTTGCTTAAACCTATAAGAAAACAAGATATTGAAAATATACTTAAAAACATAGACCATTTAAAAATGATTGATATGGGCAATAAAATGGTAGAAATACGGACTTTTGGTAATTTTGAAGTGTTCGTGGAAGGGAAACCGGTTTTGTTTGGAAGAAGTAAACCACGAGAAATATTTGCGTATATAGTTGATAGAATGGGTACGGGGTGTTCCCGTTCGGAAATAGCGTCGGTAATATGGGAAGACGGGGTGTATGACAGGTCACGTCAAAATACTCTTAACTCATACATAATAGACTTAAAGCAATATTTAGTTGAATACGGCATAGCAGACGTATTGATATCCGGTGGCGGTAGATTTATGATAAATATGGATATAGTGTCTTGCGATATGTATCAATTTTTAAAAGGGGATATTCAAGCAATAAATTCGTATAGGGGCGAATATATGAGTGAGTACCCGTGGGCGGAATTTACAATGTTAAATTTAGAAAAAAAATTAAAATCTTTGTACGAAAACAAAAAAACGGGGGGGGGGGTAATTAAGAGTAATAAATAAAAAAATTTTAAAAAAATCTCTTCTGCCCACTCATTTACTACACAGGGGTGTTTTATAATAAACGTGACGTATAGCAATTAAAGTGGCGTATTGGGTTATAGGCATTTAATATTATCTTCAAAAATTGTTAGTTATACGTTAAGCATAATACGGGTTGTTTTTTTGATTGATATCTTCTCATAACTCCTTCCCAACTTATATTTAATAACTACCCCAAATTAAATAAAATTACGGACAAAATACATTAAAAGATTTTATCTTCTTGTAAGTCTGATTACCATAAGGACAAAATAACTCCGCATTATGCTTTTTTATTAGATAACCGTTTACCGTTTTAAATTTATAGGCGAATTCAAATCGGTAAAAGTTTATAAAAAAAATCAGGAGAGATAAAAAAATGAAAAAATTCAAGATTTTGGCATTATTGGCAACCTTTTGTGTAATGGGAACAGTATTTGCGGCAGGTTGGACGTTCGGTGATACTTCGTCTTCCGACAAAGCGTCAACGATAACGGGAACTATTGCAGAGGCACAAACCGCAGGATTAGATACGATCGGTACTTGGTCTACCGACGGTCAAATTACCGTAAATTACGAAAATACGAATGAAGACGGTTCGGGTTATGGCGTTAAAGCAGTAGTAGCCGGTCAAATTACCTACACCTTCCAAGTTACGGATTCTAAAAACTATTCTATTGTTGATACTATTAGCGGTGCTGCAAGAATCAACTCTTATGCGATTAGTGCGGGTAACGTAGAAGTAACGTCTTCGTTAAGCACGGATTCAAATGTTGTTACCATTACTAAAGATAAAACGGCAGGTACCGTAGTTATAGTTGTTCCGGCATCGGCAATAACTCTTACGGTTAGCGGTGCATTTACTAAACACGCAGATTATACCGAATTCAAAGAGGCCGTAACCGGTACTTCGCTTATCGTTACTGCAAGTGTAGCAAGCATAGCGTAAAAATATAAACGCATATCGTACGGGGCGAAATTATTTGTCCCGTACGAAAAATATAGGCTAAAAAAATAAAAGAGAATATTGCCTATTAAGTTCTCTTTTTTATTTATTGCCAAAGAAAAAATTACTGTTTAATCAATCAAATAATTTACTTGTATATATCATATATAGAAAGTTTTATTATACGTTAAATTAAAAAAATTGATGCAATAGCATTTTTTTTCTTGTGTATGAATCCGACAGGAGAAAAATAATGACAAGAAATGATTTTGTTTTATTAATTTTAGGTATATTCATAGTTCTTTTCGTAGGCGGAGTGTTTTTATCTTTGCTTTCTTATGTCGTAAAACAACGTAACCAACTTGTAACGGCAGGAGAACTTGACGAAAAGATTTTAAAAGAATATGAATACGAACGTTCTAAAAAAGCACGGGTATTAAAAGTAATATCAAGATTTTTTGAAGTAATACTTTGTGTTATTATATTAGTCGTATGTTCAACTGTAATTTATGCAAAATACAGTAAGAACGGGCTTTCATACGGAGATTTCGGAACGTTAAAAGTAGTTGCTTCCGAATCAATGTCCCGTAAAAACGAAAAAAATACTTATTTAGAAACAAACGGACTTAACAACCAGTTTGATATGTATGACCTTATAATAGTAAAGGAACTTCCCAAAGAAGAAGACCTTAAACTTTACGATATAGTTGTGTATGAAAAAGAAGGTATAGAGATTGTACATAGAATTATTGAAATAGAAGAACCTAATTCAAGCCACCCTAATGAGCGTTGGTTTACGTTAAAAGGTGATGCGAACGGTTCTGCGGACGTTAAGCCTGTGTTATATAGTCAAATGACGGCAATTTACACCTCACAAAAAATTCCTTTTGTAGGTATTTTAGTACTTTGGATGCAATCTGTTTTAGGATATCTTGCCATACTTGTGGCATTGTTCTATATAATAGCCGAACCTATTGTCGTTAAAAATATAATAAAAGTTCGTGACGCACGTATTGCATTACTAAAAGGTTTAAAAGAAGAACAAGTAGAAAACGCCGTTTCAAACGAAAATACTTTTGAAGAAGAAAGCGACACGTCTAACGAAGATACTCTTAAAGAAGAAAACGCCGTTGAAGAAAATAACGCCGTTTCAAACGAAAATACTCTTGAAGAAGAAAGCGATACGTCTAACGAAGATATTCTTGAAGAAGAAAACGCCGTTGCAAGCGAAGACGTTTTAGAAGAAAGCGACACGCTTAACGAGGACGATTTTGATGAAAGCGACACGCCTAACGAGGACGATTTTGAAGAAGACGATTCAATCGGGCAAGACGTTCTTTTCGGTTCGTCTGTTCTTGAAGAAATTACCTTAACCGACGACGCACAAATTATAGATAACGGAGATTCCGGCGTATTGATATTGCACGGTAAAGAAATAAACGTTAGATACAATAAAAGTTTTACCGCAAGGGTAATACAATCGGAAGACGAAATTAAAAAGAATTACGTAGAAATAAAAGAATATCTTTTATCTTACGGCTTAAAAGAAAGAATGAGTTGGAGAAACGAATCTTTCAATTATAAAAAAGTAGCGTATGCAAAACTCAAACTTGCAGGTAAGAGTTTTGAACTTTTCCTTGCCCTTAATCCAAAAGATTACGAAGGCGGAAAATACTTCTTTAAAGACGTAAGTGATTCAAAAAGATACGAGGCAGTTCCTTTAAAAATAAAAGTCCGTTCGGCAAGAAGTTTAAAATGGGCAAAAGAACTTATAGACGAAGCAATGTTAAAAGCGGGAATTGCACAAAAAGAAAACTACGTTCGTCAAGAATATAATATTGAATATGCTGAAACGAAACGACTTATAAGTCAAGGTCTTATAAAACTTATTCTTGACGGGAAAGCACAAAATGCAGGTTTTACCACAAGAATTGACGCTGTAAAATCGGGAACTTCAAAAGATTCTACCGTTAAAGAGACAGTTCAAGAATATTCTTGCGAAAATGAAGAAGAAACGGTTGTAAACGAAACCGAACAAATTGAAATTTCACACAACGAAGAACTTGCAAAACAAGTAGAAGAAGAAAGAAAAGAATTATTCCTTCAAAAAACGGGAATGAAAATTGCGGAAAGCGTTTCTGTAAAAGACGTTAAAAAATCAATTAGCGACGACGTTGCGGTAGAAATGCTTGAAACCGAAGAAAACTACGTAAACACCGCAAGTTCGTCAAACGTGGAAATCGTACAAGAAAACGACACGTTTTTAGCGGAAAGAAGTAAAACTAAAAAAAGGAAAAAAACAAAAATAAACGTTGACGTTCTATCTAATTACTTTACTTCGGGGGACGTTGTAACTATTGAAAATCTTATAGAAAAAGGCTTAATATCAAAAAATGCAACGGAACTTAAAGTTTTAGCAAGGGGAACGATCAATAAACCGTTAACCGTAATAGCGAACTCTTTCTCTAACGATGCCGTAAAAATGATAGTAGCCACGGGTGGTAGAGCAATAATTAAGTCCTAAATTATGCTACCGAAAGATAAAATTTATAGGCAAAAATTTATAAAATTTTAATCTTTCGGTAAAGGTGTAAAAATGAAAAAATTAAGTAGAATTACAACTTTTATAGTATTGTCTACCGTAATGCTTGTTAGTACTGTTTTTGCAGTGGGGTGGCATTTCTTTAACGGTCAAAGTGCGAAAGATTATTCAGTTGCCGCTTCAATAGACGATAATCAATGGAAATTTACGTTTTCTCCAAAAGCATTACTTGTAAACAAAACGGTATATTTAGTTTACGATGCAAATACTTACAATATCGGCGACACCTATAAAGGTGGTACGATAAATAATAGAGACTTGAATTTTGACCGTTCTATTAGTGCCGGTTTTTTTAGAAGTAGCAGTCCTACGAGTGTAATAATAGAACCGTCGTTTATAGATTATAAACCTACCGATACGGAATCATGGTTTGACAGTTTGCGTCAATTAACTTCAATAACCGGTTTGGAATATCTTGATACTTCAAACGTTATAGATATGACGAATATGTTCTATTATTGCAACAACTTAACGCAAGTAGACGTTTCTTCGTTTAACACTTCAAAAGTTCTTGATATGACGGGTATGTTTAGATATTGTAGTAAAATTACGGAACTTGACTTGTCGTCGTTTGATACGAAAAAAACTTCTAAAATGTCTTATATGTTTTCATCATGTTCCGCATTAAGAACAATTTATGCGGACCCGTTACTTTGGAATACCGCAAGCGTTACGCAAGGAAGCAGTATGTTTTCGGGATGTAATAATCTTATAGGCGGAAACGGCACTACGTTTAATTCAAGTAACGTATCTTTTGAAATGGCAGTATTAGACGGGTATAACGGAAAAGTCGGTTATTTAACAGATATATCTCAAAAATCTTAAAAATAAACGGTTTTAAAACGGAGGTTATATGGAAAAACGTATATTACAAAAGACTAACGTTGATAACGAAAACAAAAATCGGTGGGGGGGGGATATAGAATACTTACTTGAAGAATTAAAAACCGCATTAAAATGCGATTATATTTCCGATTTGCGATTTCTTTATAACGATACAGCAAAAAAGTATTTAACGGTTTTAGATTTAAAAAAATATTCACTTGACCAATTAAATGTTGCCGTAACCTACGTTTTTGGTTTAGATAAACCGTTTCAAAATAAAAAACAACTTTCTAATTTTATAAAAAGCGTAAAAGATATTTAATTTTATGATGAAATATAAAGTTTGTTATTATAAATAATATTTTAAGGAGGTATTATAATGAACAAAAACGAATTGATTAAGGCTATTGCGGAGAAATCTAATTTTTCTCAAAAAGACGTGGAGATTTTTTACGACGCTGTTGTAGGCGTTTTAACCGAAACGTTACAAAACGGTGAAAAAATTCAACTTCTCGGTTTTGCTAACGTAGAGTTAAGAGAATCTGCAGAAAAAACGGGTATAAATCCCCGCACCAAAGAAAAGGTAATTATTCCCGCTTCAAAGAAACCCGTTGTTAAATTTTCAAAATCATATATAGAAAAGTTCTAATAAAAAGGAAAAAATAAAGATAAAAAGCACGTCCAAGCGTTTATTAAGCGTTAGGGCGTGTTTTTTAATAAATTAGAAAAAGTATGTGTTTTTTTACGTTTGTTTAAATTTTTATTGAAATAAAACGGGTTCGGCAAAAAGCCGAGCCCGTTTTAAATTATTTTTTTATTGTTCTTTTAAATAGTTAAAAATTATTTCGTGACCTTTCGGAGTGCAATGAACGAAGTCTTTATAATAAACTTTTTCCGTTTTAAAATCAAAATACGGTTTCATTATTTGCCAAAATTCAACGGTTTTTAAGCCGTATTCTTCCGCAATTTCACGGCTTGCTTGCATATAGTCTGCGTAAGAATATTTGTTTCCGTATGGGGATGGGTATTCAATATCGTATTCGGAATAGGTGCAATTCAAAATAATAATTTTTACGTTCGGGTTATGTTTTTTCAATTTGTTTATAACGTATCTAAAACTGTTTTTATACGAATTGCATTGACTTAACGAAACGATAGGTTCGTCGTGTTTTTCTTCTATTTCCGGTTTAAAAAACTGGTCGTTATGTCCGTAAGAAATAAAAACGAAATCAATATCGTCTAACAGTTTTTCGTTTTCAAGTTTGTCAACTACACGACAGCAGTCAAGAACGTTTTCCAAATCGTGATATTCTTTATCTATGTTACTTCCTTCGTACGTATAAGTTAATGTTGTTCCGCCGATAGACGCATTGATAAGTTTGTTCATTTGAAAATATTCTTTGAACAACGTAGAGTAAGTTTTGTTGCCTTCGCCGATAGTGGCTTGTGCCGATTGAGAATCGCCAAGCATTAAAAGGTTTTTGTTTTTTAGAAGTTCTTTTGAAAATTTGTACATAGTTGTATACCTTTAAAATTTAATTTTTTCTTTAAAAGACGCTCGTTTTTCTTCGTTAATTTGCCTGTATTCCAAAGGCGAAACGCCTTCCATTTTCTTAAAATATTTCGTAAAGTGCGAAGAATCAAAAAATCCGCAATTTTGAGCAATAACGGAAACGGGGTATTCCGTAACGATTAACATATCTCTTGCAATTTTAAGTCGGGTTTGCATAATATATTCGTTTATCGTTTGGTTAGTGTAAGTTTCAAACTGTTTGATAAGCGTTGAACGAGACATGTGAAAATATTTAGCAAGTTCGTCTATTGATATTTTGTTTTGATAATTTTTAGTAATATATCCTAAAACGTTTATAATATTCAAAACGTTGAAATCCGGATATTTTGACGACTGGTTTTGCATAATACTCTCGTGCCTTTTTTGTATCATAGTGCAAAATTGCGAAATCATATACATTGTTTTACCGATAGCGGAAATTACCGAATTAGCCGTGCGGTTGTTTGATAACGCAAACAGTTCGTCAAACTGTGGCTTAAAAGTGGCAAGTTCTTCCTTATTCATTATAAGAAAGGTCGGTTGCTGTTGGCTGGAACGGAGTATAGGCTCTATTTTGAAAAGTGTTTCGTAGCCTTCCAAAGATTCAAGTTCCGTCTTGTATCTGTTCATAAATTTTTGGCTTAAAATTATATGATAAATTTGAAAATTATCGTTATCTTCGGTGTAATAACCGTGTTGTATATTAGGCGGAATAACGAAAACGCTACCCGTTTTTGCCGTGATAGTTTTATCGTTTACATAGTGGTACCCCATACCATCCGTAACTATATTTATTTCGTAAAACGAATGGCTGTGCATATAAATAGGAAAACCGTATTCTTTGGCGTGATAGTAGCCCCGAACGATATAAAATTCTTCGTTTCGGTTAAAGAGCGACGAATCGTCAAAATAAACCGTTTCCGTGTTTTGTGAAGTAGGTATTGGCATTTTCTTTTCCTTATTTGTATAATCTATATATTTTTCTACACGCTTATTATATCAAATCTAAAAATAATCTTCAATAGAATTTTATAAAAATAAAAACGATTTTACAATAAAAATAGACATTTTTCCTATTTTTGTTTTTTAATGTGTGATATTATATAGATATAAAGAAAAAATACTATTTTACGGGGATCGGTGAAAATTTAGCGGATCGCCCGAAAGGAAAATTATGAGTAAAGGGAAAAAAATTCTTTCAATCGTGTTAAGTTCCGCAATTCTTTGTATGCTTGGCGGAGTAGCCGTTTTAACGACGTATGCATTGAAAAGCAATTCCAAATACCGTATTAAATTATTAACTCCGACGACGAATGAAACCGTCGCCGTGGTGGACGATGCCGTAAAACAATATTTTAACGCAACTACGGAAGAATCGCAAATTCAATACTTACTTGAAAATGAAAATTCAAACAAGGGTGCTAAACCTGTTTCGTTATCTTGGGCAAGTAATCAAAGTGAATTTTACACCGTTTATATTTCGGATAATTCTTCCTTTGAAAACGCTTATACGGAACGTGTATTCGGTTACACTCCGAGTTTAGAAATTTACAATCTTCTTCCCGATACTACGTACTACTGGAAAGTAGGCGGTACGTACTCAAACGACGTTTCGGAAGTAGGAACTTTCAAAACGGAAAGTTCTCCCGTTCGTATGGTGTACGTAGACGGTATTTCCAACGTTCGTGATATGGGCGGTTACGAAACGTCCAACGGTAAAGTTAATTACGGGCTTTTGTACCGTGGCGGTAGATTGAGTGGAACGACCAACGGCGAAAGTATCACTTCGGTAGGTCAAAACACCATGAAAACGCAACTCGGTATTCAAACGGAACTTGATTTGCGTGGTGCTAACGATGACGACGGACAAAAACAAAGTTTAATTTCCAAAGATACGAAATACGTAAAAGCAACTTTCGGTCAATACACGAACGTCGTTGATTACGACGGTTGGTTGGAATTGAAAAACGTTTCCGGCACGTCGGGAAATTATGACGCTAACTACGTTTTGTCAATTAGACGGATTTTTGAAATGCTTTCTGACGAAAGCAATTATCCCGTGTATATTCATTGTAATGCGGGGGCGGACAGAACGGGAACGGTATCTTTCCTTATTAACGCATTACTTGGCGTGGACGAAGATACCCTTATCAAAGATTATGAAATTACCACGTATTCACGCTACGGCAAGCGTTTAAGAAGTGCCGTGAACCAAAACGGAACGGGCTTTACCGATTCGGGTATAATGCAAAACGACGGTGGAAACTTCGTTGCAATGGGGCTTTTTATGGACTACTTGCAAACGACCTACGCCGAAAACGGTACTGTTAACTATGCGGTTTACAACTATTTAACGCAATATATCGGCATTTCGGAATCTACTATTGAACAAATCAAAACCATTATGTTGAGCGGTTACGAAAGCAACGTAGTTGCAACGGAAACCAAACAAGAAATTACGCTCACAGACGCTACTAATTCTATAACTTTGGACGTTGGCGGTGCTACCGTAAAAGATATTACTGTTTGCGGAATTTCTCTCGGCAATAACTTGTCCGCATTGAATTTTTCTTCACTTCCAAGTTCCGTGTACGGCGAACGTGAAATCGTAGTTAAAACGGAAACTACTAACGGTAAAAAAGTTTCATATACCGTACCCGTACTTATAATTACTCAAGAAATCACTTCGGCAAGCGACTTTGATACGTTACTTTCCAAAGGACTTACGCAAAACTGTATTCAAGGCTACTACCGTTTAGTAAACGATATTTCCTTTAACAAAACTTATAATTACGACACTTCACAAATCACAAGTACGTTAGGTATTTACGGTTTTAGGGGCGTTTTGGACGGAAAAGACAAAAACGGTACTATTCATAAAATCAATTACACCACACCCGACTGGGCACAAGGTATGTTCGGTATGCTCGGTGTAGGCGGTACTTTGAAGAATTTAAAAATTGACGCAACTTATACGGGCAATCAATCGCCTATACTCGGTTCTACTATGATAGGGGCTTTCATTGAAAACGTTACGTTTGAAGTAAACGGTGGCAATCAAAACGTTCGTGATATGAACGGACTTTTCACGAAAGCACAATCTTGCAACGTTTCCTTTAAAGACGTTACTTTGAACGTTACCGGTACGGTTGATTCGCTTTTAGGCGGTTCGGCATATTCGGGATATCGTGACGATATTCCTTGTACGTTTGAAAACTTTGTTATAAACGCACCGAAAGTTTTGGAACTTGCACATTACCAAACTGTAAATAACAATATTATGTCGGTAGATATTTATCAAACAAACGGTATCAAAGGCAACTTGAAAGATAGCGTTGAAAAAGATAACGTATTGTATCTTCCTAACAGAAACGGCTATATCGCATTAGGCGAAAGGTTTGAAGGGTACGAAGTAAAGAGTATCGGCTACAAAGGAACGCCAATTACGAATTTTACAACCTATAACGATTTAATTAAAATTAACCTTGTTGATAACTTTACCGAAGCGGATATGGGTTCGGGAATTCTAAATATAATAATTGAAAAGAACGGTTTAAGCGTTGAATTGCAAGTAAATATCGTGGTAGATTCCAATTTGCAATTCGTAACTTTCACAACCAATCAAGATTTGATTTTAAGCGATAATAAAGTTAATCTTTCTTTGAAAGATATTCAAGGTGATTTTACAGGTTACACGGATATTCTTTCAATTAAGTACGATACGTACGAACTCGGTACAAACCTTACCGATTTAGACGTTTCTCAAATTAAAAACGATTATACTTTACACGGCGAAAATAAAGCCGTTACGGTAGTTGCAACCAACGGCACGTCAAGTGTTTCCGTAACAATTCCCGTAACCTTCGTTACGAAAGTTCTTACAACCTTTGACGAATTGAAACAAGAAACTATGTGCGTTCAAGACAATACGAAAAAGAACGAAAACGCTTACTTTATTTTGACAGGAAATATTGACGCTACCGGACAAAGTACTTCTCACTACATTTTAAACGGTACTAAATATTCAACCCCTTATATTTCTTACGGCTACGGCTTTGCAGGCACTATTGACGGTAGGGGTTACTCTATCAATAATTTGGAATTTGCACAAAGTTCTATAAATGAATACCGTGTACAAGGTTTGTTCGGTGGACTTGTTAATGCAACAATTAAGAATATTACTTTCAACGTTTCCACTATCTCTTCTAATACAAACTTCGGTTTGTTCGGTTCTAATATTAAGAATAGTACTATTGAAGACGTTATAATCAATATTGCTCCAACGGGCGTAACTATGGAAAAAGGCTTGCTTGCTAATGGACAGTGCGACGGCACTTACAAGAATTTGACCATTAACGCAGAAGGTATTACGTTTGCTACGGTATTCGGTGGTGGCGTACTTTTTGCTAATGCTACTGCTACAAACGTTAAGATTTATGCCAATGAAGTAACTTATATCTATGCTACAACGACTACGAAAGATGGTGTTACGGTTATTACCGACTAAATACTAAATATAAAAAAACAGATTAGGAGAAAAATATGAAGAAAAAATTTAAGAAATTTTTATCTATGGCGGTTGCTTTGTCAACCATGGTTGTTTCAACTGCTTGTTTAACCGCTTGCGGTGGAAAAGACAATTCCAAAAAAATAGATAATACGAAAACGCAAGTCGTTTTGAAGTTATATAAAGGTACTCCCACGCAAGATACCGGTTGGGTAGATTCCCTTATAGAACAATTTGAAAAAGACAATGCCGAAACGGTATTTGAAGAAGGCAAGAAAGGTGTTCAAGTTACCTATACTTTGGATAGAGAAGTAGCCAAAACTGCATACGAAAGCGACGGTGCGGATATTTATCTTGGCGAGGCAAGAATTGACGCATATTCTCTTGCGGCAGAAGGTAAAATTTTAGACCTTTCTTCAATAGTAACTAAACTTGTAGACAGAATTGACCCAGACGCTTTATCAAGAATGACTGCGGCGGACGGAAAATATTACGCTTTACCTTCTTACGAATGGTATGCAGGCGTTCCTTACGATATAGACGCACTTGAAAAGAAAAATGCTTTCTTTGCCGCTCCCGATACGGCTTGCGTAGAAATAACTTCCGAAAGATGTCCTACTTTTGTAAAAAACGGTGAAGTTTTCCGCTTTACAGCAAATAAGTCCGCAAAGAAATCTTGCGGTCCGGACGGTGTTTATAATACCGTAGACGACGGACTTCCTTCTTCTCTTCAAGAATTTATGGTATGGTGTTGGTATTTGAAGAATAACTGTAATATCACTCCGTTCATTATCGGTAACGACGCTTCGCAATATTCCTTCTACTTAACGAGTGGACTTTGGGCTTCTATGGCAGGAACGGACGCAATGCGTGCTGTCTACACGAACTATGCGGAGGGCGGTAGTGAAGTGGAAGTAGTTACGGGCTATTCAAATACGGAAAATTACTATGTAAGTGCAGATAATCAACTCCGTATTCCTATGCCTACTACGGAAACTGTTAGACTTACGGAAGAAAACGGATACAAAGCATACGATATGTCCGCAAGGTATTATTCTCTTGCTTTCTTGGAAATAGCAAATAAAGAAGGTTGGATTGCTTATAGCCAAAGCGGAAACACGGGTGCTATGGACGAATTTATCAACGGCGGTAGCGGTGGTAAAACATACGCTATGCTTTACGATGCGTCCTACTGGTATCACGAAGCCGCAGCAAAAGGCTATTTTGAAGACTGGAAAGACGAACAACTTGACGATAGCGCCGTAAGAAAACTCGGTTTCTTATCTACGCCTACGCAAGTATTCGGTACGGTTCAAGAAGGACACGGCAAGAAAAACACGTTAATGAATTTCGGTAGTGCTCTTATATATGCAAACGCTCACTTGAATAGACCGGGTATGGAAGGTAAAAAAGAAGCGGCACTCAAATTCTTGGAATTTATGTATACGGATGAAAGCCTTGCTTTATTCACGAGAGAAACCGGCTTGCACGTTTCTATGCAATACAACTTTGAATTTGAAGACAATGCGGATAACTTCTACTATATGAACGAAAAGGAAGTAAAAGAAAATTCCAATATCGTCAACTACGCATCGGATAACTTGTTCTTCAAAAAGAATTTGGACAGTTTCTTATTGAGTTGGGGTTCTGGTTTATTAAATTGTACGGTAGAAGGTAGACAAGTCGTAAACGGCTACCTTGATGCAATTAGAAATATGAAAATTACTTCTAAACAACTCTTTGAAGCAACTCGTAGAGACCAAACGTTCTGGAATAATATTGTTAAATAAACGTTTTTATTGATTTTTATTTAAAAAATAAGGAAACTAAATGATGAATAGTACTGTTCAAACGTCTCAAAAGAATATGAAAAATAAAAAGAAATTCGTATTCTATATATTACTAATGTTGATACCTATCGCACACTTCTTGGTGTTTTACTTGTATATCAACTTTAATTCCTTCGTGTTGGCGTTCACGAAATACACAAAAGACGATAGTGGTTTGCTCGTACGTTCTTTTGCTAAATTTGAAAATTTTAAAGAAGGTTTTAAGGAACTTTTCAAGTATGGTTACAGAATAAAAAATTCCTTGTTGTTCACGGCAGGCAACTTATTTATTTGTACACCGCTTACGTTGTTGTTCTCTTTTTACATTTTCAAAAAAATACCGGCAAGCGGATTTTTCCGTGTGGTTTTGTATATTCCGCAAATCTTGTCGGAAGTTGTTGTAGGACTTATTTTCGTTAAACTTTGCGACACCGTTTTACCTATGATTTTACAAAAAATGGGTATGAGCGGTGACGAAGTTATAGGTTTTTTGGAAAACCGTAATACACGACTTTACTTTGTGTTTGCGTTCAATATGCTTTTCTGGTTTGGTGTAAATATGTTGCTTTACTCCAACACGATGAGTGCTATTAACGAATCTATAATTGAATCTTGCCACTTGGACGGTGCAAACGCAATTCAAGAACTTTGGTATATCGTGCTTCCAATGATTTACCCAACCCTTATCACTATGATTGTTTTAATGGTTTCAAGTACCTTTACGGAACAGTTTAAAATGTACACTTTGTTCGGAAATAAGGCGGAAGATACGGGAAATATCGGTTATTTCTTCTATTTGCAAGTGCAAGCAAGTGATATTTGGGTTGCACCCGGCACGTCTAAAATAGCCTATACGGAACTTTCGGCAATCGGGCTTGTTTTAACGGCTATAGTCTTACCTATTACGCTCGTTATACGTAAGTTACTTACAAAATTTGGACCGAGGGAGGATTGATATATGAATACTAACGGAACTAATCTCTCACTTCGTAAAAAATCAAAAGCAATGAAAATCGGCATTTCGGATAAGATATTGTATATTATTCTTGCCGTTTTAATGTCATTACTTACGATAGCACTTATCGTTGGACTTTTATGGGCGTTAAACACGTCGTTAAAGAGTGAAAAGGACTATCTTCGTAATATTCTCGGCTTACCTAATATTGATAAATCGGTAAGAAGGAACAGTTTTGAACAAGTAACTAAATTAAAAAACTATACCGATATTTTTAAAAACTTCGTTCTTACGTTTGACGGTAGTTATTACCGTGGCAATACACTCGTTTCTTCGCAAACGACCACCGGATTTATGGGTATGCTTGTAAACACTCTTTTGTATGCAGGCGTTAGCGGTTTGATTTGTGCTTTGGTACCTTGTTTAACGGCTTATCTTTGTGCAAAATACAACTATGCTTTAAGTTCGCTTGTTAGTGCAGTTTATATTGCGGTTATGTGTATTCCTATCGTAGGTAACTATCCAACGATATTGAGTTTTTTAAGAAATACGGGACTTTACAATACTTTCTGGGGCATATTCCTTCAAAAAATGTCGGGTGGCGGTATGTATTTCTTCGTCTTCTTTGCATTTTTCCAAGGACAGTCAAACACCTACCGTGAGGCGGCGGAACTTGACGGAGCATCGGAAATGAGCATTATGACTAAAATCTACTTCCCTATGGCAATTAAAATGATTGCAACGGTTTTCTTAATTCAATTCGTTGCTCACTGGAACGATTATCAAACCCCGCTTTTGTATTTACCAACGCATCCTACGCTTTCTTACGGCGTGTATATGATTGCTATTGACCCAGATATTTTAGCACTCCGTGACGCACCGCATAACATTGCCGCTTGTATGATGCTTGCCTTACCTATTTTGATTTTATTCATAATTTTTAAAGATAAGATTATGGGTAACATTTCTCTTGGCGGTATCAAAGAATAAAAGGAGAAAACAATGACGAAAACGAAAAAAACTTTCCTAATCGCTTTATGTTCGGTGGCTGTCGGTTTTGCGACTCTTGCCGTAACTAGCGTAATGAAATCTCAAAACGCTTTTGCCGGCGAAGCGGTGCTACACAATATCACCGTTGAAAATAATTACGGTTTTGGCGAAAGTCTTGTTTTTCCCGAAGACGGAGAACTTGAATATAAAGGGAAAAACTATCCCGTTAAAAAAGCGTATTTGGTATATCCCGACGGAAAAACGCATTTGGAAAGTCAATATTTATTGAATACTTACGGTGAATATACCGCAATTTTTGAAACGCTTGTAAATAACGAAATAATTTCTAAATCGGAAAATTTTACCGTAAAGAAAGGTTACTATAAAGTAGGCAATCCCGATTCGTCGGTAGGTTTTGGCGAACTTAATCGTTCTTTCGTTAATATGGGTTATTCAAAAGGACTTAAACTCGGTCTTTCCGAAGGGGACACTTTTACTTATAATAAAGTAATAAATATCTACGAACAAAACTACGTAGATTTAATTGCTTTTAACTGTTTGCAATACGATACCGTTTGTAAGAATATTACTTTGCGTTTAACGGACGTTTACGATTCTACAAAATATATGGAA
>JAZRVG010000115.1:0-2132 GCA_045599025.1 Christensenellaceae bacterium | reverse complement strand
AGTATGCAAAAAGGCGGGAAAGGTTATGTAACCGAATTATCGTTAGTATACGAAAGAATTAGAAAAGAAACTACTTATTTTAAACAATAATTCATATATTAAAAAATGCTTGGAGTATAATCTCCAAGCATTTTTATTTTTGTTTTATTTTCTTTTGGGATTTTTGAGTATGCCCGTAATTAACGTAAGTAAACCTAATATCGCAATTGCTATAGTTACTATCCATAAAATAAGTTTGTTAGTTATTACGTTACTTATCATAAAGAACACACCGAACGTTACCATTAAAAGTGCAACGATAAGTTCAAATACACTGTATTTTACCGTTCCGCCACGTTGATAATAGTATGCTCTAAATATTTCTATTACACCACGAAGCCAAAGTGCAAAACCTAAAATTTTACCTGCTTCCGTTAAATTTAATACGTTGAATTGAGAAAGAATACAACCGAGTGCAACTAAACTCAATAAAATAAATTCAATAAGCGTTAAAATAAGTATTGTTCCTTTTGACCTTTTAACCTTTTTTATAAGATAAAACGCAAGATATATAATTACAAGTACGGCAATAATAATTTTAATTATATCGTAACCCCAAGTTGCAAAAAATACGTTTACACTATTGTCAAGCCAAAACGGCATAAGCATTACGCCAAGTGCCAACGCTACTATTCCGATAACGATATAAAGCCAAAACAGTTTGGTTTTTTTAGTGTTGAAAAATTTTGATAAGTTCAGTTTCATTTTTACTCCTATTATTTGATTTCCGGTAAAGATGCGGCCGCTATTGATTGTCCAACTCTCTTATTTGATTCGTCCGGCATTTGAAGTTCTATATAAGAATATTCGGGGAATTCTTCGTCTATAACTTGTTTTGCTCTCTTTAAGATAATATCTCCGCCTTTTCCGGAAGTTACTCTACCAAGCAAAAGTGCGTGTTTAATATAGTAGAACTCTGAATAGTATGCCAAAGTGTAGCCAAGATATACGCCGATATCGTCGTAAATTTGTTTAGCCATTTCGTCGCCTTGTTCCATAAGTTTTTGAATAACTTTAAGTTTTTCGGCGGGAGATAAACCTTCTTCAAATACGAAACCTGCGTTTTCGGCAAGTTTAATAACACCGTCTTGCGAGAAATATTTAACACCGCAACCGTAGTCGCCAGACCATTCGTCAACCATGGCGTTTTTATCGTAGTCAACGGGAGCAAAAGCAAGTTCGTTGAGCCAACCTTCCAAACAACCTTCGTTATTGATATAACCTACTGCTTCGCTCGTTCCCATAGCAATTCCTAATACGGAATTGTCGTTCAAGTCAATAGCACCGGCAAGAGCGGTTACGTCACCGTCGTTTGCAACTTCAATAGGAGCACCTATTTCTTTTGCTATATCCATATACATTGTTTTTACGTGTTTTTCAAAATCGTCTTCGGGAACTTTTAAGAAAAGTGAAGCAACCATTATTTTATTATCAACGTAAACGCCTGCGGAAGATACGCCGATTGCGTCAACTCTCGGCATTTTGCTTGCTGCGGTCTTCATTGATTCCATAATTCCGTCGTATTGATAGTGCCAGTCACTGTTGATTTTCGGGAACCATACGACTTCTTCACTGTAAACAACCTTTCCGTCTATAACTGCGGAAACTTTTCTGTCCGAACCGCCGGCATCAAAACCGATACGGCAACCTTCCAAATGTCCGCCTACTTTTAAAGAACAACTCTTTTTAGCGGGAATATTATCAAAATCAACTTTTACTACTTCAAACGGAGTTTCATAAACGCCAGACATAAATTTAGTATCAAACGCTCTTGCTCCCTTTAAAGTGTAGGCGTCTTTTAATCTTTCGTAAATATAATCGTCGCCTGCTATATAAATTTTATAACCACCGGCTACCCAAAGAATTGTTTTTACAAGTCTTTCAACTATACCGTAGTTTTCTTCTTTTTTATTTTCGTTTGCGAAAATTTTAAGGTCGTAAGTAAAATTATAGCCTTTATTTCTTTCAACGCAAATCTTTAAAAGTTTGTTTTCTTGTTTTTCAACTTCCTTTTTGAAGTCGTTTAAGACGACTATCATAGGTTTATAAGTTTTATCAAATTTTGGTATAAATTTCATATTTGCTCCTACAAA
>JAZRVG010000114.1:0-8085 GCA_045599025.1 Christensenellaceae bacterium | reverse complement strand
CCCGAAGTGTCTATACTGCTGTAAGTTGCCCCGTCAACGATAAAGTTTATTTTAAAACTTATTTCTTTTACTCCGCATGCGGTTAAAAAAAATGCACTACTTACTATCGTTATTATTGATAAAATTGTTATAAATAATTTTCTTTTCATATATACTCCCATTATTTATATAATAACACTATATTTAGTGTAAGTCAACACTTTTTTTAGTGTATTGCATATAATAAGATTATGAAAAGTTTTGGGGAAAATTTAAAAATTGAAAGACAAAATGCAGGTTACAACCAAAGGGAATTTGCTAAACTTATCGGAACTACGCAACAAAGAGTTAGCGAGTGGGAAACGAATAAGGTTGAACCTACACTTTCTAATATTGTTTCTATTATTAAAGTATTAAAAATAAATTTTGAAGATTTGATAGATTAAAAAACCGCTCTGTTGAGCGGTTCTTTTTATTGATTTTTTATTGTGGGGTTAGATTTTTTGTTTGGATTATTCCTTCAAATACTTTCTTACATAACGGGGCGGCTACCGTTGAGCCGTATTGTCCGCCAACGGGTTCGTCTACTATCGTTAAACATATATATTTTGGATTATTAGCAGGGAAAAAGCCTATAAAACTCATTACGTATTTTCCTTGGGCGATTACACCGTTTTCGTACTTTTGTGCAGTTCCCGTTTTTCCACCTACTTTATACCCTTCTATGTACGCTTGCTTGCCAGAACCTAAACTTACTACGTCTTCTAAATATCCGCTTATTATCTTTGAAGTTTCGGCGGAAATTTTACTTTTTGTTCTGTTTATTTCCGTTTCTACCGATATTTCCCCTTTATTATCGTATATTTCTTTACACAAATGCGGTGTTACCAAATAACCGCCGTTTACTGCACACGCAGTTGCCCGTAAAAGTTGCAAAGGCGTTACCGCCACCGTTTGACCGAAAGATATTCTTGCTAAATCTGCCGTTTGTATTATTTCTTTGGGTAAAACCATTCCTTGCGCCTCGCCCGTTAAGTCTATTCCCGTAGTTTTTCCGTAACCGAAAGAGTTTAAATATTCGTAAAACGTATCTTTTCCAAGCGATACCGCTATATCTACGAATATAGGGTTACAACTGTTATTTAACGCCATAGACAAATTTTCGTTGGCGTGCTTTCCGTTTTGGTGCGTTGACCAACATTTGATTTTACTGCCTTCTATATATCTATATCTTGAAGAAGAAAACACGTGCGTTTCCGAAAATGCCTTTTCGTTTCCGTTTTTATACTCTTGCACGTTTGCGGACGCCGTTAACACTTTAAAAGTTGAGCCCGGTTCGTAACTGTCCGATATTAGCGTTATTCTTCCTAATTCGTTAAGTTTATCTATATCGTCAAACGGGACTTCGTTTAAATTAAACGACGGTTTCATACTCATAGCAAGTATTTCGCCCGTTTGTGCGTCCATTACTATTTGCGACGCTTTTTTTGGCGTATATTCCATACACGCCTCGTCCATAACGCTTTCTACTATTTGTTGAATTTCGTAATCTATCGTTAAACGCAAGTTTAAACCGTTTTGTGCCGGAACGTAATGCGGTGTTTTGCCTTTTAAGTCTTTTCCCGTTAAGTCCGCCTCGTACATAATTTCGCCGTTTATTCCCGACAAATATTTATTATAGTAAAGTTCCAAACCCGATATTCCGTTGCCGTCTTTTGACGTATAACCTAACGTTTGACAAAGTAGTGAATTATATGGGTAAACTCTCGTAACGTCTTCGGCAAAATATACTCCTTTTAAGTCGTATTTGGTAAGTTCGTCTATCTTGCTTTTTTCGGCGTGTTTTACCGCCTTTATTTCACTTACTTTGGTTTTTGTTATTTTATCGTAAAAATCCTTTTCGTTTAGACCGAAAATTTCGGCTATTACTTTTGATACTCCGTTAAAATCTTCTACGGCTCTCGGGCGGACAAATACCGTATAAGTTTGTTTATTGCCTGCAAGCAATACACCGTTTCTATCGGTAATTTCTCCACGCTTTGCCAAAATGGGTACGGTTCTCGTCCATTGGTCAAGGGCTTTTTTTTGCAAGTCTTCGCCCCATACGACTTGAACGTAAAACAGTCTTGCTATTATAAACAAAAAAATAAAGGTTATTACGCCAAATAAAGCGAATAACCTCTTTCGTATAGTTGATATTGAATAATTATAATACTTGGTTTTCACACCATATTTTATTATTCTTTTTTTGTTTTTATTCTACCATTCCTAATTCTTTTGCCGATTTTATTACGTTTTCGTCACTTGAAACTTCGTTAAGTTCTTCGTATAAGGACGCTTTTTTATCGGTAAGTTCTTCAATTTGGGAATATTTTTGCTCAATAACTTTATTCATATTATTAAGAAGTGCCGTATTAAACACAACGAAAGCCGAAAATACTACCGTTGCTATACTCAAACACGCTACCATAAGTTTTGTCTTTGGACGGAGTTTAGTTACGCTTTCTACGGGAGCAGTTTCTTCACGTACGTCTTGATAAATTTCCGATTTTGATAAATTCCTAAATTGCATAGTGGTGCTTGACGGACTTAAATCGGAATTATAGTTATTTACAAATTTATTGTAAACGTGCTCTCTTTCTTTTATTTCTTGTTGCATAGAGTAAGTATCGTAATGTAAAATTTTATCAAAATTTTCGTGAATAGTCTTGTCCATTTCAACGTTTCTTACTTCTTCAACAATGGGAGCAGGCTCTTCTTTTACTTCACAAACAGTTTCTTGTTGCATTTCAAATTCGTCAACGAAAGTTCCGCCTTTTACGATATCTTTTTCTTTTACACTTACCATGTTACACCGCCTTTTTGCGTTTTTAGTCTTTTATTCTTTCAATTACCCTTAATTTTGCACATTTGGAGCGTGAATTTTCGTTTTGCTCGCTCTCGCTTGCTATTACGGGTTTCTTATTTACTTCTATAAATTTTTGCGTTCTTCCACAAACACAAGGATACCGTTTATCACATATACAACCGCTTGATAAATCTTTAAATACCGTTTTTACAATTCTGTCTTCTAAACTGTGGAAAGTTATTACCGCTAACCTTCCGCCTATTTTTAATTTTGAAGATATATCGTAAAGTGCCGTGTCTAACCCTTCAAGTTCTTCGTTTACTGCTATTCTTATTGCTTGAAAGGTCTTTTTCGCCGGATGTCCGTCCTTTTTATACTTAAAAGGAATTGATTTATCACATATACTTACGAGTTCTCCGCAAGTTTCTATCGGTTTGATTTTTCTTTGCTCTACTATGTTTTTTGCTATTTGATAGGCAAATTTTTCTTCGCCGAACGTTTGCAAAACGTACTTTAACTTTTCTTCACCGTAACCGTTTACAAGTTCGTATGCCGAAAATTCCGACTGCCTGTCCATTCGCATATCAAGTTTTTCGTCAGTTGCCATGTAGGAAAATCCACGACTTCTGTTATCAAGTTGATAGGAACTTACACCTAAATCAAGCAACGCTCCGTCAATTTTGTCAACTCCTACCAAATCGGCTACCGTTAAAAAGTCCTTAAAATTGCTCTTTACCGCTTTGAAATTAGTGGAATATTCTTTTAATCTTTCACTTGCCGAACGTATAGCCTCTTCGTCTCTATCGGTGGCAAATAAAAATCCGTCTTTTCCTATGCTTTTTAAAATTTGCTCGGAGTGACCGCCACCGCCTAACGTTCCGTCAAAATACGTTCCGCCTTTTTTTAGGTTTAAGCCGTCCATACACTCGTTTAGCATTACCGGTACGTGTTTGAATTCCATTTTAGTTTATCTTTCCTATAAGCGTTGAAACTATTTCACTATACGACTTGCCTTGACGCATTTTTTCTCTTTCTTCTTTATCGTATATATCAACGTGGTCGCCGACACCTATTGAAACAACGTCTTTTTGTAATTTAGCATACTCACGGAGTTTTTCGGGTAAAACTACTCTACCTTGTCCGTCTTCCTGAGCGTTGAAACAAGAAGAAAATACTTCAAGCAAGGCTTGTTGTGCCTCTAAATCAAACAAACTTACGTTTGCGAAATTTCCGTATCTGCTTTCAAAAACCGATTTGGGATAAACGCTTACACATTTGTTTACGCCTTTCATAAATACGTACTCTTCCCCTATCTCTTGCTTAAAGCGAGAAGGAATTCTTATTCTGTTTTTAGCATCAATTTGATGGTCGTATTCACCGAATAACAATTTTATAGAGTCTCCTTGAGTGTATTTATGTGTATAATATACCACACTTTTTGGTAACTTGCAACCACTTTTGGTAACTTTTTTAAAATTTTTTATTATTTTTTGGGAAAAGCAAGTAATTTTTTGTTAAAATTAGGGATTTGCGTACAACAAAAGGGAAAATGCGTAGGAGAAAAAGATTAAATATGAAAAAGTCAAAAATTTCTAAAAAAAAAAGAAAAACTCACAAAGGCTTTTCCTATGCGAGAAAAGATATTTCTTTTATTGCTAACACGGTTATATATTATCCTTGACAGTTTGTAAAACAATTTTTTTAAACGTTTAATCTTTTAAAATAGATTTATAGACTTTTTGATTATACTCTTTACAAACACCTATGAATTTTACCGTTCCTTTTTTTTGCGTGTTTATTAAATTTAATTTTGTTAGTTGCTTTTTTAAATTCTTTACTACACTGTAATTTGCGTTTAAAGTTTTTATTCCCGTTATTCTCTCTATTTCTTTTTTTAAAAAATAATAGTGAGTACAACCTAATATAATCACGTCGGTATTTTCGGGAATTGCGGTTAAATCGTATTTTAGTTTTATTTTTTCGGGCGTGAAAATAAAGCGCTCTACTTCACCTGCTAAAAACGGGAGCGGAACTTTGTTTACCGTTTTAAAGTTTTCTTTTACAAAATCACTTTTATACGTTGTGGGGGTTGACAGTAAACAAGGGTTTTTATAGCCTTTCGCTATCGGCGGTAAGGTGGGAATAATAGGAATACCGTAATTATTCTTTAACTTTTCGTAAACGGTTACGGACAAGGTACTGCACGCTATTACTATTGCTTTTACCTTTTTATTTATTAGCGTTTGAACGTTCTTTTTAAACAATTTTTCAAGTTCGTATTCCGTTTTATTGCCGTAGGGTGCGTTTAAATTATCGCCTAAATAGATTAGGTTTTCACTCGGCAATTCTTTATTTACCGCTTTTAAAACGTTTATTCCGCCTATTCCACTATCTAAAAAACCTATGGGGTTATTTACGCTTAAATCGTTCATACAATTATATTATTCTTTGATTTTATATTTTTGCGACTTTTTATAAAAATTTGTAATTTTTTATTGTTTTTCCTATATTAAACAGTTGCAAGTTAAAAAAAATTGTGATAAAATATTTGTAATTTGATTAAGACTTGAAAAAGGAGATATATTACCGTGCCAAACATTAAATCGGCTAAAAAGCGTGTTTTAGTTAACACTAAAAAGGAAAGCATCAACAAAAGCGAAAAATCTGAAGTTAAAACTTACATTAAAAATTTTAACGCTTTAATTGACGCCGGCAAATTAGAAGAAGCAGAAGCAGCATTCCCTGCTACCGTTCAAGTAATTGATAAAGCAGTTACCAAAGGTATCTATGCAAAAAATACTGCTGCTAATAAAAAATCCGGCCTTGCTAAAAAACTTAACGCTTTAAAAGCAAGCAAATAATTTTAATATAAAAAATTAAGGGTAGTTTAACTACCCTTTTTTTCGTACGCTCTTTTCGTATTCCCTATACTGTTTAATTTAAAAGCCGACTTATATTTTTAAGTCGGCTTTATTTCTATTTATGAAAAGATAAATTCTACGTAAACGTCTCCGTTATATATTTTAATTGGCATTTTAATTGGCATTTGTGATACGTATGCACTTATCAAACCGTAAGCGTTCGTATAACTAAACCCTGTATAATTTTTAGAAAATACGACTTGCAACGATATTTTTTTACCGTTATGTGTTGCCGTTAATATTTGCGTTTTATAATGGTTGAGCAAATTTTGGAATTCTACGTAACTTTCTATATAAAAATCGTTATTCTCGTTTGGATTTACCGTATCGTAATGAAGATATTTATATACGTTAAACTCCGTTTCCGCTTTACAATCTTTTAAATTGTCCGCCCTATAACCGCAATAATCTTCTTGACCTGCAACGTCTATTTTGAAAAAGTCTTCTTTTTTATCGTCGGTTATTAAGAATTGCGATATATCGTAAACTTCGCAACTTTGCGTTAAAATATTTGCGTGTGTTGCGTCAAGAACGTACCACTCTCTTTCGCCGTCGTTATCTATATCAATACAAACTTTATTCCAAGCGTGTTGCATGCCCGAAACTACCAAACATTTGATATTTTCTATATTTGCAAGAACCGAAACCGATTTTGCTATTGCGTCGCATACTGCCGTATTCTCCAAAAATACACCTTCCAAATACCATGCGGTACACTCCGTCCACTTTCCGCCGTGAGATTCGGTATAATTTACCGCTCCCGTATCGTAAGCAACGTTTTGTACTATCCAAGAATATATAGCGTAAAGTTTATCTACGTCCGACATATCGTCGTTGATTATTTCTCTACTTATTTCTTCGGCTTTTTCTAATACGGTTTCCGCTATACTTCCCGCAAGCGGTACGGCTTTATAACCGTGCGACAATGCGTAGAAAAGTTGATTTGAACTTTTAACGCTCATAGTTTGAGTCCTATTTTCGTAAGGAAGTACGGTTGAATCAGTTCTTGTTTTTGAGTTATTGTAAAATACGGTTGAAAGGGCTTGCGGTTTAGTATTTTGAGTATATTTGCTACCGTCGTTATTTACGGTGGCGGAAGTAGTCAAGGACGATTCGTCGCATTTTACGTAACATAAAACGTTACCGCCTAAACCTATCGTTCCCCTACTTATTGCAAAATTTGCCGCCGTGCTTTTATTTTTTATTTCTAAAAGCCAAGACATTATTTCGTCGGATTCGTTTGAGCCTAAACACTCAACAGTTGCATACTTTTCGTAAGATATTTCGTTGGCTACTATATAATTAACGTAGCAAATTGCCTTATCTTCACTGTTTAAGACGATAGGATTTGTTTTTGTGCCTTTGCTTTCAAACTCGCCTATATACTCTAAAAGTTCGTCTCTATCGCACCATTTACAAAGTGTGCCTTCGTATTCGTGATGGGTAAGTTTTGCTATTTCTTGATTATAAATATCTCCACAATTAGAACATTTTAAAGATTTTTCGCCCTTTTCTAAACAAGTTGGCTCTTTTTCGTCAAGAATTATTGAATAATCGTGAAGATTTGAACCTTTGGAAACTTCGGACGCAAGAATATTTTCCACATACTCGTATGCACACTTTTGGCAAGTGTGTTTAATTTGCCCGTCTTGCAAACAAGTTGGTTTTACAAGCGTAGTATCAATAAATTCGTGAGCCTTTTTAATTTCTAAATTTCCGCAATCTGCACATACTCGCCAATGCTCTAAATTTGTAGTTTGATAAATTTCGCCGTAATTGTGCGGTAATTTTTCTATAACGTGTTTTGTTTTACCACAATCGGGACAAGTATATAAAACGTCTCCTTCTTCCGTACAAGAAGGTGCTTTTATTACTTCGGTTTGCTCGTATCGGTGTTCGCCTACCGATTTATCGTATTTTTTATAAACGATATTAAACGGTAAATGATATTCGGTATAACCGACGTTTTGACAGTTTCCGTCTATATGAACGCTTACGCCTTTTGTTCCGCCGTTAATGAGAATATAACCGCCTACGTAAACGCCGAAAACTATTATTAGTGATAAAATTAAACTGAAAACCACCGAAAACGATTTTGCAAAAAAACTTTTTTTAGCCATACTATAACCCTACTATTTTTATTTATAATATAATACCAAATTTACTACAAAATTGCAATTACTTTATGAAAACACTTTGCGTTTTTATTTAACGCTCTTTTAAGGTTTATAGAAAAACTTTGTTATAATGTAAAATACGAGAAATTCTCGTAAAGCTGTATGATTTATTGTGATTATATAAACATTTTATCTAATTATTAAAAAATACAAATTAGTT
>JAZRVG010000113.1:0-4630 GCA_045599025.1 Christensenellaceae bacterium | reverse complement strand
GACCACCGTTTCTTTTTCACTTGAAGAAGGCATTACGTAGCCCCCGGGACACATACAAAAAGTAAACACTCCACGCCCGTTAAAATTGGAAGTAAGTTTATAGTCCGCCGTTGGCATTTGAGTTAAGTTAGCATATTTTTCGCCGTACTGCGATACGTTTATATCTTTTCTTAAATGCTCAATTCTTACCCCTACCGCAAAATCTTTACTTTCCATTTGCACGCCTTTTTTAAAGCATAAATCGTAAATGTCTCTTGCACTGTGCCCTACTGCCAAAACGATATCGTCAAAACTTTCGGTTTCGTTACCGAAGTTTACCGAAACTATTTTATTGTTTTTTACGGTAAAATCGGTAAGTTTGGTTGAAAATCTTACATTTCCGCCCAAGCGTATAATTTCGTTTCTTATATTTTTAACGACGTTCGGCAAATTATCGCTACCTATATGCGGTTTGTTTAAGTAGGAAATTTCTTCGGGTGCTCCAAACAAAACGAAATCGTCTATAACTTCTTTTGAAAGTTCTCCGCCTATTTGAGTGTATAATTTTCCGTCCGAAAAAGCACCTGCTCCACCTTCGCCGAATTGAATATTGCTCTCTTCGTCTAAAACTCTTTCCGTTTCAAACTTACTTACCGACGCCTTTCTTTCTTCTACGCTTTTACCACGCTCAATTAAAGTTACGTTTAAGCCGTAACGGAGTAAATCAAGAGAACAAAAAAGTCCAGCCGGGCCTGCCCCTACAACTAAAATATTAGCCTTGTTTTTTACTTTTTGATAAACTTTTTCAAGGGATTTTTCGTTTTTATCGGAAACGTCCGCCGTTACTAAATAGAAAACGTTAGACTTGTCTCTTGCGTCTAACGATTTTTTTATAATTCTAAAAAATTTAACTGAACTCGGTTTAATATTCGCTTTTTTTATACATTTTGATTTTATAATTTCATAGTCGTCTAAAACGCCGACCTTTACTCCGCTAACCCTTATCATTTTATACTCCTACCGCAAACCATTGCAGACGAAAACGCCCATTGCAAGTTATATCCACCGCAATCGCCGTCTATATCTAATACTTCGCCTATCGCATACAAGCCCTTTTGCAATTTGCTTTGCATGGTTTTATTATCAAAATCTTCGGTAAGCAAACCGCCGTTAGTTACTTGCGAATAGTCAAAACCCATTGTTCCCGTAATAGAAATTTTATAATTTTTTATTGTTTTAACTATATTTTTAATATTTGTTATATCAACTTTTAATCCCGAATTTTTTATTAAAGCATAACCTATTTTATTATTGATTATTCCCGATAAAAGATATTCTTCGCTTAAATAATTACAATTTTTTATTTTTTCGGTTAAAAATGCGTTTAAATCTTCTTCGGTTATTTCAGGGCAAAAATCTACTGAAATTTCCCCTTTTCCTTTATCTAAATATGAAGATATGCCAAATATTGCGTTTCCGCTAACGCCGTAATCGGTAAACAAAATATCTCCCGATTTTACGATATTTTCGTTACCTACTACTTTTACGTTTACTTTTTGCTTTAAGCCTTTTAAACCTTTAAGGTTTTTCATTTCCGCTTTTAACTGCACTAAACTCGGATACAAAGCACTCGTTTTATGACCGAATTTTTCGTATAGCGAATACGAACTTCCGTCCGTTCCCAAATGCTTTGCCGATTTACCGCCTACCGCTAAAATAACGTTTTCGCAAAAAAAGTCGTTACCGCTTTCCGTTTTAACGGTAAACAAGTTGTTTGAAACGCTTATATCTTTAACGTAAGCGTTGGTTATAACGCTTATACCTAAATTTTCAACCTTAAATCTCAATGCGTCTAATACGGAACTTGCTTGTTTACTCATAGGGTAAATTTTTCCGTTTTCAACTGTTATTAACAATCCTAATTCTTTATAAAAATTTATTACGCTCAAATTATCGTATTCTTTTAAAGCAAATTCGCAAAAAGTAGGGTTTTTACCGTGAAAAAACGATAAATTTATTTTTTCGTTAGTTATATTTCCTTGACCGTTTCCCGTTGATAATATCTTTTTACCAACCCTGTCAAGCCTTTCTAACACACAAATATTATCGCCCGAAAATTCGTTTGCAAGCCGTATTGCCGAAACTAAACCCGATGCCCCACCGCCTATTATTACGGCTTTATATCTTTTAAAATTTTCCCTATTCATTCCTATTTGCTCCTTAATCGTACTTATTTTATCACTTTACTTAAAATTTTGCAACTCACAAGTTGACATTACTTTAAAAAAGTAATAAAATAGTAATAGAAAAAGAATTTTTTACACATAATATAAGGCGAAAGTATGCAAAAAATATTAGATTTTATTTCATTTTTATACAAGGAACATTTTAATCTCGTTTTGCTCGTTATTTTATTCATCGCTATTATTTTAATTATCGGAATAATTTTACAAAAGATAAATTCAAAAAGAAAGCAAGAGAAAATTCACAATATAAACGCAAACGCCGTTAAAACGCTTACCGACGAAGAGATTGACAATATTTCCAAAAACGTTGCCAACAAAGAAGAGTTTATTAAACTCGTAACGGAAGAACCTACGGAAGAAATTCCCGAAGAAAAAACGGCAAGTGAAGAAACAACCGCTACCGAAGAAATTGAAGTTAGCGAAGAAAAACCGACAAACAAAGAACAACCTATCAAAGAAAATAAAGAGCAACCTAAAACGCAAGAAAAAACAAAAACTCAAAAGCCTAAAACCGTTCAACCGAAAACTACTCAACCGAAAAAAGAAATGAAAAAAGTTGAACCGACGGAACAAAAAGTTTACGATACTAAAAAAGGTTACACCGGCAAATGGAAAATTAAGCAAGACGGAACTAAATTCTACGCCGAACTTAACGCTTCTAACGGCGGTATGCTTTTAAGAACCGAACCCTACACTTCTTTAACGGGTGTTAAAAACGGTATTGCTACTATTAAAAAGAACGTTACGGGCGGTAATTTTGCTATTAGTATTGATAAAACCGGCCGTTACCGTTTTAAACTTTTTTCAAGTTCCAACCGTTTAATTTGCATTAGCGAAGATTATTCAAGCAAAGCAAAATGCGAAAGCGGAATTGAGTCGGTAAAACGTTTTGCCGAAACCGCTCAAATTATAAGAGAAGAAACGAACAACGATACTTCAAACAATTAAAATCAAACCACTACTTTCTTATCTATTTTAAAGTAGTGGTATTTTTTTGTATAAAATTTAATTTTTCGTTCAATAATTAAAATATCTAAACGGATTAAGTCTGTTAAAAGGAGTATTTTTTATGTTTTCTGTATCTTTAATTATTAGCGGAATAGCAATGTTTTTAAACGGTTTTTTACCGCTTATTGACAAAAACGACAATAACGAAATTGTAGTTATGAACGTAATTTCGGGATTTTTAGTAACCTTTTTGAGTATTTACGGCATTTTCGTATCAAGCGAAGGCGGAGATTACTTATTGTATTTATCTACCCTATTATTTGCCTTTACCAACCTTTTTATTTCGGCAATTTGCATTTGGAATTTAAACGAAGAAAGTTTCGGTTGGCTTTGCTGTTTATTTACCGTTTTTGCGTTAGGTTTAGGAATTTACTATCTTGTAATAGGTAATATAACTTTCGGCGTTTTATGGCTTATTTGGATGGTTTTATGGTTATTCTACTTTTTATCCCGTTCCTTCAATATTTTGGAAGGTGCATCAAACGCCATTATTATGCTTGAAGGTATTCTTGCAATGTGTGGCGTTGGTATAGTTTTTCTTGCCGATTTACTTCCTAATATAATGTAATTTAACTATTTTAAAAGTCCGCTTTACGAATTTTGTTTCGTAATTGCGGACTTTTTTATTTTATTTACAATTTTCCAAATCGTTTAACCAAACTGTTTTTTGAGCGTCGCTCGGCATACGCCAGTCTCCACGAGGAGAAAGAGAAACAGAACCTATCTTTACTCCGTCGGGAATACACGAACGCTTAAATTGTTGATTGAAAAATCTGTTATAGAAGTTTTTAAGCCATTTATAAAGCGTTTCATCCGAATATTCCCTTTCAAAAGTTTTTTTGGCAATATAATAAATTTTTGAAGGCTTAAAACCCATTCGGATTGCATAGAACAAATAGAAATCGTGCAAAATATACGGCCCTACTATATCTTCCGTTTTTTGTTGAATTTCGCCATTTTTATGCGGAATAAGTTCGGGAGATACGGGAGTATCTAAAACGTCGTACAAACAATCTCTTATATTTTTATCAAGTCTGTCCGCCTCGTATTTTACAAGATATCTTATTAAAGTTTTAGGTACGGAACAGTTTATCGCATACATACTCATATGGTCGCCGTTATAGGTTGCCCAACCGAGTGCAAGTTCGGACAAATCGCCCGTGCCTATTACCATACCGCCCGTTTTGTTTGCTATATCCATTAAAACTTGTGTACGCTCTCTCGCTTGACTGTTTTCAAAAGTTACGTCAAAATCGTCACTCTTTTGTCCTATATCTTTAAAATGTCTTTCAACGGATTTTTTAATATCTATCTTTTTTAGCGTTGTGCCGTACGCCTTAGCAAGTTTGCAAGAATTTTCAAAAGTTCTACCCGTAGTACCAAAACAAGGCATAGTT
>JAZRVG010000112.1:0-3637 GCA_045599025.1 Christensenellaceae bacterium | reverse complement strand
ACGTTTACTCCGTTTCCCGTTATTGCTCTTATTGCAGAAGGTAAACTTTCTACTACGCCTGCGTGTACGTGCGGACATTTACTTGCCGCTATATGTATTCCCATACCCGTTCCGCAAAATACCAACGCTCTTTCGTAGTTTCCTTCACTTATTTCCGCACCAACACGAAGTCCTACCCTATGGAACATAAGGTCGGTATCGTTAGGGTCACTGTCCTTCTTTACGCCAAGGTCAAGTATCTTCCAACCTTTCTTCTCTAAATGTTCTACTACCACTTCTTTAAGTGGAAAGCCTGCAAAATCTGCACCTACTACTAAATATTTATCTTTTACTGTTTTCATATTTTTACTCCTTGCTTTAAAAATAAAAAATTTATTCTTCAACACATCTTTCTATTGAAGTGATAAATTTGTTTTGTTGCATTATTTCATCTAATTGCTCTGATTTTACTTCGTCATTGGTATATAACGTCACCACATATTGTAAAAAGTTATTTTCTTTCTTTATGATTACTTTATGAAAATGTTTTACTTGAAATATCTCTTTCACTTTCTCGTTTTCGTCTATTTTTTGTATAAACGATATTTTCAATTCAAACGTCTTTTTTATTTTAAAAATTTTACAATCTATATGCAATATACATTGTACCGCTATTAAAATTACCGTAGTGCCGACTGCTAAAACATACATTTCTGCTCCGCAAGCCATACCTATTGCTGCCGTTGTCCATATTCCTGCGGCAGTTGTTAAACCGTGTATAGTATCTTTTTTAAACACTATCATTCCAGCACCTATAAAGCCTATACCGGATACTATTTGTGCTGCTATTCTTGCTTTATCGGCATTATTTTCAAAACCGTATTTTGAAATAATCATAAGTAAACAAGAACCTAAACACACTATCGTATGCGTTCTTATTCCAGCTCCTTTTGACCGTAATTTTCTTTCTAATCCGATACTAAAACCGAGTATTACCGATAAAATTATATTTAGTAAATAAATACTTTCTTTTTCAAAACTCTCAATCATAGTCAATTCTCAATTTTTCTTATTAAATATCTACCTATTCTTTCCATAAAACTTAAACAAGACGGTAAAAGTTCAATCGGAAAATTTGCTATAAAACTATCGGCTTCATATGTGAAATGTCCGTTATAACCTATTTCTTTCAACGTTTTAGTTATTTCATTCCAATCTTGCTTTCCAACAAAAGGAAGCGTGTGCAAATCGTCATACAAATCTGTATCATGCACATGCAAGGCAAGCGTATTTTTGCCCACAGTTTTAAGCATTTTCACTGCACCTTCACAATTTACCATGCTTGCATGCCCTAAATCAACGCAAGCACCAAATAAAGGATTATTTACCATTTTTATAAGTTCGTTGAATTTATCTCCCGTACCACAAGCGGTTGGAACGGTTTCTATACCAATAGAATTTTCATCTTTCCAATTATACATGTTTTCCGTTAAAATTGTTATTCCTAATTCTTTGGCAAGAGACATAAGTTTAGAATAAAGTCTATTACAGTTATCTTCGGGACTGTATATATTTGCCGGATGCACCACTATTCTGTCACAACCTGTTTCAGATACCAAATATAATGTTTTTTTAACGTACTCTACGTATTCTTCTATACTTTTATCTTTTGGAATAGTAAAGGCGGGAGCATGTGATTGTAAGCAAGGAATATTATATTTTTTTGAATATCCGTACACTTCTTTACCTTTTTCAATAATTTGTTTATCGGTACTATTATCTATAAAATTAACGTAATCATATTCAAATACCGAAAAATCAAATCCATCAAATCCGGCTTCTGCAATCATTTTAATTGCCTGTTCCATATTAGTTTTTCTTTCTAAACCACCTGTTTTTGTAACTAATTTCATATTCGCTCCTTATATACTCAAAAGTGCAAGTGAGATGATACTTAATATAAAACCCACGTACTGCATAAATTTGTATTTTTCTTTAAACAATAAAATAGACGCTATAAAAATTAAAGTCATACTTCCACCGGAAATTACTGAAAATACGATAGACGCACTCATTTTAGCAACGCTAAACAACACGAAAATATTACATAACCCTAATGAAATTCCCGACAATGACCCGAATATACTTGCACTTTTATAACCTAATTTTAAACTTTCTCCACGTTCAAAAATAAGTGAAACTACTAATGTTAAAACAAACGAACCTAAAAATGCAATAACCATAATTTCGTTGTTAAATTGTCCGTTAAAAGTCCTTTCTTGTTTTGCCACTAAAAACGAAGATATACCGTTGGCAACCATTGCCGAGAGCGACAATATGAGCCAAAGTAAGTCAAATTTCTTTTTGGGTTTTTCTTCGGCACTTTGCGTTTTTTTAGAAAAGTCAACGTTTATAAAAATCATGGCAAATACTAAAATTACAAAGCCTATAATAAAAAACACGCTCGGTTTCCCGTCTAAAAAAATTATAGAAAGAATAGTTGTTACAATTAGAGATAACGAACTTATTAGGCCCGTTATTGATAAATCTCCCCTTTGCATGGCTACTATTAAAGCACAAGAATTTACCGTAGCAAGTAACATTATTGATATTGCATATGGGATTATACAAGCATTAAAATTTAAAGAAAATTTTGATAAAATTAAAAATGCAATAGCACAAAACAATTGGCATACCGCCGTAAAAAAGAAAACGCATTTTTTTGTAAAGTACTTTTCAAAAACATAACTTAACGAATTTGAAAAAGTACTTAATATCACATATAAAAAACCCATAAAACTCCTTTTAGTCAAATATATTAAGTGGTAAAACTTTCTTACCGTTTAATTTTATTTTTATTCTTTTTAGTTCTTCTTTATTATAAACGTTTATAGTAGAATTTCCGAAACCTTTTATTACAATGCCGTCGTCGTTTGCAAATATATCTGTATTTATATCGTTTTCTTCTATTAAAACTCCTGTTTTATTTAAGAAAGTTAACGCCTTAATATTAAAATCTTTAACAGTTATTTGATATATTTTATTACCGAGTTGAACATTAACAAACGCTAAATCGTTATTCCACCAATTTATTCTTTGAAGATAAAAACGTTTTATACCGTTTTCTAAATCGTATTCGGTATAACTAACGTTTTTAGCATAAATTACGATTTCGCTTTTAAATTTTTTCAAACCGTTTTCAATGGCTTTACAGTATTCGTCTTTATAAGCATAAGGATATTCGTCAATATCAAAATATATTAAATTGCCTTTTTCTCTATAAAATAATAATTCTTCAACTAAATTACTATCAATTACTTTTGCCGTTTTAGAAAAAACTTCTTTTCTTGAAACGCTATCATACAAATGCGGTTTAGCCATGATTAGAGTTTTGCCAAGTTTTAAATACTCTATCAAAAGTTCTAACTGTTCTTCGGTAGCAGTATTCCAACCCGTAAAGAAAATCATATCGTACTTTGCCATATTTTTGCTATTGTAAGATATTATATCTATCGCTCCGTACGGAGATGAAGAAAATAACCCTAAACTTTTATAATCGTAAATTTCGGAATAATTTTCCGGACAACTTGCAAACAATTCTTTCATTTGCTTACTCATATGCTTTTCGCCACCTTTCGCACAGTAGCAATAAACCGCC
>JAZRVG010000111.1:0-9139 GCA_045599025.1 Christensenellaceae bacterium | reverse complement strand
TTTTTGTTGTTTAATTCTTCTATTTTTAAAAAGATAGCAACGGGCTTTTTTAAATTCTTTAATAAAATATTCCATTTTAAGAATTTGGACGAAAAAATGAACAAACTAAACAAAACGGTAGAAGATTATAAACAATGTTCGTTAATAATGAGACAAAATAAAAAAATGGTGTTTAAAGCCTTCTTTTTAACCTTTATTCAAAAATTAGGAAAAACTTTATCAACCGTTTTTATATTCTTTGCGGTAATTAAAAATTATTATGACGGCTTTAAGGTTTGGTTCGTTCAAGTTGTTTCCGATTTAGGAGCGTCTTTCTTTCCGATTCCGGGGGGAATAGGGGCAAGAGAATACATTTTATTAGACGGATTTTCTAATTTGTCAAGTGTAGAAAGTGCCGCAAATTTAGGATTGATGTGTCAAGCGTTTTCCTTCTATTTAGGAATTTTAATAAGCGGACTAATAGTATTATTCGCTATTGTATTAAGTAAAAAGAAGGAAAAAATAAATAAACAAAATAAAAACACTAATGATGAGTAATCATTAGTGTTTTTTATTATAAGTATTGTTTTGCTTCAAAATATTTGCCGTCCATACCTTGATTTGTTGCGGCGTATTCAATATTGCCTTCAATTAAAACGGGGCCGTTTTCCGACATTGCAACGTCCCAACCTACGTATCTTAAAGTAGGGGTTACAAGTGCGGCTTTTTTAACCATTTCAACAATTTCGTCGTAATAGGGTAATTTTATACCGATAACTTGAACACCGGTATCGGGGTGGCATAAATAACGGGTTCTGCAACGCTCGGTTCTACCCGATAATTCAACTATTCCCGTTTCCTTATCTACTATGAAATAAAGACCGCCAGACGAAGTGTTATCGGTTACGGAATCGCCAAGTCCTGCTCTAAATATCGGCATACCGATATGCGGAACGCCGTCTTTGTCAATAAGTGTAAAAATTCTTAAAGTGTTTATTGATTGTGGGTGAATAGCCTTAATTTGCGGGTGTTGCTTGATAACTTCTTCTATCATATAAGGCTCGTCTAATAATTTTTGTATTATTTCATCGGTAACGTCTTCTTCTTTTAATACGAATATACCGTGTCCCCAACTTAAATTGTACGGCTTACATATAACGCTTTTGTTGTCTTTTATAAATTTTATAAGACTTTCTTTTGTTTCGTCCGTACTAAAACACCACGCTCTCTTTATAAAATCTTTATAATAGATATTGAACAACTTTTTGTTGAATAAACGCTCTTTTTCTTCGTCGGTTGCTTTTTTATTATACTTATAATCTAATTTAAAAGCCCTTAAAACGGTTAAGCGTTTTTTCTTTTCCTTTCGGTTGTATTTGTACATTTCTTCTTGAACGTAGTATTCGGAAGATTCTCCGTGAAAAATCATTACTTTAATACAGTCAAAAAGCATCCATATATACGGCACGCCGTATTCTTTTGCCGTTTTCTTTAACATATCAAATTTGTCTTTAAAATAATCTCTTTTATGACCGCAAATTTGATGTTGTTTCATGTATCTTTTTAAAACTTTTCTTCTGTGCTTAATATAACCAAACATAGTTTTTAATTCTGTTATTTTTAAATTTTTATTTACTGTGATAATTTTGTCTTTAAAGTATCTTTATGTATATTATAACACCTTTTTTTAATAATATCAATAATAATTTTAATTTAGTTTAATTCGTTTAACAATAAAAGCCTTTTAACGGTTAAGGGTAAAATTAACACCTTACTTGACAAAATATAAAAAAACTGTTAAAATGTGCGATACCGTATAGGAGAAAACAAATGAATAAAAAAATAATAATTAAAATTTTCTTGTCGGCGTTCGTATTGTTGATTGGAATTTATATATTCACAACGTTTGAAAAAATAACGGCAAAAGCGGAAACTCCGCTAATTACTACAGAAGAACAATTTAACACGGCTTTGGAAAACGCACGGGAAGGGGATACTTTGCTTGTAGGCGATATCACTTTTCAACCGTTACCGCAAGGTTTTGTAAAGTTATTAAAAAACATTACTGTAAAGAGTGGTAAAAATTCAAACGCAGTCTTTTCTAATGTATCGTTTTTTTTGATAGGAACAACAACGGATTCAGAGCCGTTAACCGTTAAGTTTGAAAATATTGATTTTCGTGGCGATAAATCGTCCGCACCTATTGATTCGTCAAATGCGTCGCTCGTCAGTTCTTCGCTTCCCGATATTATGAAAACTATGAATGCAACTTCTTTTACAAAAAATGTTTTTGCTACTTACAACGGTTGCACGTTTGAAGGTTATCATTACGGCTACGGTGGAGTGTTTAATGCAAAATACGGTGTTTCTTCCGAAGAACAAAACAATTTGAAGTTGGAGTTAAACGACTGTGTTTTTAAAAATAATGCAGGGAAATACGGTGGGTGTATGTACTTGCTTGGGTATGATAACAATATCCGTTTGAAAGCAAAACACTGTATTTTTGAAGAGAATTTTGCAACCACCGGCGGAGCGGTATGGGCGGAAAACATTACTGCAAATTTTACGGATTGTACTTTTAAAAAAAATACGCCTATGAATACGGAAGAAAAAATTTCTAACGGTGGAGCGTTGGTTTTAAAAAGTTGTAATACGGAGTTAAACGGTTGCTTAATTGCCGAAAACAGTTCACTTGGAAACGGTGCGGGAATATTTGGCGAATTGTACCCGTTTAAGTCGTTTATTGTTGAAAATTGCACTTTTATCAATAATGTGGCATTAGCCGACGAAAATATATTTATATCGGTAGCAAATACTAAATACAGCACTTTTCCTAAATTGAGAATTTATTTTTCGTCAATTTTCGGTGAAAACGGTTTTTCACAAGAAAACTCCGAAATTTTCGGCAGTTTGTTAGTTTCCGATAACCACGAAGAAGAAAATCCGACGGTGAAAAACGGATATAATTTATTTTGTAAAAGTGCAAATTTACTTAATGCAAACGAAGTATATAATGCGGAACATTTTATTTTACCGAAAGGGGAATACTCTATTCCAAAGGAAGAAACGGATAAAGTTGCAAACGGTAAGTTTAAAAACAGTTTTGGAAGATTACAAGTAGGAGATAACTACGTAAGTGAAATTACGCTCACCGTTGAACTTTCTTCAAAAAATAAAGAAACCGTCGTTTTACGTTACGGTGACGAACTTGTTTTAGATTCTCCCGAGCGTGACGGCTACTCTTTTGAAGGTTGGAAGGAATTGAACGGCACGTTGTTTATGGGTGGCGAATTGCCTACTGAAAAAGTCGTTGCAAAATGGGATTTCAAACTTTCCGAAAATTTATATGTTATTTGGTTACCGCTTGTTGCGGTCGTTATGGCTTTGGTAGTTGTCGTCGTTATAAAAAGGCGAAAAACACCGCTTGCAGTAACGGAAATAGCAATGGGCGAATCTACTCAAACAAACAATATCGTCAAAGCGTGGTTTACGGAAGAAGAAATTTCTTTAATAGTTTCGTCACTAACCGAAGTGCAAACCTTAACAAGACGGGAAACGGAAGTATTTACGGAAATTTTGCAAGGTAAAAAACAAAAAGAAATTGCCTACGATTTAGGCATTGAAATTACAACGGTAAAGGACTATTACCGTAAAATATACGAAAAATTAGAAATAAAAGGTAAGGAAGAATTATTGAAAAAGTGTTCAAAAATCGTTTCCAAGTAAAAAGAATATTATTGAGTTAAGGACGGTTAAATACCGTCCTTTTTCATGTGTTTTCGGCGTACTCTACCATTTACCCTACCGAAGGTAGGTTGAAAAATAATAGGCAAATACTTATAATATGAATACTTAATTATAAAGGAGTAATTCTTATGAAAAAATTATTTGCAGTATTATTAGCAACCGTCATGTCATTGACTACGGTTATTTTTGCATCGTCTTGTGGTCTTTCCGATTTTCAAGATATGATAAATAAAGACCAAAACGAAGAAGACGATAACGACGGTTCGGGAGATTCGGGCGATTCGGAAAATGAAATGGAAATCGTTCAATCAAAAATAAAGGAACTTGGCGAAAAAAACGGTTACGAAATCACTATGACTATTACGGAAAGGGGAGAACAACCGCATACTCTCACTTCGGGAGTTAAGGGAAACGTGTATTGGAGTTACTCCAGTTACAACGGACGAGACAAAGAAGGTAAAGCAACCGTAAAAAAAGACGAACACACCGCTACTATGTACGATTACGAAGACGGACAATGGTCGTTTAATAGTTGTATGGTTGTAGAAGACGCCGAATCACTTTGCAACGTGGTAGGGTTTACGTTTAACGAATATCTTTTTATGGATGGCCCTTGTCATGATTCCGATTACAAATCGGGTACGGAAACGGTAGCGGGTCGTTCGTGTGATAAATACCATTATTTCGCTTCTTATTTTGGAGCGTCGAAAACTTACGATGCGTCTTACGATAAAGAAACGGGTTGTGTTATGAAATGGAATTATATATACACGGTAGGTGGAGATACGGTGAGTACGACTATGGAAGTAACTTCTTTTAAAACGGGAAGTCAAGTAGTTGCACCTTCGTTACCCGATTCCGGTGAAGATTACGTAGATTATAGCGGAATTATCGGTTGGCCTACAAATTCTTATACTGCACTTGTCGTTACGACCCCCGGTAAAGTATCTTCAAGCATGATTATAAACGAACGCTTTTGTGCAACTATTACCGAAGTATCGTTAGAAGAATATTCAAACTACATCAACGCTTTAACAGGTATGGGTTTTGAAGGCGAAGAAGAAAGCGGAGTGTTTATAGGTGTTGACGAACAAGGTAACAGAGTAGAAATCTATTTCTTTGTTTCCGACGGTAGTATGTCAATTACTATTGAAAAATCAGTTGAATAAGGGGAAATAATATGAAAAAAAGAATTTTGGTTTTGTTTTTAATTTTATTTACGTTTACCGTGTTTGCGTCTTGTGGGAAAACGGGCGGAGCGGAAACGAATAAGGATACGGAAAATAATCACCAACACACTTACGGAGTGGACGGTAAATGTTCGGAATGTGAAGAAGACGTTGGCGAAGTAATAACAAAAGAATATTATTTTACTGAAAACGGATATTTGGGTAGGTTTAAAGTAGTAAACGGCAAATGCTATTTCACTTTTACTGCGGAATGTACAAGTGAAATGCAGTTGTATATAGAGTTTGATTTTGAGGAAAGTTTTTACTACGATAAAGACTTTGAAGAAAAGACGGAAGAACCGAATTATATCAAGAGTATAGAAGTGTACGAAGAAGGCACTACGACAAACCTTGTTACTGCGGAAAATTATAATGAAGAATTTATATGCGATGACGGAGTATATTGGAGTTATTCTACGGGCGAAGATTTATTTGAAAGAGAAAAGACCTATAACGTTGTAGTTAATATGGCAGACGACTACGATAGAGAATATGCAGTATTTGAGTGGGATTTGCCGTTTAAACATAGTTTTTACACTACGGGTATATGTGAAAATTGTGGATATGATTATGCGGTAAACGGTCAAGGTGGAGAAGGTAGTTATTCATACGCTCCCGAAACACCTATAACATTTTCTCACAACTTTGAAAGCGTTTTCATTTTATTTGATTTAGAAGAAGGAAAATATCACATTACGATTAACGGAGAGGCAGTTGATAAGAACGAATACATTTATTTCGTAACAAGAAAGTATGAAAATCAAACGAATTATTCACAAGAACCCGTTGAATTTAATAAAAGTGCGAATTTCACTGTTACAATAGAAGGTACGTATTGTATTCAAATTTTAGCAAAAAGTTCCAAACTTACCATTGAAAGCGTTGAACTTACAGTTGTTGCATAACAAAAAATATATTTGTTAAAAACAAGTGATATGTTTTTTTAACGAGAAAGGTTGTTGATTTTCTATGATATAAAAGAATTTTATCCACAACGCTTACCGTAGGTAAGCATATCACTCCGCAGTAAGCGGAATATCACGCCGTAGGCATATCACTCCGCCAATGGCGGAATAACACTCTATTCTACGGAGTTTTGCTACGCCAAGTTACCGCAAGCGGATAACCGAACCTCGGTTCGCCTCTCATTTTCTAACGAAAATGCTGACCGGAGTTTGACTTCGTCAATAATAACGCTACGCTTATTGCGAACCCTTTTGCCTTAACTTTAATAAAAATTCAAATTTTATTTGCAAAATGGTTCTCTTCGGAAAAACAACAATAAAAAATGCTAACCAACAAAAGTTGATTAGCATTTTTTGGTGCCATAAAGCATTTTATATCCGAACCGGACGGGGTACAATTGAGTTCCGAAAGGAATACTGTTTTCGTTCCGTCTTTGTAATTGAAAGCAAACGTTATTTTGTCGTCATATAGATAAATTGAATTTATAAATCCGTCAATTAGTCTTTGTTTACCTTCTTTTGTCGTTATATCTAATTTTTTAAATTTCTCCATTCCGAAACGAATTTGTTCTTTTGTAAGGAACGGCTTTTTTATTTGCTCTTGAACTATTGTTAAATCAAGTTGATTCTTTTCTTTTTCAAGTTCCGCAAGTCTATCTTTCGTTGAATCGTATATTATTCCTTGCTCAATAGCATTTATAATATTTTTAATATGTTTTTCTACTTCTTCTAATTGTTGACGTAATCTCGGAAGTCTTGGATTTTCTTCGCCTTGCAATTCGTATATACTATCTACAAGATATTCAATTATTACTTCGTCTTGCAATATATCCATTGCCTTTTGAACGGCTAAATCTTCTATATATTCTTTTCTTACGGGTTTTTTATCACAAGTGTGAGTTCTTTTTGTGTTAATACATTTATAATAACGGTATGTTTTTGCTGTTTTTTTACAACTTTCTCCTACCATTAAAGCACCGCATTTACCACAAAACAACTTTGTAGTCAAAAGATAATTGTCTTCCGCTTTGTGTCTTGCAGGGGCTTTTTTATTCTTTATCATACGCTCTTGAACTCTTTTGAATAAATCATCGCTAATAATTGGGGGAACAACATTGGAAAGTGTAGTGTCACCATATCTAAATTCACCTATGTATTTGCGGTTATTAAGCATATATTGAATGATATTATACGACATCTTTTTGCCGTGTCTTGTCGTAACGCCTTTTTCATTGAAATGTTTTACAATGTCTTTTATAATATGTCCGTCGGCATACATTGTAAATGTTTCAATTACGATAGGAGCAAGTTCTTCGTCAATGGCAAGTTTTTGTTCATTGTTTACATAATAGCCGTAAGGAATTTGTCCACCGTTAACTTTTCCTTTTAACGCATTTTCTTTTAATCCACGTTTCACTTTTTCGGAGAGTTCTGCCGAATAGTATTCCGCCATACCTTCAAGCATTGATTCTAGTATTATTCCTTCGGGACCGTCGCTTATATTTTCTTTTGCGGAAACCACTTTAACTCCGTTCTTTTTAAGAATATGCTTATAATGTGCCGAATCGTATCTGTCACGGGAAAAGCGGTCTAACTTCCATACGATTATCATATCAAAGCAATGCTTATAACTGTCTTTAATCATACGTTGAAAATCGGGGCGGTTGTCCGTAGTAGCGGTTAATGCTCTATCAATATAGTTTGCAACAACTTCAATACCTATTTTATTAGCGTATTCCATACATTCGCGAAGTTGACCTTCAATAGATTCTTCTCTTTGGTTGTCGCTTGAATATCTTGCGTAAATTACTGCTTTCATATTAACTCCTTTTCATACACTTTAACAAATAAAATATGACAGATGTATGTCGTTAAGTTATTTGTTTTGTTCTTCTAACATTTTTTTTAATGTTTCTTTAAGTTTTGCGTTTAAAGAAGAATTAGGGTCAAAACACATTTCTATGAACTCTTGCATTTGTTCGTTTTTTGCAATAGTTTCGGGGTTGTAGGAGTACAATTTTCCTTGTGGTTTGTTAGTTCTATCCAAGAGATAATCAAGTGAAACGTCAAAAAAGTCAGCATACTTAACTAATATTTCGGGCATAGGAATATTAGTTGCCGATTCGTATTTTGCGATTAAAGGTTGTTGAACGTTTAACGCTTTTGCGAGTTTCCCTTGTGACAAATGTAGTCCTTCTCTTAATTTTCTTAATCTTTTAGCGATTTCTAATCTATCCATAAAATACCACCTTATTTTAGTTTGCTTTATTATATATCATATACAACAAATTGTCAATACTTTAAAAATATAATACGCATACGATTATTATATTTTTACTGCTTTTCTTTTATTAAAAAATTTTTAAAAAATTGCGAAAATTTTATTGACAACGCCTTTTGCTTGTGGTAAAATAGTTACACAAAATACGAACAAATGTTCATATTGTAAAAAGGTTCGTGTTATTGTTTTAGGGGAAAGTTTCCCCTTGTTTGCTTGCTTATGGTAGCAAGTTTTGTGGAAGATAGGTGAGTCTTCCAAGATGCCCAAATGTCGCTATGGAGAGTTAACGGCAAGAGTAGGGTTTTATTGTCGTACGGTTTTTACGGCAATAGTTTTGTGCAACCGGAGTTATGCGAAACACCGTTTTATTTACGAAAGGTCGCATAGCAGTGATGGTCTATTTTGTTGTACAATTTTTTATATAAATAACTCTCAAAAACTCAATATTTACGGATAGAAGTCCGTGTGAAATTATAACCGATTTTCGGTGAGATTTTGCACGGGCTTTTTTTGTTTTTTTTAGCGAAAAGGGGTTTTTGATTATGAAGTAAAAAACAACTTAATATCTTGTTTGTGGCTATATTGCCATAACTAAAAGTAAGTCGTTGATAAGTGTTATCAGCGACTTTTTTATACTCAAAAATTCAAATATAAGGAGAATTAAAATGAAGAATTATTATAGGTGTTACCCACCATAAAACAAAGGCTTAACTTTATATAATTTTGTAAAGTATAGCACACTGCGTCACAACACGACTTTTTGCCTAACGCTTGCACTTCGTTTCAAGCGTTAAGACCTTACTGTCGGTTGTTCCTTTTCCCCAAAAATCTTTGCTATGCAAATCTTTTTCGGGAGCCCTGATTTTAGCGTATAGTGTGTTCTACTTATTGCATAAGTATAGCACACTATACTTTGCTATGCAAAGAGTGTGCTCTGC
>JAZRVG010000110.1:0-8206 GCA_045599025.1 Christensenellaceae bacterium | reverse complement strand
AAGGAGAAACGGTATGAAAACGGACTATAATTTAGGTAAAATTGTTGTAAGCGGTTATTTGTTTGAACCCGTTTTATACAGTGTTTCAACCAATGCTTTAAGCGTTGATTTTGACGGTAAAGGCGGTATATCAAAACTTATTCTTTGTAGGGACGGAAAAAATTATACCGACAGGACGTATTTATCAATTTTTATTGACGGCGAAAGGGTAAGTGATTTTTCAAACAAAACGGTTGAAAATATAGGAAGAACTCAAAAGGTTACTATTTCCTCAAACAATTCTAAAATAATAATAGACGCATACGCACCTTTAAACGAAAGCGTTATTTTATACGAAGTCAATTTTGAAAATCTTGACGGAAAGGAAATAAATTATTGTTTTGACGTAGGCTCTTACGGGTTTATACCTAAATTCGCAAGTTCAAACGAATATGAATACGAACACGAAAATTTAACTTACTATATAAAACGAAAAAAACAAGATTCAAATATAATGCGATTTATCGTCGGTTACGGTGCGGAACAAACGGAATGCGATAACGCTCTTAAAAATTTTGATAATTTAAAAAACGAACTCTTTGAAGAAATTATAAACGTTAAGTTGCCGAGTTCCGTTAAAACCGAAGAAGACAAAGCCTTTTATTATTCAACTTTCTTTTGCGTAAAGGAAAATTACAAAGATTTCGGTGAATTTAAAGGCTTTATGGCAGGTTGTAATTATATAAATCCTATGCGAACTTATTTTAGAGATTCTTACTGGACGACGCTTTCTATGTATGAAAACGACGTTGGTTTGGTAAAAAATCAAATTTTAACATTAGCAAGGGGCATAGCAACCGACGGAACGTGTCCTTCGGCAGTTAAAGTTGATTTTTCAGCGTTTTGGGGAAACCATTACGACAGTCCGTCGTTCTTCGTAATGATGATATACGACTACGTAAACCATACGGGCGATTTTAGTTTGTTAAATCAAAAAGTAAACGGAAAAACTTTATTTGAAACGGCAGTTTCCGTTATAGAAAAACTCATAACTTTTACCGACGGTACGGGACTAATTTATAAAGAAGGTGACTATAACAAGCGTGACTGGGCGGACGCTGTAAACAGAAACGGCTACGTTACCTATAACGAATTACTCTATTTTAGAGCCTTATATTCAATTTCGGAACTGTGTAGAGTTCAAGGGGTTGACGGAACGAAATATTCTAATCTTTCAATAAAAGTTAAAAATTCCATCAACGAAATTTTGTGGAGTGAAGAGAAAGGTTATTACGTCAATTATAAAACTCACGATTTTTGTGAAGACAATTTGTCAATAGATACGTGCCTTGCGATATTGTTTAACGTAGTTGAAAATGAAAATAAAGAAAAACTTTTAAATAATTTTGAAAAAATTCTTGAAACTAAAAATAATAAGGAACAAAAAGCAGGCGACTTCGGCGTATGTTGCGTTTACCCCTTCTATAAAGGCGAAAAATCCTTGTTTAGTAGGTCAAATCAAGAATTCGGTTATCATAACGGTTCAAACTGGCCGTACCTATCAAGCATTTACGCTTACGCAAAATATTTAAGCGGTAGAGAGTACGAGTACGCTTTAAAATCGTGGTTTACTCAAAATTTAGAAAAAGGAAATTATACGCCCGTTGAGTATTATTCGCCAACGGTAAAAAAGGGTTCAAACTTACAAGCATGGAGCGGTGTAGGAGCGTTCGTTTTAGACAGAATAGGAAAAAAATCGTTTTACGATAAAGAAAAAATATAATAAGGAATTTTCATTAAAGGAGAAAATAAAATGAAAAAAGTAATTACTTTAATACTTTCGTTGTTAATGACATTTGCTTGCGTATCGTGCGGAACAAATAAAAACAAAAAAGACGACGACAGTTCGGTTTTCAACAAACCGGGAAAGAACAAAACGGAAATAACCGTTAAAAACTTCGGTGGTGGTATCGGTCACGTTTGGTTAGACGAAGCAGCCGAAAGATTTGCCGAACTCAACGCCGAAACTTCTTACGCAGAAGGCAAAAAAGGTGTTTATATAAGTATAAATAATACTTTCAACGAAGAAACGGATAATATGGCAGGTCAAACCACTCATATGTTCTTTGACGAACGCCACTCCGACGTTCACCAATTTTCATTAAAAGAAAAGGGCAAACCTATGTGTCTTGACAGTATCGTTTTAGACGAATCAAGAGAAGGTGGTGCTTTATCCGATAAAATTTTTGATTCTGTTAAAGGTAGTTTGCAAGATAACGACGGTCACTATTACGGTTTACCGCACTACGAATACTACGGTGGTTTAACTTACAACCGTGAAATATTTGATAAATATTTTGCTTATTTTGCTTACGATAGCGATAACGGAGAGAGTTTCCCTTCACAATACGGAAACGCTATATTCGTAAACGATTTGCAATCTAAAAAATCGTTTGGTCCGGACGGAATTGAAAATACCGACGACGACGGACTTCCGAGAACTTTGGAAGAATTCGTTATTTTATGCGATTATATTAAGTTTGCAAGTGCCGATAAAGTTGCACCGGTAACTATAAGCGGACAATACAATAAATATTTTGATTATTTATATACGGGAATTTGGTCTGCAATAGCAGGAGCGGAACAAATGAAGAACTACTATAATTGCGAAGGCGAAATTGAAGTAGTTAAAAGAGACGCAAGCGGAAACTTTATGTTTACGAACGAAAACTTATTCCAGTCCATAGATTACATTAAAAAACCTGTTACCGAAAAAATAACTTTAAACGGTTCAAACGGTTATATGGGAAACGATATGGTAGGTAAATATTACGCTTATTCTATCGTTAAAATATTAAAAACAGAAGGATTTTTATCCGATAACTCTTCGGGAACAACGAGCCACTACGACGCTCAAATGGATTTATTTATGAACGACGTAGGAACTACCAACGAGTCCGCAATGCTCATTGAAGGTAGTTACTGGTTCAACGAATCGGAAGAACAAGGCAGTTTTGACAAAATGAAAAAGTACTGCAAGAAAGACAGTCAAGATTTAGACGTTCGTTGGATGTCACTTCCAACCGCTTTAAACAACGCCGATTTCGTTGCAGGTAGAGAAGAGTGTTTCTTGGATATCGGTCAATGCTACGCAATGATAAACGGCAGATACGAAAACGATGCCGAAATGAAAACGGCTTGTCTTGAATTTATGAAGTTCTTATACAGTGAACAAGAACTTAAAAACTTCACGATTTGTACGGGTATGCCGAGGGCAATAGATTATACTTTATCCGAAACCGAAAAAACGGAATTTAGTAAATTCTATCAAAATATGTGGAATAGAAGAATAGCAAACACAAATAATTTAGTTTACTATTCGGGAACTACCGACGCTTTCTTAAAGAACAGAAGTGCATTAAACATAATGCTTGATTCAAAACTTTTTATGAGCGTAGAACAAAAATCGTGGGCTTTAATGGATACGAAAACTGTTGCACAAATATTCAAAGAGACTTCTAAAACTTCAACCGGATGGGTTATTTAATTATGGAATTAACTGCAAACAATAAAAAATTGCAATCAAGGCAAAAAAAGCGTGTAATATTTTATACGCTTATGTTTGCTATACCGATGTTGCAGTTTTTAGTGTTTTATTTATACGCCAACTTCAACTCTTTCGTTTTGGCGTTTCAAAAAACGGATTCTTACGATTATACGGTAAGTTTTGCAGGTTTTAAAAACTTTGCTACCGCTATAAAATTCTTTTTCAGTAAAGAAAGTTCGGTTATGATAAAGAATTCGTTCATAAATTACGGTTTTCAACTTTTGCTTGTAACACCGCTTGCACTTATATTCAGTTACTATATAGCGAAAGGACGTGCTCTTGCAGGAGTATTTAGGGTAATGCTTTATTTGCCTTCGGTCATTTCAATGGTCGTTTTGGTAATACTTTACAAATATATGGTAAACAGCGTTTTGCCCGAAATAGGTAAAAAATTCTTTTCAAAGGAAATACCGGCGTATTTAACTTCATCGGCAAGTGCCGAAACACAATTTAAAGCAGTTCTTTTCTTTGCTATTTGGATAGCGTTTGGAACGAACGTAATGCTTTATACGGGAAGTATGAGTGCGATAGATACTTCAATTATTGAATCGGCACAATTAGACGGCGTAAACAGTATTCAAGAATTTATTTACATTTACGTTCCTATGATATTCCCAACTTTAACTACGTTTATCGTTACGGGGCTTGCGGCTATATTCTCCGACCAAATGAATTTGTTTACCTTCTTTGGAACGGGCGGAAAAGTAAGCGTATTCGGTTATTTCTTTTACAGTGAAACTCAAAGAAATTTGAGTTTAAATCCCGGTTACTTCAATATGCACGAATTATCGGCTCTCGGCTTGATAATTACGTTTATATTAGTTCCCGTAATATTAATCGTAAGAAAATTGCTTACGAAATACGGACCGAGTGCGGACTAATAGGGGGAAATTATGGAAAAAGGTAATAAACTTTTAAAAAATAAAATCAACCCTATAACCGTTTTGGTGTTTATAATTCTTTTAGTATTTTCAATATCGGTAATTTTACCGCTTTTATGGGGATTTTTAACGAGTTTGAAATCGGCGGAAGAATTTCACTTGTTCGGTAACATTTTAGGAAAACCCGACCCGTTTTGCGACGACGGTTTAGCCCTTCACTTCGGCAACTATAAACTCGTATTAAACTATAATGGTTTCGGCTCAAAAGATTACAGTTACGTTTCCGCAATTTTCGGCGAAGTTCAAGATAATCCGGACGTTGTATTCGGTTTCGGCGACTTTATATCAAACTCACTAATATACGCTTTGTTAGGTTCTTTTTTAAAAACTTTCGTAGCGTTAACTTGTGCGTACTTGTGCCAAAAATACGATTTTAAATTTAGCAGAATTATCTACGTCGTAATGCTTGTAGTAATGGTAATTCCTATTGTAGGTAGTTATCCCGCTATGGTAAAATTACTCCGTGATTTAGCAATTTACGATAGGTATATCGCTATGGTTTTAATGAATTTAAACTTTACGGGCGTATATTTCTTCGTTTTCCACGCATTTATGACGGGCGTTTCAAACGTTTATATTGAGGCAGCCGAAATAGACGGAGCAAATCAATTAGACATTTATATAAGAATTATTTTCCCGATATGTGCAAAGATATTCGGAACGGTAATGCTTTTGCAGTTCATAGTATTTTGGAACGATTATCAAACACCGCTCTTGTATTACCCGAACCATCCAACGCTTTCTTACTATATTTACCGTTTGGTTTACGATACCGACGGTTCGGATAGGGGTTACGACGTAACGGGTGTACCGCAAAGAATTACGGGTTGTATGATGCTTGCAATACCGGTTTTAATACTTTTTATATCTACGAGAAAACTTTTAATGGGCAATCTTACGATGGGCGGAATTAAAGAATAAAAAACGGAGGGTAAAAAATGAAAAAAAGAAGAAATCTACTTTTATCGTTAACCGTAATAGCCGTTAGTGCAGTAGCGCTTTCGGTAGGAATATTATGGCAAACTCAAATAAAAGTTAAAGCGGAAACGCAAATCGTTTTTCCTTCAAACGTAAATATGGCGGAAGTTTACGAAGTAAACAGCGAAGTGGAATTTCCGAATTTTCAAGGCGTTAAAATTAAAAAGGGCGAAACTTTAACCGATGCTATCGGTGGCTACGTACTTTTCCCCGATAACGTTAAAAGAAGTTTAGATTCTTACGTTTTAAACAAATGCGGAAATTATTCTCTTGTATACTACGATAACGAAAATAATCAAAGCAGTTATAATTTCGTTGTAAATAAGAGTGTTTACGGTTACGGTGAAGGCGGAGAAGTTTTATATAAAGACAGTTTAAAGAGTAAACCGAGCGTTAGCGGAATAGACGTTACGCTAAAAAGCGGAGTGTCTTTTTCCTTTAATAAAACGGTAAACTTAAACACCGTTGACGATCCAAACGTTAATTTGTGTAGGGTATATCCGTATTTTAGAGACGATGCGTCGGAATTTCCAAGTGCATATCATTTGGTAGTTAAAATGGTAGATTTGTACGACAGTTCCAAATATATTGAATACTATATTTGGTGCGGTATGGACGTTTGGTCTATTTATGCAGGCGGTGGTGCAAGCACACAAACCTTATCGGGATTAGAGCAAAACGTAAATAAACCCGAAACGCTTATTTACGAATACGAAGGTCAAAAATACAATATTTGGTATCCGGCACGTTATCAATCAAGCCTTTGTTACGGCAAATGGCTTGCGGGAAACACTACGCAAGAAATAATCAAAAACGGCGGTGTAAACTTATTCTTTGATACGGCAACTAGCAAACTTTCGGCAGTTATGGATAAAACCTATATTATAACCGATATTGATTCTCCGGAAATTTACGGTTTAAACACCGTTGATTTTAAAAAATTCTTTACAACTGGCGAAGTTTATCTTAACTTTGAATGCTTTAACTATAACGATAAGTCAATGGAATTTGAAATTGAAAGCATTTTCGGTTATAAAGGCGAAGATTTAAGAAACAGCACGGTAATTGATACGAAAGCACCCGTTTTTGATATAGAATACGAGCCAACCGACGAAAACGGATTAAAACTTGCACAAAACGTTGACTTTTTCTTACCCGAGATTTCAAACGTAATAGAAGAAAACTATTACGGAGTGAATAAAGTAGCCGTATATAAAAACTACGGTAAAAGTAACCAATCAATCGTTACCACCAAAAACGGAGTGTTCAAACCTACTCAAATAGGCGGTTATACGCTTGTTTATACGGTTTTAGACGGTTACGGCAACCAATCTGTAAAAACTATTCCGTTAAACGTAGTTTCGGGCAAGGCGTTTACTTACGAAGAATTAAAATTAAATTCTTTTTCTGCTTGCGATGTTAACGAACTTCCTAATATTACGGTAACAGGGCTTAATAAAGAAGTTCAAACGACAGTTTTCATCGTTGACCCTATAGGCCGTATGGAAGAAGTTAAATTTGACGGAGAAAATTATAAGTATATTCCACAAACTTTGGGAACATACAAAATTACTTATTTCTTTGAAGATAACGTATATATTTCGGACTTTACTTATACCGTTGAATGTACCGATAACGGCAATATGTATTTTGACGGAAAAATCAATTTACCGAAATATTTAATTAGTGGAGCAACTTACGAAATAGGCGATTATTATTTCTATTCCGCAAGCAATAACGGTTTCGTATCTCATAAAGCGGACGTTTTTGTAAAAATAGACGGTGGCGATTTCGTTAAACTTAACGATAATCAAATAAAAGCCTATAAAGTAAGCGGTAACACTTTACAGTTAAAAATTAAATACGAAAGTCAAGAATTTTTATCTAAAACTTACGAAATAATTGATTTAGGTTATGAGTTGTCAACTTCTAAAAAGTCGTATCCTAAATTCGTTCAAGGAGATTACGTAGATTACGTATTTAACTTTGACGGAATAACTTATAATCTTTTAGATAAAGAAAAGGACGTTTTAAGTTATATTAACGCAATTTCTAACCAAAATTTACAACTTAATTTCAGCGCTCAAAACTATTTAGGCGATAAAATTATTTTAAAATTGTTAGACTACTATAATCAAGAAAAAAATTATACCGAAATAACACTTTTAAAATCAATTCCTACTTATGTTTTGGAAGTAAAGAAATATCAAGAAGGCGTTTTAATTTATACCGATAAACTTTCTTCAAATATAAATTCGTTCAATAACGAAATTAGCGTAAGTTATAAAAATTCAAAATTAAAAATAAACGGAACGGAATTTAGCGTGGCAACCTTTGAAAAGGACGCATGTTTGCTTGATTTTGAATTTGAAAACGCAGGTAGTAACGCAAAATTCGTTTTACGCCAAGTAAGTAACCAAATATTCTCTAACGGAAGAATGTTAGAGCACGGTGCAGAAATTGCTTACGAAATGAAATACGGTGCTTATAACTTAAATTCAAATTGCGTAATTCATAAAGCGTATATTTCAAGCCCGGTAGCACCTACTTTATCAACTAACGTTTTCGTAACCGTTGAAGACGCTAACGATAATCCGTTGACTTCGTTAGACGGAATACTTCTTAAAAACGTTCCCGCAACGAGAGAATACGAAGTAAATCTTAAAAACGGCGGACAATATACCGTAATTTATTCTTACAC
>JAZRVG010000109.1:0-5897 GCA_045599025.1 Christensenellaceae bacterium | reverse complement strand
TAAAAGTAAGGTTAATAATTTTTTCATTATATAACTCCTTTAACTTGTATAAAAGTATTTTATACTATTATACCACACTTTTTAAATATAAGTATAAATAAATATTTTTATAATTGTTATAAATTTTTTTTATAATGTTGACACGATTTTAAAAATATATTATCATAGAATTACATTTATTTTAAAAGGAAAAAATATGACGGATAACGATTATATTTACGAAGTTTATAAAGAAAAAAGTTTTTCAATAGCGGCAAAAAACTTATTTATTTCGCAACCTGCACTTTCCTCTTCGGTAAAAAAAGTTGAAAAGGAACTCGGCATAACCATTTTTGACCGTTCCACTTCCCCGATAACTCTAACCGAGGCAGGCAAAGTTTACATAGAAAGTATTGAAAAAATCAGAAAAATAAATACGGAAACTAAAACGAGATTACACGACCTTACTAATCTTCGTGAAGGGCATATAACTATCGGTGGCGAAAACTATATTTCGTCGTTTATTATTCCCGAAATAATACTTACTTTTTCTAAAAAATACCCGAATATTAAAATTGAACTTATTGAATCTAATTCGCCCGACCTTAAACTGCAACTGTTAAACGAAAACCTTGATATTCTTGTTGGCCACGATTTTAACTCTTCATTATATTCTTCCGTTCCGCTTTTTCGTGAAATTATCATGCTTGCCGTTCCAAAACATTTTGAAATTAACGAAACTTTATCTTCTTACGCTTTAAGCGTTGAAGATATTATAAACGGAAAACATTTAGACACTAAAACGCCTCCCGTTAAATTAGAGTGGTTTAAAAACGTTCCTTTTATTTTAATGAAAAAGGGAAACGACACACGAAAAAGGTCTAATATTTTATTTGAAGAGCAAAACTTTAAACCTGAAAACGTGGTTATGAATCTTGACCAACTTATCACTTCCTACAATATGGCAAATTACGGTATAGGCGTTGCTTTTATTTCCGATAAAATTATTAAAACTACGGAAAGTAACAACCTTATTTTTTACAAATTGAGCGGTACTGCAACGCAAAGATACGTTGATATAGGTTATAAAAAGAACAAATATATGTCAAACGCAATTAAAGAATTTATATTAACGGCAAAAGAAATATACACTAAACAATAAAATATGCTTGGCAACCGCCAAGCATTTTAATTTATTGATAAATTATAATTATTTTACTTTTAGTTCGTTATATATTCTTTCTACGATTTGTAAATGCTCGCCTTCAAAAACTTTTGGCCAACCTAAAATATTCATACCCATAACCACCGAAATATTATTGATATTATCTACCATTAGGTACGAGCCCGCTGCACCGTCCCAACCGAATTCGCCTATCGGCAAACCACAGTCAAGTTTTTTAATCCTTACCCTTACACCTAAACCGTAACCGTAATCTTTACCTTGACCGCAAGTAAAAGTGTTTTTGATTTGAAGTAAATTTATTCTTACCGTTTGAATATCTTTTACGGACTTTTCACTAATAAGCCTATACCCGTTTTCCGCTAAACCGTTATTTGCTAAACATTTAGCAAACTTCATATAATCTTCAACCGTAGTTATAAGCCCTGCTCCGCCCGACGAATAATTTTTTACGGGAATAAAACTTTTTAGCGTGCCACCGTCGTTTACTTTAAAACCTTTTTCGGTTATATCGTAATTTTCTTTTACCAAATCAAAATATTTAGCCGTTTCCATAGAAGAATTATTCATTTCAAGCGGAACGAAAATATTCTTTTCCATATATTTTGCAAGAGTTTCGCCCGTAATTACTTCTATTACCGCACCTAAAACGTCGTGGCTCATACTGTATAAAAAACTCGTTGACGGCTCAAAGCATAAAGGTCTATTAACAAGCGTACTGCAAACGTCAACGGTGGTTGCCGTTTCGTATTTTTCACGCTGTAATTTTAATATATCTTCCGTTTGTCTTTCGTAATCAAGTCCCGAAGACATAGTAAACAAGTTATAAACCGTTATTTCTTGTTTGGGCTTTACTTTTTCGCCCTTTTCGTTTATTAAGTATGCGTTTTTAAAACTCGGAATATATTTACTTACTTTATCGGTTAACGATAATTTTCCTTGCTCAATAAGTTTCATAGCACAAACAACCGTCAAAGGTTTAGTACAAGAAAACATTGCAAGTTTTTCTTTTCCGCTAACGGAATTTTTACCCGTAAAATATCTGTATACGGGCTTTCCGTCCTTAACCGCATAAACGTCAATATACGGTAAATTCTTAATTTTTACCAAATAATCTATATAGTTATTAACTTCGCTAAACATATTATTTTTCTATAAAATTCAAAATAGGCGTTACGTCTTCAAGAGAGTGCGGATGGTGTTTTGCTTCGGGTTTTATTACCCTTTCAACTTTTATTCCGTTCTTATCGGCATACGCTAAAAGTTTTCCACTGTTTTTACTGTAAGGAACCAAATCGTCGGCAAGTCCGCAAACAACTAAAACGGGAATATTATTTGAGAAAAATTCTTCAAAATTAAATACGGGGCTACCCTTATAACAAGGTAAAATATCATCGTTTATTCCGTATTCTTCAAACATTTCCATTTGCTCAATAGAGCCGTGAAGTGGCCACGTTCTAACGTCTAAAACCGGATTATCTAAATATACTTTTTCAACAAAATCGGGGTAATATAAAGCGTAGTTGAACGCATAAAGTCCCCCTCGTGAAAATCCTATTAAGGTAGGTTTGGTTTTTAAATTGTATTTCTCAATTAAATGAAGGTGGAATTTGTGCATAAGTCTTACGGCGTTTTGACTACCGTATTTATCCGAAATTTCATAGTTTACTCTCATAAAACCGTCGTTTACAAGGGCTTGTTCCGCTTTATCAAATGCATATAAAAATTCCGTTTTCCATATCCATTTACCGTTAAAATTTTCGGGAATTATAACGGTTGCTTTGTATCCGTTATAAATATATTCTTCTTTTTTCATATTTTCTCCTTTTTATGCTTACATTTTACCACTTTTTACATATCAAGTAAACAGTTTATCTTAAAAAATTCCGCTAAAAGTAGCGGAATTTCACTTTTATTCACTTAAAATCTTAATACACTTTGAAAGCATTCTCATTACGTGGAAAGGTCCTTTATAAGTATGTCCTTTACAAGGCGGTTCGGTAGGCTTTCCGTCACGACGCAAGTAGCCGAACCACTCGCCGTATTCTCTATCGCTAAAATGAGAAAATGCGTATTCTTCAACTTTCTTAAATATTTCCAAATATTTTTCGTTTCCCGTATATTTATAGAACATCAACGACGCTATAACCGTTTCGTTATGTGGCCACCATAGTTTCATATCGTGTTCGTACGCTTCAACGGGGTAATCTAAAACGTCTTTAAAATAGGTTATTCCGCCGTATTCTTTATCCCAACCACGCTCAAACGCTTCGTTAAAGATTTTTTCGGCAAACGCTATAATTTCTTTATCGTTTCTTTTAATTCCTTCTTCAAGCAAGAACCACGAACACTCTATATCGTGACCGGGGTTTATCACACGCATAGTTGCCGTATCAAGCAAAAATTTATTATCAACGGTAACGCTTTCAAACATTGCACCGAACTCGTCGTTATGGAAACATTTTATATCTTCAATTAAGCCGGTTATTACGTCGGTATAATATTTTTCTCTTTTGGTATCTGCGTCACGCATTATGCTCGTAACGTTCAAAAGAATCATAGGATTTGCAAGTGCTTTTGAATCTCTCGTTTCTTGATAAGACTTCGGCGTTATTTTGAAGGGGTCTGTCGTCGGGTCTTTATACATACCGTAAACGAAATCAAAATATTTGATAGCCTCGTTTAAATATTCTTGTTCTTTGGTTGCCATATAGTATTCGGCGTTTGCCATTATATAGAAGGTTTCACTAAAAAAGTATCTACGCTTACGGAGTGGTTTTCCGTCTATCGTAACGGTAAAGAACATACGCCCGTCTTTATCAATACAATGCTCTTTTTCAAATTTTAAGCAAGATTTTGCAAGTTTAAGATATTCGGGGTTTTTATCAATATTGTTGTAGATATACGAAAACATCCAACCGCATCTACCTTGCATCCAAACGCTTTTATCGTTTGAATATACTTTTCCGTATCTGTCAAGACAGTTTATCAAACCGCCGTTTACCGCATCAACGCCGTTTTTAAGCCAAAACGGAACGCATGAATTTAAAAGTTCGTCTTTGAATTTTTCCTTGAAAAAGTTAAGGTTTTCCATTTTATTATTTCCTTTATTTTAATTATTTTCTATAAGATTTTTTTAATATTTCGCCGTAAGTTCTATTCGGGCTAAACACTATTTCCGAAAAGATTTTTTCGCCTAAATTAACTCCCGAATTAAACCCGTCTTCACTACACATATATATACCGACGTTTGTATTCGGTTGATTTAAAACTTCTTTAACAACTTTTAAAGCGTATTCGCCGTATTCAAGCCACCCCGAATCAAATTCTTTAACGATGTCTTCCTTTAAACGCCTATCACTTTCAATAATTTCTTTTGAATTTTCGCCCAAAATATACGGACCCGATTGATGAACGAACATTTCCCAGTCAACCGTTGTTAACCCTTTGAAAATTAAAGAAGTAGGTGCGTTTCCACGAAGATTTATTATTTCTTTTGTAAATTTTAAAGTGTTTTCAAATTCTTCTTCACTTTTAACTTTCGGTATGTAATCATACGGGAAAGTTCCGCAATCTTCCCAAATTATTTCTATGCGTTTATCTACCTTTTTTATTGAATCTAAATGGTCTTTAACGGAAGTTGCGTGCAAACCGAATTGTATTTTCAAATTAGGGTATCTTTTTAACAATTCCCCTGCCGTTTCGTTTACAAACTCCGTAACAACGTCCGCTATTACTCTTCCGCCCACCGTATCTTTTTGCATTTCGGTGAAAGATTGAAAATAAATTCCGTCTTGATTTAGTTTTGAATAGTTTTCTTCGTATTCTTGTAAAACTTTTGCTTTTAATTCTTTTAAATACTCGTCGTCTAAACTTTCAATTACGTTACAATTAGTTTTCCAACCCCACGCAAAACCCCATATTACTTTTATACCGAAAGAGTGAGCGTAATCAACTATTTCTTTTGCGTTTAAAGGAACAAACTCGTTCCAAATTATCATTTGGTTTAATTTGAGTTTTGCTAACGTTTCTATATAATTACGGTAATCGTTTATTACTTGCCCCCAACTCCATATACCACGAGTTTTTATTTCGCTTTTATTTGATATAGAGTAGTCGCTTATCCACATTTTATAATCGTACGCCCATTTAGGAATTACAAGTCCACCGTGGCAAGCACCGTTTTCGTAAGGATAATCGTAGCAAAAATCAACCGTTGCGTAATATAAAGACTGCTCGTCGTTCGCAGTTATAATGCCTAAATACGCACCGTCGTCATCAATGCTAGGAACGAATTTAACGACGTAATCTTTTCCGTTTAACTCTTCCTTTTTAACGTATTTTTTAATAATTTCGCTATCGTTATATAAAGAAACTACTATTGCGTTTTGATAGTTAGCCGTTTCTTCCTTTTCACAAGGCAAAACGTAAATTTTATATTTACCTTCTTCACGTATCAAATACTTACCTACTTCTTTTGAAAGTAGTTCTACCGCTTTTCTTTGCAAGCCTTCAAACTTTGAATATAAGATTTTCCAAGAAGAATTTTTAGGATATTTGAAATAAGTTAGCATATTATCTATTCCTTTTTATTTTCTATAAATAATTTTACTACTTTTGCATAATTTTTACAATATCAAATATTAGTTATTTTAATATCATTTTTTATTCAAGTAAAATTTGATAAATATTTGACAAAAAGACGCTTATTTTTTAAAATATAATTATGAGAAAA
>JAZRVG010000108.1:0-3804 GCA_045599025.1 Christensenellaceae bacterium | reverse complement strand
CTTTTAAGATTATTCCTATTGAACCAACGCCTAAACCTATTGCCACTAAAAATACGGAAACGCTAACTGCAAATACGCATACTAAAACGGCTAATCCCACCGCAAATAACGCTATTAAAAGCGAAAACCAAATAGGAAAAGACACCGCTAAAAGTATAATTCCCCAAGTTTTTAATTTGCGTTTGCATTTAATTTTTTCTTTGATTACTGTTGTAAAAGAAGTTTCTACGGAATAAACCGCATCATTTTCGTCAAAACCTTCTTCTATTTTATCGTCAATCATTTCACTGTAAAAATTTAAACGTTCTTCAATTTCTTCTTTCGGCAAACCTTGTAAATTCTCTTGTAGGTTGTCTAAAAATTCTTGTTTGGTCATTTATCTTGCCCCCTTATTTACAAATTCGTATATCGCCATTATATCTTCCCAGTCTTTTATAAATTCGTTTATACGCTCTTTTCCTTTTAAGGTTATATGATAGTATTTTCTTAACCTTCCGTTATGCTCTACCGTGTAAACCGTTAGCATTTCCAAACTTTCCAAACGTTTTAAAATTGTGTATAAAGTTGATTCCGACATTATCGTGTAAGGCGAAACGTCCTTTATTATTTTATAACCGTAAGAATCTTCGTTTTTTATTGCGGTTAGCACGCAAACGTCTAACAGTCCTCGCTTTAATTGAATATCCATACAATACTCCTTATTACGCAATACATCATATCACGAAGTATTGTCATTGTCAAGTATTTTTTTATTTTTTTGGCAAAAAAAAACAACGCAAATGCGTTGCTTTTTAGTTATTCGTCCGTTTCTTCCAAATCTTCTTCGGTCGGTTCGTTAAAGAAATCGTCTTTGTATATTTCCAAAATTCTGTCTAATTTTTGATAAATTTTATCTTTATTATAGCCCGTTTCGGAAGATACGCCTATAACGTTTTCTTGCCCTACCGTTAAATAGTTGCCCAAATATTTCGTTCTTTCAAATATACGGGTTTTGCCTATTTTGTCGGCTTTCGTTGCTATAATTGAAAAGGGAATTGCATAGTGGTGAAGATAGTTAAGCATAGTTTCGTCGTCTTTCGTCGGGTCGTGGCGAATATCTATAAGCATAAAAGCGTGAGTGATATACTCCTTCATTTCAAAAAAATCTTCCAAAGTGTTAGCCCACTTTTCCTTTTCTTTTTGAGAAACTTTTGCAAAACCGTAACCGGGTAAATCTGCCAAAATAAACTCACCGAAATCAAAGTAGTTTACAAGTCTTGTTCTCCCCGGTGTTACCGAAGTCCTTGCCAAATTTTTGCGGTTTGATAGAGAATTTATGAGTGAACTTTTGCCTACGTTTGATTTTCCGCAAACGGCTATCATAGGTTTATTCGGCACGATAAAGCCTTTTTTATCACTTGCCGATTTTATAAAAGTTGCATTTTTAATAATCATAATTTCCTTTTAGTTTTCCAAAACGGTTGCAAAAACTTCCTTAACGTTTTCAACCGCTACAAACTCTATTTCGTTTAAAATTTCGGTAGGAATTTCTTCCAAATCTTTCAAATTGTCTTTTGGAATAATAACTTTTCTAATGCCGAGCCTATACGCCGCAAGCGATTTTTCTTTAAGGCCACCGATAGGTAAAACATTGCCCCTTAAAGTAATTTCGCCCGTCATTGCGATATTTCTTCTAACTTTACGCTTGGTAAACGCCGATAAAAGTGCCGTTGCAATAGTGATACCTGCGGAAGGTCCGTCCTTTGGAGTTGCTCCTTCGGGTACGTGAACGTGTACGTCGGTAGTCTCAAAAACCGAACTGTCTATGCCGTATTCTTGTGCGTTTGCACGAATAAAACTTATAGCCGTTTTTGCACTTTCTTGCATTACTTCGCCAAGTTTACCCGTAAGTAAAAGTCCGCCTTTTCCTTTCATTAAAGCAACTTCTATAGTTAAAGTTACACCGCCGATGCTCGTCCAAGCAAGTCCCGTTGCCGAACCTACTTGATTTTCTTCCAACTTTCCGTCCTTTAAATATTTGCGGTTGCCGAGATAATCTTTAACGTTATCTTTTACGATAATTTGTTTTTTAATTTTACCTTTTTCGGCAACTTTCGTTGCAACTTTTCTTGCAACCGAAGATAAAAGTTGTTCTAATTTTCTAACGCCTGCCTCACCGGTATAACCAGTTATAATTTCTCTAATTCCGTCGTCCGTATATTCAAGATTTTTTGAAGTTAAGCCGTTGCTCTTTAAGGTTTTAGGAACTAAATAACCTTTGGCTATTTGTATTTTTTCTTCTTCGGTATAGCCTGCTATATCTATAACTTCCATACGGTCTAAAAGTGGTGCCGGTATGGTATCTAAACTGTTAGCGGTGGTTATAAACATTACTTTTGATAAGTCGTAAGGAATTTCCAAATATCTGTCTCTAAAAGTAGCGTTTTGTTCGGGGTCTAAAACTTCAAGTAAAGCACTTGCGGGGTCGCCACGCAAATCACTTGAAAGTTTATCAATTTCGTCAAGCAAGAATACGGGGTTTACCGTTCCCGCTTCCTTCATACCGTAAATAATTCTTCCCGGCATAGCACCTATATACGTTTTGCGGTGACCACGAATTTCGGCTTCGTCCTTAACACCGCCCAAACTCATACGAACGAGTTTACGGTTTAACGCTCTTGCAACCGATTTCGCTACCGAAGTTTTACCAACCCCCGGAGGTCCTACCAAACATAAAATAGACCCTTTAAGAGATTTTGTGAGTTTCAAAACTGCCAAATATTCAATAATTCTTTCCTTTACTTTGTTAAGACCGAAATGGTCGCTTTCAAGAATTTTTTTACACTCTTTTAAACTTTCGGTGTCCTTGCTTTCTTCAATAAAGGGAACGTCTAAAATCCAATCAATATAAGAACGCAAAACGGTATAATCGGGAGAAGAAGATTGCATTTTGGACATACGTGTTAATTCTTGCAAAACTTTTTCTTGACTTTCTTCGGGAAGTCCTTTTTTAAGAATTTTTTCACGGAGCAAGTCTATTTCGTTTACGTCGTCGCCAAGTTCTTGGTGAATTGCATGGAGTTGCTCACGGAGATAAAATTCCTTTTGGTTTTTTTCCACGCTACTTTTAACCTTTTCGGCAAGAGATTTTTCAATGGAAATAATTTCCTTTTCCCTTGCTAAAAGTTCGTAAAAATCTTTAAGTCTTTTAACGGTAGAAGTTTCTTCCAAGAGTTTTTGTTTTGCGTCTTCTTTAAAAGGCAAACTGTACGCCCCTGCGTTTACGAATTCGTTAGGAGTTAAAAATTTGGTTGCCGATAAAAGTGCTTCCTTGTTGATTTTAGGGAGCATTTCAACCGCTTCTTGATAACTTGTTTTTACTGCTCTAAACAAGCCTTCGGTTTCAACTTCGTCGCCGTTTTCTTCAACTAATTTTTTCAAATTGCATACGAAAAAGTCCCCGGTTTCGTCACCGCTTACTATTTCGGCACGGAATAAACCTTCTACTACGACTCTAAAATTTTCCCCGCTTATTTTGGTTAAATTACCAACTTTACAAACCGTTCCAACGGTGTATAAATCGCCTATGGTAGGATTTTCAACCGCAACGTTTTTTTGAGTTGCAACGAAAAGTAATTTTTCGCCCTTAATAGATGCGTTTACCGCCGAAAGAGATTTAACTCTGCCAACGTCAATAGAAGTGTAAACGTTAGGGAAAACGGTTTTGCCACGGAGAGCCATTGAAGGCATACCGTAAATAAAACCGCTATCGGTATTTTCTTGTGTTTCGTTTAAAATTTCTTTTTCTTCCATAATAGAATATAT
>JAZRVG010000107.1:0-9250 GCA_045599025.1 Christensenellaceae bacterium | reverse complement strand
TTCCTTTTTAACACCTTCAAATTCAATAATTACATAATATTCATTATTAGTGAAACCGTTGAATTTTTCATTGTTTGTATTCTTAACAATATCAACTTTATTGTTTGAATTTATATCGTACTTAACGTTTAATGCTCTATTGTTATACAATAACGAAAACGGTTTTTTATTATCAAACCTTGTTGAAATAACAATTTTTGTTTTTTCATCACCGTTTAAACAAAAACTTACGCCGTTATTTTCGTTTAAATAAGAAAACAATAATTGATTATTATTATCGTAGTAATCAACTAATCTTATATTCAATTTGCCTATATTATTTGAATTTTCCAATGCAAAAAAGGCTAAATTAAACTCCGTTGAGTAGATACTATTGATAAACTCAAATTGTGCGTCGCTTGAAGAAATTAAATGTACGCTATCAATGTTGGGAATTGTTTGCTTATCCGTTTTAAAGAATTTTGCAAAATCGTATAATCCATCGTTATAAACGTTTATAAGCGGAATTTCATATATAAGTTCACTTTTTTTACCGTTATATTGAGATTCGTAAACAACTTTAATATTTCTTTCGGAAATATCTTTTGCCGTATATTTACCGTTAGTTAACTCTGTAAAATTTACACCATCTTCACTAACTTTGATATTAGTAGTCAAAAAAATCTTACTATTATTTACAACGCTATAAGATTCAAGTTGCGGTAAAATATAGGTATTCCCCGAAACAAAATATTTTGGTAAAATAGGCTTTTTAGCAAAAATCGGTTTTTCGTTTTCGTTTACTTGTAATTGAAGAATTTTACTTTTTATTTGACCTACGTAATCCGTAGCCGTATAAATAATTTCCAATGTTCCCGAATTATCAACTAAAATGCTACCGTCGTTTATCTCTAAATCTTTTCCGTTGATATTTGCCGAAACATTTAATTTATAATTTCCATGGCTAAATTTAACCGTCGCCGTAGGACAAATAACCGTATCTCCTACAAATATTTCATTTTCTATTGAAGATAACTCAACATCAAATAAATCGGCATCGTCAGTGGCAAAAACAGGCAATTCCAATTTTGAAACGTTTCCAAAATTATCCACGGAGGTATAAACAACTGTATATTCTCCGTAAACAAACGGAATAAAATGATTTAATTTTTCATTGTATTTTACTTTGTCCCTATTCGTAGATTGATAATTGTAATACACTTCGGTAGTGGTTAAAGTGTTACCACAAATCAAATCATAACCACTTGCTCTAAAAAGGTTATATCTAGAACCGACTAACGCATTTGGATAATTATTTTGATTATAATCTTCATAATCAACTTTAATTATCGGACCTTGTTCATCGTAAAAATATTCTTCTTGTAAATCTACGTCTCCGTAAGTATCAACAACTATTCTCGCATTTTCCGTTTCAAATTCATCGCAAATAACTGAACAGTATATCAAATCGGAAGAAAATCCTTTCCAAACGTTTGCACCAAAAAATTCTGTACTATCTAAATCTGCAACCAAGTAATTCGCATTTGTGTTTTTATCTATAATGTATACTGCTTTTTCGTTTACATCGTAAGAAATCGTTAAATAGCATTTATTGTATTGTTTAAATTCATCACTTACGGTAGTATCTTTTTTACCGTAAAAATTAAAATGTGTCCAAGTACCCCATTCGTCAGCAAAAATCTTACTTGCACCTCTTTCTAATCCCGTAGGGGTTTGACCACAATTAGCATAAGCCAAAACATAACCTATATCTTTTGTATTAAGATTATTTGGATACGGTTTAATTTGAACGGTTACGTAATTATTAGTATCAAAAGCGTCAACTATCTTTACAGATAATTTAGCAAAATCCGAAACACCAACTTTAAACGGGTCAACTGCAACGCTGAATAAAGGTTTATTTTTAGTATAATCACTAATATCTATCGTTTTTTTGAAAACTAATTCGTCTTTTAAATCCATAGTTGCAATAAGACCGCTCACGTTTTCTAAATTAGTGCAACTCCCATATTTAACAGTAGATAATTCAGAACCATCTATTACGTACGAATGTATTTTGTTAGATATTTCACCGCCTACGTTATTAGTTAACGAAACGTTTATCAATGACGCTCCGACAATCATATTTATAAAAGCCAAAGTTACAACAATTAAGAATAAAAGTTTATTCTTTAACCCCATTATTTCAATCCTCCGACAGACAAGTCACCCAGCAATCTTTTTTGAAATACGATAAACACTGTTAATAACGGTACTGCCATAAGCATACAACCTGCCAATTTTAACGGAGTATTACTCGTTTCTATTTCATAAGAACCGTTTACATAATTATATAATCCGTAAGCCAAAGTAGGGTGAGTAGGCATATAAATAAACGGTGTTTGATAATCATTCCAAAGAGATATAAAAAGTAACAATACAACCGTAAATATTGAACCTGAAATAAAAGGGAATATAATTCTCGTCATAACACAAAAATTACTTGCCCCGTCAATTTGAGCGGCCTCAACATATTCGTTAGGTATTAGTTTTAACGAACCGTAAAAAAGTAAAAAATACAAACCCGTAACGTAAGTTTTCATAATCCACATACCTATAACTTTGTCGTACACTTTGAGCATTCTTGCAACTCTTATTTCCGAAGGTAAAGAACCTACGATAGGTATTATCATTTGAATTATTACTATTACGTATATCGTTTTACAAAACTTAAAGTTAAAACGGGAAGAAACGTACGCCATAAGCAATGACGCAAGTGCAGAAAATATTGCACCGCCTAATGCATATAAAATTGAGTAAATAGCCATTTCGGGTATTTTTACTGGACGTGTTGCCCCGTTGTATGGAATCGGGACTTTAAAATATTTTAAAACCTTACTGTAATTGTTTACCCATTTACTTGGCAGTTTCATTCCACCGTTTATCATAAGGTCAATGTCAGTACGGCAAGACGTTATAAATGCCCAAATTAATGGAATAACTAACGATATTGCATAAGCAAATAAAATCACAAAACTTAATATTGTAAAAATATTGAGTTTTTTGTCTTTAAAAAGTTTCATATATCTCCCCTTAAATCATTTTTGGCCCTATTTTTTCCAATAATTTTCTTGTAAACAAGGTTAACGGTGCTGCAATAAAGGTTAAGATAACACTGTATGCAGCCAATACGGGCAATTCACCCATACTTGCAATATTAGTATTTTTAAACAAATAGTAACCTATCGTACTGTATTGCATTCCCGCACCGTTGCCGTAAAAGGAAAATAAGTTTAACTGATTTGTAAACATTCCTGCAATATTAGCAGTTAAAAACGTTAAAAACGTCGGGTAAATTAAAGGAAATATTATATAAATAAATTCTTGCAAAGAATTAACACCGTCAAGACTTGATGCTTCAATTATTGACTGATCTATAGTATTCATTGCTCCAGAATACATAAGAATTTGAGTTCCAAAACCAATCCAAATAGTAAAAAATATCAAAGTTGCCATTTTTGTTGAACCGTTTGAAAGAAGTCCTACACCGTTTAAAGAAGGTAATAAGGAAGGTATTGCAACTTCAACAAATTGTTTAAACATAGTAACCGTAACGATTGCAGATAAAATTGACGGTGCAAACAATAACGCTCTAAATATTTTTGACATAAATCTTTTCTTATAAATATAAAGAGAAAATAACAACGATAAGGTAGTTCCAACCAATATATTAACCGAAAACAATAATAAGGAATTCTTTAAAGAAAATAACACCTCTTTACCGTTTGTTAAATCTATATATATTTTTTTAAAATTATTAAAGCCATTATAAACATATTTACCAACATCGTTAGACATATCGTATTTTTGAAATGCCATAATAATGGAGTTTATATTTACGCCTATATAGAAAAATGCAAACTGAATTGTAGGAATTGCAATCACTAACAAGCAAAAAACTAATTCCTTAACCCTTTTCTCTTTATAATTTTTCATAATAATATTTTCCTGTCTTATTTTTGTAATACGTTCCAAGTTGTTTGATTATATTTAACCTTCGCCTTATTAAATATTTCTAATGCGGACTTACCGTTAAAGAGAGCCTCAACAGGTGCATCGGCATATTCAGTTGAAAACGGTTTCAAATATCCGAATGCGGTATAATTGTTATAGAATAAACTTGAAGAACTTAAAGGTAAAACACAATTACTGTTTTTTACTACGTCTACTACACTTTTAGCAAAGGTGTTTAAACTGTTATAAGTTTCTTCACTAACGGTAAAATCATAACCACGAATCATATTCGTAGTTTTTAAGAACTCTACCAAAGACTCTTCCGTTTCAAGGAATCTCAAAAACGTTGTAGCCAATTCAACTTTTTCACTTGCAATATTTGCATTTATACAAGCAAGTGAATTAGAGACGTCTAAAATTGTTTGTCCTGAACCTACTTGTTCAGTGGTAGCCTTTGGGTATGGCATTAAAGCAAGATTTCTTTCATCAAGTGACGTTTTTTCTCTTGGAAACGCTTCCTTGGCTTGTTGAAAAGCCGAAGTTGCTTCGTGAGGCCACCAACATCCTTCAACGAACATTCCCATAGGATTTTTTGTTGAACTTGCAATCAATTTACTAAGTAAAAACAATTTTTGCACGTCTGTTTGAGAATAAGCCTCATTAAACGCTCCGTCAGCGTAATAACCGTTACTTATAATTTTATCCAAGAAAGAAAGTGCATAATAAGTTCCTGCGGTATTGTATATTTCGTATCCGTTATTTGAAGTAATTTGAGTGCTCGGTTTCAAAGTAACAACACCGTTACTGTCTATACTGTCAACAAGTTTTGTAGAAGTTCCGTTAAAATCGTACATTAAATGAGCTTCACTTCCTTCATAATCTGCTTTTAATGCAGCCAAAAGGCTCGTGGTATAAAATTTATATCCGTAAGTCCACATTAAAGGGTCAACACCCCTTGTTTGCATTGTTTGACATAATTCATAAAATTCCGCATAAGTTGCGGGCAAACCGTCGTCATAAGTACCAGGAACACCGTCAGCTCCGTTAGACAAACCCGTATCGGTAGATTTTTTACTAATTGAACCCGTACTACTTCTATATAACTTTTTAGAATCAAATAAATCTTTATCAAAAGTTATAGAATATACACTTTTATAGTGTGGAATACCGTAATATTTATTATTTGAAGTCTTAAAATAACTTTTGTATTCGTTAGATAATTTATCTTCTATACTCTTATTCTCACCAAATTCAGTTAAATTGCTCGTAACATATTCAGTAATATCGTACAATTTACCGGAAGACAACATATCGTAATAGTTACAGTTTTCAAGGAAATATATTTCCTCTCTTTCCATACTCATTTTTTCAGCAGTTGCAACACCACTGCTTTTATGTTTTTTTATCCATATTTGAACGCCTTTAGTACCCGGAGTAAAACTATAATCTTTATATTTTTCAATAAAGCGATCTTTGGCTGCGTAAAGCCATTCTGTACCTACACCACCATCAAAGTTTGATATATATAATTGAGCCTTGGTATTATCAACCTTTTCGTTTTCATCACCATCACCAAAACCACAACTAACAAAAGTGGTAATACATAACGTAGCACATGAAAACATTACCATTAATTTTTTTAATATTTTTTTCATTTTTATTTTCCTCCGTCCTTTTTTATATTTTTATTTTTGCTTTAACTAATCTATGATCAGACATTATTCGCTTATCCACGTCAAATTCTATAACTTTTATATCTTTTGAAACAAATATATAATCTATTGTCCTTTCCGGCGAATAAGATGCCCAAGTAAATAAATCAGTTTTATCAACCACGTCCGCCACACTTAAAAGTCTTTCATATATCGGCATCAACTGTTTACTATGAGGCAATGCATTAAAATCACCACATAAAATTATAGGTAAATCACATGCATCTATCACTTCGCACAAAACTTTAACTATATTATCTTGTTCAGTTTCCGTTAAACCAAAATGCGTGGATATATATGCTATATCTTTTCCGTTTATTTCAATTACGGCTTTTACAATAATTCTATCTTCGTAATATTTGCTCTCTTCTTTGTTCGCATCCGTTATTTCAGGTTGTTTTACAGGATAAAATTCTTTACTTTTAATTTTATATTTAGATATAATTGCATTCCCGATTTTATCTTTCCACTCAAATTCTTTACCCAAACCGTACACGTAATTATTTAACTTGGTTAATTTTGCAAGTTTGCTCGCTTGCTCACAATATTCCGGTTTTGGTCCAAAATCGTAAACCTCGTTTAAACCTATTATTTCCAATTCATTTTCCGAAATTATCTTAGCAACTTTTTCTATATCTACGGTAGATTTATAGTCGTTCATAACCGGATAATTAAAATCCATACAATGACAAATATTATAAGTTCCAATAACCAATTTCATTTTAACTCCTATCCGTTTATCTATATTTTTGGGTAAAATATACTAAATATTCTCTCTTAACGTTTTTATTCCTTCATCAAGCGTCAATCCCTTTTTAAAGACGCTTGAAGTACCTGCAACAAAAATATTTGCACCTGCCGTTTTCATCAATTTTGCATTTTCAAAACTTACGTTACCGTCAACTTCTATCTCAACATCTTCCTTTCCGTTTTCATCAAGGAACTCTCTTAAAGTTGCAATTTTTTGCAGAGAATGGCTTATTAATTTCTGACCCGCAAACCCGGGATTTACAGACATTAACAATACTCCGTCTATATCATCTAAAATATCTTCTATCATACATATCGGAGTTGCAGGATTTATAGCAATTAAAGCTTTTGCCCCTTTATCCTTTATGCTTTGCAAAACTCTTTGAACGTGGCACGTACTTTCGGCATGAATACTAACGTAATCGCCTTCGCCTATCGAACTAAAATAATTTAAAAAGTTTTCGGGTTTTTCTACCATCAAATGATAATCTAACGGAATATTCGTAAATTCTTTTACTTTTTTACACAAATCAGTTCCAAGTTGTACATTCGGCACGAAGTGACCGTCCATAACGTCCATGTGTAATAATTCTATTTTATTTTTTTCAAATTCTTTTATTTGTTCGCCTAAGTGCATAAAATCGCAACACATCAAAGATGGTGATATCTTACTTTTCATTTTACATCTCCAACATAATTTTATTAAAGGTTTCCTTACGTTCCTTAATCATATCAAACGCCTTAGCCGAATCTTTTAAACCGTATCTATGCGTTATCAATTTTTCGGGGTGAATAATTCCTTGCTCTAAATACTTAACAACATCTAACCAGTCGTTTTGCTCACTTTTATAATCTGAATTCCAACTACCCATTAAAATAAGTTGTTTTCTTAAAATTTGACTGTAAGTTGACAATTCCAATGTCATATCTTTACTTGCATTTCCAAGTAAAATTATTTTTCCAAATGCTTTAACGGATTTTATTGCGTCGTTTACTGCTTGCATCGCTCCACTTGCATCTATCACCACGTCTGGATTTTCCAACGGCAAATTTTCAAAACCGAGTGATTTGGCAAATTCTAACTTTTTATCATCAGTATCTACGACGCAAATCTTTTCAACTCCCATGCTTTTTGCCCACATACAACATATTAAACCGATAGTTCCTGCTCCATACACTTTTAAAGACTGACCTTTTTCAATGTTCGCTTTTTTTAAAGCATGTAAAGTAACCGCACACGGTTCTACCATTGCTGCTGCATCATACGATATGCTTTCCGGTATTTCAATAATGTTAAAATCGTCTGCAACAATATAATCTTGCATACCTCCGTCACATCTTGAGCCGTAATAATTATAATGAACGCAATTTGCATAATTCCCGTTTTTGCAATTCTCACATTTAAAACAAGGTCTAATAGGGAAAATACATACCTTTTTACTGATTTTAGACTTATCGTAACTATCTTCTATAATTCCTGAAAACTCATGACCCAAAACTATAGGATAATAGTACGATTTATTCATAAATACACGTGGAATATCACTTCCACAAATACCACAAGCTTTTATTTTTATTAAATTTTCTTTACCTTTTATATTTGGTTTTAGCGAATCAATTATTTCATATTCACAATTTGATTTTAAACTAAATTGCATACTTCTCCTTTTATACTATATTATTTTACCCCCATGAGCAATATATTGTCAATACACGTCATAAATATTGACAAATAATCATAAAAACACTATAATATAATCAAAGTCAATCAAATTTAGAAGGTGTAAATATGTTAAACAAAGAAAGACAAGACGAAATAATGAATTATTTAAGAAACAATACAACGGTAAGTGTTGCAAAACTCACAAAAATACTTTTTGCATCAGAGGCAACTATTAGGAGAGATTTAACTGAACTTGAAAAATCCGGATTAATAAAGAAAATATACGGAGGGGCAACGATAGCGTTTAATGCAGATACGCAAATTCCGTTTTCAGAAAGACAAAGACAAAGTAACGATGCAAAAGTTATTATAAGTGAAAAAGCGTCTAAACTCATAAAAGACGGTCAAATAATATTTATTGACGGCTCTTCAACCGCTCAATTTATTATCCCGTATTTATATAAATTCAAGAATATAATTGTAATAACAAACGGGCTTAAAACAGCCGAAGAACTTGGAGATATGCATATTAAAACATTTTGCACTGGTGGATTATTGATAGACAATTCATACACCTTTTCGGGGCACAAATCCGAAGAATTTATAAAACAATTTAATGCTGATATTTGTTTTATTTCTTGTAAAGGGATGACTATAGACGGGAAATTCACCGATACTTCCGAATCAGAAACTGAACTTAGAAAATTAATATTACAAAATTCAAAAATTAAAGTTATATTATTAACTAGTAATAAAATTGGTCAAACTTATTTACATTCCCTATGTAATTCTTGTGACGTAGACTATATTTTTTCCGAAAAAGAATTACCGTCTACAATAAAAACAAAAAACGAAATTATATAAAACTATAAACAAAAAATTAAAAGCATATTTTACTATCCTATGCTATTTTACAAAAAATAAAAATCCACGGGTGAACCCGTGGTTTTTCAATTTAGGGTAAAACCCTTTGTTCTGGCAACGCATAAAGTGCGTAGTCCACACGCAAATTGCAAATCATTTTTTCTTTTTACTGAACGGATCTACCGTTTCTTGCATTGTCATTTGTTCTACTTTTCTATCTTCGCTCAATTGATTTGCAATGTATTCTTTTATTTTTTTCGTGTTCTTA
>JAZRVG010000106.1:0-18098 GCA_045599025.1 Christensenellaceae bacterium | reverse complement strand
AAAAACGAATTGAAATTTACAAGTATTTCCGATAAAAGCTTGTTTTAGCGTTTTTAGTTGGTGTTGTCATTTTTCTTTTTTACGCTCTAATAAGTAAAAATGAGGTAATTAACGATTACTACTTTATTCCTATTTTATTTATTAGATGTCTTCTTATCGGCGTAGTTGAAGAACTTTTATTTAGAATTATTATAAATGGTTTTTTATATTTAAAACTAAACTGGAATAAGTATTTTTTTTAAATATGTTATTGTATCTTCAATCGTGTTTTCACTTTCTCATTTTTTAAATTTGATAGGTATGGCAGGAATAACAGATACTTTATTGCAAGTTGTATATACTTTTCTATTAGAAGTAATGTTTACTATTGTTTACGATAAAACGAAAAATATATGGATAAATGTTTCTATTCACTCTTTATTTGATTTTGGTGGAATGCTAATTCCTACGTTAGGTTACGGCAATTTTCATGATTTATGCTTTTGGATTTTAGCCGTGACAGTTGGCGTTTTATGCGGTATTCAAATAATTATTTACACACTTAAAAAATTAGAATTATTTATTCAGTTAGAAATTTGGCATTTTCATTTTAACAAAAGAAATCAAATTAGTCAATACTTATTTCTTATAATATAAAAAATCGGATAGAAATAATTTCTACCCGATTTTATTTACTTTTCAACTTAATCTACTAATTCGTATATTGGTTTTATTGTTCCTTTAATTGGCTTTTCTTCTTCTAAACAATGAATTATATTTACTATTTGTCCTAACACTATACGATTTTGATAAGGAACTTTTACTAAGTCTTTATTTTTATATTCGCAAAAAACATCTTCATACCAACATAAGCGTTCATTTTCGGCAATCATTACTTGGGCATACACCTTACCTTTTTTTGACTTTTTATTCAATTCGTCAATTTCCCTTTGATTTGCTTCCCTTATTTCTTTAGCACAATCAATACATTTCTCGCAGCTATCTTCAGCAACAAATACATATCCACATTCTTTACATGTAAACACTTTACTCATATATGGTTTCCTCCATTTTTTATTTAATTATACCTTAATTATTCCTTTTAGAAAAGAATTTTAAGAAATTGTGACAAAAAAGAGCTTTTTGTGACAACTTTTTAAACTTTGTAACAAAATATACTTTTTATAACAACAATCTTACACTTTGCTAATATCTATTTTAAAATAACATTAAAAAAGCATAATTCAATTCACACAAAAGAAAAAAATCATTTTTTTATTTTCTATTCATCGGTAAAAACACCCTTTCATAAAAAAAATACTAAATACGGAATTAAAAAGCACAAGATACACCATATCTTGTGCTTTTTGTGTTAGGGTTTCTATTTCGTTCACCCTAGATGGTGCGGATAACGAGATTTGAACTCGTACGGTTACCCACAGGTTTCTGAGGCCTGAGCGTCTGCCAGTTTCGCCATATCCGCATTTTAGCAAAAGTTTTTATTTAACTTTCGCTACTATATAATGTATCGGCTTGTTTAACGATACAAACTTGTCTTCATACTCCGTACTTATATTGTCACTCGGTAAATTTTCGTAAAGATTTTCAAGGTTTTTTACTATTTCGTAGCCGTTTTCTTTGAACGAACGGAGCGAATAACGATACAAACTGTCACTGTCCGTTTTCATAACGATTTCCCCGTTTTTAACGAGTAAAGTTTTATATAATTCCAAAAAATCTTTATACGTAAGCCTACGGTTTTCGTTGTAGTTTTTAGGGTACGGACAAGAAAAGTTTAAGTATATTCTTTGAACGCTTTCCTTTTCTAAAACATAACGGAGCAGTTGTGCGTTCATGTTGAAAAACTTGACATTTTTTATATTTTCGTTTACTACCTTTTCACACGCCGATATTAAAACGTTTTGTATCATTTCAACACCGATAAAGTTTACGTTTTCACGTTGTTTTGCGTGTTTTACAATAAACTGCCCTTTTCCGCAACCTATCTCTATTTCAAGCGGATTATTATTAGAAAAAAGTTCGTTTACCGTTTTTATTTGATAGCGTTCTTCTTCGGGCAAACGGCAAACCGTACTTTCTAAAACGAACATTATATCGCCTACGCTGTCCGTTCTTTTAGATAGGTTCTTTTTACGACGCATTCTCATATATTGTCAATGTCCCCGTAACCGAATTCGCTAATCAAATTATCTCTGTCTCGCCAACCTTCTTTTACCTTTACGTACGTTGTTAAAAAGACTTTTGAAGATAAGAATTTTTCCATATCTTGCCTTGCAAAAGAACTTACTTCTTTTATGGCGGTGCCTTGCTTTCCTATAAGTATCGCTTTGTGATTTTCTTTTTCGCAAACGATATCTAAACTTATATCGTAAACACCGTTTTGCTTTCTTTTAAATTCGTTTACCAAAACGGCCACCCCGTGCGGAATTTCTTTTTCGTATTTTAACAAGATTTTCTCTCTCATTATTTCCGCCACCATAAACTTTTCACTTTTATTTGATACTACGTCGTCACCGAAAATAGGTTCTCTTTCGGGTAAATATTTTATAATAGTTTGTAAAAGTTCTTTTAAGTTTCTGTTTTTTCTTGCCGATACGGGAATTATCTCGTTTGCATTAACGTTTTCGGCTATTTTAACAAGGTTTTCGGGAATTCTTTCCTTTGGCATTATATCTATTTTAGAAGATACCACGATTAAGGGAATATCTTCAACTTGTACCGATTTTAAAAGTGCTAAATCGTCGTCTAAAATTCCTTCGTGACCGTCTAAAACGAATAAAATTACGTCAACGTCTTTTGCCGTTCTTCTTGCCGTTTTTTGCATTTTACGGTTAAGTTCGGTACTCGCTTTGTAAAACCCCGGGGTGTCTTCAAATACTATTTGATAATCTTCGCCGTTTAAAACGCCTAAAATTCTTTCTCTTGTGGTTTGCGGTTTAGGAGAAACGATTGCTACCTTTTCCCCTACCAAAACGTTTATTAAAGTTGATTTGCCTGCGTTGGCTTTGCCTAAAACGGCTACTGTTCCGCACTTCATAAGTTATTTCTTCCTATCTGTAAATTTTAATTAGGTCCATTATTTTATCTTCTAAACCACGCATTTCCGTTTTATCTTCGTCCGTCATATGGTCGTAACCGAACAAATGAAGTAAACCGTGACATAACAAATACATAATTTCCCTTTCCGTTGAGTGACCGAACTCTACGGCTTGTTCTTTCGCCACGTCTAAACAAATGGCAATGGAACCGATAAATATACTCTTGCCGTCTTCCGTTAAATCGTTTAAATAATCTTTTTTATTTAAAACTTTTCCACGAATATTATCAAGGGTTGGAAAAGATAAAACGTCGGTAACTCTGTCAACGTTTCTAAAACGGTTGTTTAAAGAGTGAATTTCTTCTTTATCAACGAATATTATTTCCGCCGTTATATCTTCTTTTTGGTTTAGGATTTTATATACCGCATTTGAAAGTTCTTGTAATTTTAGTGAACTTTCTTCGGCTATAATTCGCAATTTTTTCATTTTAACGCCTTGTTTTGAGTTTTGGATATTTTACTCTGCTATGGTATACGCCCGCAAGAGTGTTCGTTATGGTATTACGAATAATATCAAGTTCTTTTAAGGTTAAATCACACTCCGAAAGTTGTTCCATATCCATTCTTTCTTCAATAATTTCTTTAACCGCTTTATCAACGTTTTCGTGAGTACGGTTGCTTACCGACCTAACCGACGCTTCACTTGCGTCGCATATCATAATAATTGCGTTTATTTTGGTTTGCGGTTTTGGTCCGTAATAACTGTAATCGTTTATATTAACTTCGCCGTCGTTAAACTTCAAAGCCTTTGAATAGAAATATCTTATAGGCATTGTGCCGTGGTGTTGTTCCGCCGTATCGGCTAAAATTTCGGGCAAACGTGCTTTTAAAATTAAGTCGTGTCCGTCTTTTGCGTGGGCTCTTATTATGTCCGCAGAAAGTTCGGGGGTAAGTTCGTTATGCGGATTTCTTCCGTCTTGATTTTCCGTGAAAAAGTCGGGCTTTTTGATTTTACCTATATCGTGATAATAAGCACACGCTCTCGCAAGTAACGGGTTTTCGCCTATTGCGTTACTGCACGATTCCGCAAGCATGGCAACCGTTACCGTATGGTTGAAAGTTCCCGGAGCACGCTCTTGCAATACTTTTATGAGTTTTGCATTGTGGTCGGTAAGTTCGGCAAGTCTAAAATTCGTAAGAATTTGGAAAAGATATTCGTAAACAGGAAGTAAAACTACCGTTAAAACGTCACTTATCAACGCTCCTAATAAAGTCTTTCCAAAAAGTCCTAACATAAATGCGACGTCCGCTTTAAATTCCAAACATAACACGCATAAAACGGAAGGTATTGCTATAATGAAACCTTTTAATAAGAATTTCAAACGAGAACACTCGCCGTTTACTATTGCCAAAGCAAACATACCCGACAAGAAGTTTATAACGAGCATTACGTATATTTCAATATTGTATAAGTCAAGGTTCAAAAGTAGCATATCGCAAAGGAACATTAACAAACAAAATACGAAGTTTAAAAACAAAGCCGTACGCTTATTTATTAAAAACAACGAAAGCAATGCGCAAAGTGCGAACGGACGCAAGTACATATCAAGTAAAGAGAACGAATAGCAAGCAATAAGCGTTACGTCTATTATAGCAAAAAGCATTACTACGTTAGAAGGTTTACGGATAAAACTTCTGTCGTCCCCGAAGAAATAGAATAAAATTACTACGTTTATAAGAGCCATTGCAACTAATATAAACAACGTTTCTCTTATTTGGAATTTAGTTTTGATAACTTCAAAAAGTGCGTTAAAACTACCCGATTTTAAGAAAGTTGCAACAAGCATAAAAAATAACAAAATTACAACTTGTCCTAAATAAAAAAGAGTCAATTTTACATAATCGTTAGGTTCCCATTTATCATGTTTTAAATTATTACTCATACGTTATTTTCCTTTTTTTGATACGCTTTGATAATTTCGGCAACTAACGGATGCCTTACTACGTCTTTATGCGTTAAATTCACAATTTCAATTTGATTTATTCCTTCAAGAATTTGAGTAGCGTGTTTTAGCCCGCTCTTTTTTCCTTCGGGAAGGTCAATTTGCGTAACGTCACCCGTTATAACCATTTTACTACCGTCGCCCATACGGGTTAAGAACATTTTCATTTGTTCTTTCGTAGTATTTTGAGCCTCGTCCAAAATAATAAAACTGTCGTTAAGAGTTCTACCACGCATATACGCAAGCGGTGCAATTTCTATTACGCCTTTTTCCATAAGTAAACGGTAAGTTTCCATACCGAACATTTCGGAAAGTGCGTCGTACAAAGGACGAAGATACGGGTCAACCTTGTTTTGCAAATCCCCCGGTAAAAAGCCTAACTTTTCCCCTGCCTCAACCGCCGGACGGGTTAAAATAATTTTTTCAACTTCTTTGTTTTTGTAGGCGGAAACCGCAAGTGCTACCGCAAGATAGGTTTTACCCGTTCCCGCAGGACCTACGCCGAATATTACGGTGTTGTTTTTTATTGCGTCAACGTACTTTTTTTGACCCACGGTTTTACACTTTATTTGCTTTCCCCGTGAAGTTACCGCAACTACTCCGCTAACCAACTTTTCAAAACCTTCGCTACTGCCGTTTTTAACAAGGTCTATAAGATACAAAATTCTCGTTTTATCTATCTTTTCCCCTGCGTTTATAACGTCAATAAGTTTAGTTACCACCGTTTGTGCAAGTTCAACCGAAGTTTTTTCTCCGCTTATTTTTAAATAATTTTCTTCAACGAAAGCAATAACCCCCGTTTCACTCATTATTAAATTTAAGTTTTCGTCAAAAACTCCCAAAAGTTCCGCTAATACGGTTGGATTTTTTATATTTATTTTTACTTCGTTATTTTCCAAAATTTATCCTCCGTAAATTGTATAAATAACCGTTAAATAAACTTTTATACCTTTATTTGATATTTCACTGCGTTTTGAAATTACTTCACCCGTTTCTAAAAACTCCGCTTTTACTTCGCAAGTAGTTTTATCTTTTTCGGTAGGGTTTTCAATTTCAAAAAATACTTCTTTTTCCGTTTTTATTTGAACGGTACAAAGAACGTAAGTATCGTATTTAGTACCGTCTTTTCCTAAAACGTAATTTCCAACTAAATCTTCCCCGATAACGCAAGTATCACCCACGTTTTTTAGTTTAGTTCCACGAAGAACGTTTATTTTCTCAATTACTCCGTTATAAGAAGAAGTTACGGGTTTTGTGCAAGCGGACAGCGTTTCGGGTTCTTTTTCGGAAAGAACACAGTCAATAATCAATCTATTGCCCTGTTTTTTAACCGAAACGAAAGAAAGCCTGTCGTTTGAATTTAGTATTTCCCTTTCTATAAGTTTATAATCAAGTTTGGAAAAGAGAGTGTATTTTTCAACCCCTAAATCGTTTAAAACGGAATAAATTTTTCCTTTAAAACAACTACCGCTACCCGTTAAATTAACCGAAAGCAAAATATTGTTTGAAAAAACCAAAATAATTACGGCAAACATTACGCCTACCGTTATACCAAAGTTTTCAAAAAGCATAAAAAAAGGCGATAATATGCCTATATATACCTTTCTATATATATTATAGCACATATTTTTACAAATAGCAAAAAATTTACGTTTATCGTTATAATCTACGGTAATTTCCGCTTGATTTTCCGATTTTAACTTAAAATAATAGGTAGTAACGCTTTTTTTATGCAAAAATTCGGGCAATAAATTAAGATTTTTACCTTTTACGTAAAATTTTACTCTTACTAAACCTTTTTTCATTTTATTCTGTTTACTCCGTCAATCTTACCACGAATATATAGGTCCTTTTCGCCGTAAGAACGTATAAAAATACCTTCCCCTTTAAACTCAAAAATACCGTCTTTAAACTGTACGGTTATTACGTCTTTTTTAACGTCTTTTACCCTTAAAACGCCTTCTATATATACTCCTAAATTTCCTATTATTGAAATTCTAAATTCGGGTGGAGATATACCGCCCGTTAAATTAAACATACTGTCAAAGAAACTCATAACAATATAATATATTGTTCTATATGGTAAATTTATTAAAAAATTTTTTAAAATAGTTGACTATGAGTTTAAAAATTGTTATTATATTTTAGTAATTTAAAGGAGAGTTCCTATGGTTAACTTATACGTACCAAAAAACTATCAATCAAAAACAGATTTATTAACGACGGAAAAAGCAATAAAATTCGTTAAGGACAATTTTGAAAAAGCACTTTCAAAAGCCCTTAATTTAACGAGAGTTTCCGCTCCGCTTTTAGTTTATTCAAACACCGGTATTAACGACGATTTGAACGGCGTAGAACGCCCAGTTAAATTTGACGTTACGGGTCTTGGCGGAAAGGATGCGGAAATAGTTCACTCCCTTGCAAAATGGAAAAGAACGGCTCTTAAAAAATACGGTTTTGAACCCGATAGCGGTTTATACACCGATATGAACGCTATTCGCCGTGATGACGACGTTGATAATATTCACTCTATTTACGTTGACCAATGGGACTGGGAACGTGTTATCACAAGAGAAGAAAGAAACGTTGAATTTTTAAAACAAATAGTTCAAACTATCGTAAACGCTATTTGCGACGTTAGCGATTTAACTAAAAAAGAATTCTCCGCTTTGTCTTTAAACTTAAACAGAAAAGTAACCTTTATAACCACTTACGAAGCGGAAAGTTTATACCCCGATTTAACCCCGAAACAACGTGAAAACGAACTTACTAAAAAATACGGAACGGTATTTTTAATGCAAATAGGTTGCAAACTTAAAAACGGCAAACCGCACGACGGTAGAGCCCCCGACTACGACGATTGGTCTTTAAACGGAGATATTTTATTCTACAACGAAGTATTACAGTCTTCTTTTGAAGTTTCAAGTATGGGCATAAGAGTTGACGAAAATTCTATTATTTCTCAACTTGAAGAAAGAAACGCTACCGAAAGACTTAAATTTGACTATCATAAACAAATAGTTAACAAAGAATTACCGCTCACTATCGGCGGTGGTATCGGTCAATCACGTTTATGTATGCTCCTTTTACAAAAGGCACATATCGGCGAAGTTCAAGTTTCGCTTTGGCCAAGCGATATGGAAGAAAAAGCAAAGGAAAACGGAATTTACTTACTTTAATATTATAAGCATAAAAAAACCTTTTAAAGCACAGTCTTTAAAAGGTTTTATTTTTTATTTATTTTCTAAACTTTTATTTTTAAAATATTCTTTACGGCGTTGTTTTCTGTGTTCTTCTCTACGCTTTTTAGTTTCTAATCTGTAATTTCTTAAAAATTCGTTATCTTCGGAAAAATCAATTTTCGGTAATTCCCCTAACTCTTTTAAAAGTTCTTCCAAAGAAACGGTTTGTATTCTTACTTTATCTTTGTTTCTTTCGTCAATAAGCGATTTTTCTTTTTCGGGAATTTCTCCACTATAAACGAAAACGTTTGAAGATTCCACGCTTGAAACTTTTCCGTTTAAATCAAAGATTTTTTTAATAATTCTTCTAAAATTATTAACGTTTTCGTAACGAATAACGTCCGAAAAAGCAAAAGTTTTAAAAGAAAGTCCGCCTTTATACCTTCGTGAGTGCTTGTAATTTTTTTGAATAAAATCTAAAATTAAAACGTTTATTTCCTTATGAGTTAAAATACCGTTTGAGCAGTGAATTACTTCGTTTTGAGTGTTTTTACCAAGCGTTATATTATACTTTGAAAGTATTTCGCCAAGTGGCATATTTAAGCCTTCAATTATACGCTTTAAAACAAGATAGGTAACTCTTGCGTCTTCATCCGAACGGTGAGCCTCGTATTCTATTCCAAGTTCTTCGGCTATGGTTGACAAAGCACACAAGTTTGGCCTTTTATAAACCGTTTTAAATAGAAGTTGCACGTCTAAAAACTCATATTCAATTTTAGGTAATTTATAAAGTTCACACGCATTGTTTAAAAATTCAACGTCGTTAGAAACCGAAAATCCTATAATATAATCGTTACCTTTAAACAGATTTTTTATCTCTTCGTAGAAGTAAGGAAAAGGCTCTTGTTTTAAAATAAATTCCTTTTCGTAATGAAGTTTTATTCTACTTTCAAACCTGTCCGTTTTAGGTTTAATTACTATATCTTTTTGAGTTAAGCCGTTTTTGTCCGCCACCACGTAGCCAAACGAACACATACTTGCGTCTCTATGATTTCCGGTGGAACTTTCTATATCAAAAGAAAATATTTTCATTAAGTTTCACCATATAAAATCCGCCAAAGTGATTTGGCGGATTTTCGTATTTTTATTCTTTATCTTCGGGGTAAGTTGAATCGATTTTTTCTTGAACGGCTTTTTTAGCGTTTCCGTTAAGTAAGCCCGAATTCATAATTTTTAACGAAACTTCTCTATCCAACGTTTCGTATTCTTTCAAATAATCTTCGCCGATTTTAGATAAGTCAATAGAATAAACGTATTTGCCGAAAATTTCGTTTGAATAAGTTCCTACGAAACAACCGCCGATTACTCTTGGAAGATACCAGTCGGTTGCGGTTTGCATTGCAACGGCGTTGATTTTTTCAACCTTAACATCCGTTCCTAAATAATTACATTTGTAGTAAAAACCTTCCGCAGTATCAACTAAATACATATCTTCGCCGTCAACAAATTCAATACGTTTTGACGCACCGTCGTAAGAAACAACCGTTTTGCCGTGAGTTAAAGTGTTTGCCTCTTCATAGTTGAATTTAACTATTCCTGCATAAGAACCCGTACCAACGTAGTAAATTTCGTTAAGAGATTTTACGTAAGAATTTGCGGTAATTGCTTCGGCTATATCGGCACTTGCACCGAGATATTTATTTTCCGTATCGTAAGCGTAATAGAATACTTGGTTATTATCAAGTTCGGTTACCGAATAGAATAATATTGAACCGGTATTTTTTACGAAGGAAACCGTAACCCCTTCAAAACCGTTTTGTTGAAGAACTTTTTCGTTATCTTCTCTATAATTAGAGCCTGCACCGTTTACTACCAAAACGGATTCGGTAGCACCAACTTCGTAAGAGTAAAGTTCGTGATAAGTTGCGTCTTTCTTTAAAGATTCAAGGTGCGGATTAACCGTAAAGAAGATTTTGCCGTTGTTATCTTCCGGCATCATAACGTCACTTACCGCATTTGAAGTGTAAACGTTTTTACCGCTTTCGTCGTAAACGAAGAGTTTTTTAACGTCCTTATCGTCTTCCTTAACGGTATCAACGAAAGTTAAGTAAACTTTTCCGCTCTTTTCAAAGAACTTAAATTCTTGAGTGTTCGTAGAAATTTTTGCTATTTTTTTAGAATCGGTTTTTGCAGTTTTTAAGTTAAATCTGTAAAATTCCGTTTCGGTATATTTAACTACGCCTTTATTGTTCTTTTCGGTTGAAGGAGTTGCAAAATATACGTAATCGCCAAACATATAGAAACCGCTTTTGTAATTTTCGGAAACCATAAGTTTAGGAATAACAGTTTCAATTTTAGCATCGGTAGGATTTTTCAAGTCGGTAGTTTTAATACGAACTAACGACGCTTTATCAACTTTACCGAAAGTGTTATCAACGGAAACGGATTCTTTACCGTTGATAAAATAAACGTAATCCCCTTTTTGAACGGCAAAAGTACCGTTACCGCCAACGACTTCACCGCCAACGTTATCAAGTTTTGTTGCTTTACCGGCACAGCCTGCAAACGTAGCAAGACAAAGAACCACCGATAAAACCAAAATAAGTATTTTCTTCATATTTTCTCCTAATTAAATTTAATGGAATAATACTTTTTATAACTAAATATATATATCTATGTATATACTCAATTATTATACACTAATCTAAAAAAATAATCAATAGTTTTTAAGCAAATTTGAAGTGATATTTTATCAAAAAAAGGAGCAAAATGGACAAATTCGGGCTATTTAACGCATTTACGAAATTAACGAATAACAAAACGGTGGAAAAATCTTTAACCGACGCTCTTTCAAGTATCTTGCAAAACGCCGTTTCACAAAAAAACGACACGAAAGAAAGCACCAAAAAACAACCTACCATTATAACAACTCAAAAAAACAAATCGCAAAACAAATACTCGCAAGAATATATAATTTCTGTTATAAAAAAGCACGACGAACTTTCTAAAAAAATTGACGAAAATCTTAAAAATAACCGATAAAAACCCACTAAAATTAAAACCGCCTTTTTTAATAGGCGGTTTTTTTATTTAATTAGTTCTTTTATTTTTTCAACGTTTTCAATTCCTACTTTATAGCCTTGTTCGTAAGCAAATTTCAAGTTTTCAACTTTATACTGGCTCATATTCCCAAGTTCGGGAACGATATATAAATTCGGCTTATGAGTTCTTAAATACCTTTTAGTTAAATTTGCGTCGTTAATATCAATAACCCTTGCTACAAGGTCAAAAGCATTTTTGGTAACGGAATTTTCGTTCTTGCTTGCTAATACGTCAACTGCTATCGTAACTTCCGCACCGAATTCTTTCGCAAGCCTTACGGGCACTCTTTCCAAAACCCCACCGTCAACGAGTTCCATACCGTCCTTTTCAACTGCTTTGAATATTAAAGGAATTGAAGAACTTGCTATAACTGCCTCCGCCAAATTGCCTTCTTTAAAAGTTACCGCTTTCCTACCGACAACGTCCGTTGCAACGCAAGCAAACGGAATTTTTAACTCTTCAAAAGTTTTTACTTTTATAAAAGAAGTTATTTTGTTTCTCATTTTATTTGAACGCAAAATACATTTTCTACTTAACGGCAACAGTTCAAAATCGGCTATATCGCTAAATTTTAACGATTCCGCAACTCCTTTTAATTCAAGTGGAGAAAGTCCCGACGCATAACACGCCCCAACGAGCGCACCCATAGAGCAACCTGCTATACAATCGGGTTTTATTCCGTTTTCTTCCATCGCTTGTAAAAAACCTATATGAGCAATTCCCCTTGAACCGCCGGAGCCTAAAACAAAACAAACTTTCTTACTCATTGAAAATCTCCTTACCTATTTATTGTAGCACATTTTTTTGTAAAATAAAACGGAAAATAAAAAATATCCAACGCAATTTTGCATTGGATATTCTTTTAACCTTATTTAGAAAGTTTTTCTTCTAATTCTTTAAGTTTTGCAAGAAGTTCTTTTGGAATTCTGTCGCCGAATTGAGCGTAGAATTCTTTAATTCCTTTAACTTCTTCAAGCCAAGTAGCGTTATCAACGGACAATAAGCCTTCTAATACTTCTTTAGAAATATCTAAACCTTCAACGTTGATATCTTTTGCATACGGAACGTAACCGATAGCAACTTCTTTAGCGTCAACTTCGCCTGCACAACGTTTAAGTAACCATTCAATAACACGGAAGTTATCACCGAATCCCGGCCAAATGAAGTTGCCTTCGTCATCGGTTCTAAACCAGTTAACGTTGAATATTCTCGGTTTGTTAGTAATCTTATCGCCCATTTCAATCCAGTGAGCAAAATAATCTGCCATATTGTAACCAACGAACGGACGCATAGCCATGGGGTCACGTCTTACAACGCCTACGGCTCCCGTTGCGGCAGCAGTTGTTTCACTTGCCATAATTGAACCTACGAATACACCGCTATTCCAGTCTTTTGCTTCGTAAACGAGCGGAGCAGTTTTAGCACGACGACCACCGAACATAATTGCGGTAAGTGGAACGCCTTCCGGTGCTTCAAATTGGTCGGAAATGCAAGGACAGTTAATTGCAGGAGCAGTAAATCTGCTGTTCGGGTGAGCGGCTTTTACCGGCTTGCCGTCTGCGTCAACCGTGTCGGGAGTCCAAGGATTTCCTTTCCAGTCAATAAGTTTAGAAGGTTTAACTTTACCCGGAACGTCTTTTTCCATACCTTCCCACCAAACCGTGTTATCCGTTTCATCAAGAGCAACGTTAGTGAAAATAGCGTTTTTCTTTGTAGATAACAAAGCGTTAGGGTTAGAGTGCATATTTGTTCCGGGAGCAACACCGAAGAAACCGTTTTCCGGGTTGATAGCCCAAAGTCTTCCGTCTTTACCAACTCTTATCCAAGCGATATCGTCGCCTACGCATTCAACTTCGTAACCTAAATCTCTGTAACTCTTTGGTGGAATAAGCATTGCAAGGTTGGTTTTACCACATGCGGACGGGAACGCTGCGGAAATATATTTTCTTTCGCCGTTAGGATATTTAACGCCCAAAATAAGCATATGTTCTGCCATCCAGCCTTCGTTCTTACCAAGGTAAGATGCGATACGGAGTGCGAAACATTTTTTACCGAGTAATACGTTTCCGCCGTAACCGGAGTTAACCGACCAAATAGTATTGTCTTCGGGGAAATGAAGAATATATCTCTTTTCTGCGTCAAGGTCTGCTTTTGAGTGTAAACCTCTAACGAAATCGTTACTGTCGCCAAGAGCGTCAAGAACTTTTTGACCGATTCTCGTCATAATCTTCATGCTAACTACTACGTAGATAGAGTCGGTAATTTCAATACCGATTTTACTGAAAGTTGAACCAACTGCACCCATAGAATAAGGAATAACGTACATGGTTTTGCCTTTCATACTACCCTTGAAGATTTCGCCTACTTTTGAATATGCTTCTTGTGGGTCCATCCAGTTGTTAATCGGGCCGGCGTCTTCCTTGTTTTTGCAACAAATGAAAGTTCTGCCTTCTACACGTGCAACGTCGTTAACGTCGGAACGGTGAAGATAACAACCGGGAAGTTTTTCTTGATTAAGTTTGATAAGTTCGCCCGTTTGTAAGGCTTGTTGACGGAGCATATCAAGTTGTGCTTCTTCGCCCGTAATTAAAACTATATTATCGGGAGTGCAAAGTTCGGCACTTTGTTTGATAAACTCATTAACAAATTTGTTATTAGTCATAATGTTTATGCCTCCTATTTATTTCTATAAATTTTTTACTAATTCTGGGTATAATTCTAAAATGCCAAATTATACCGCTATAATTTTACCACAATAAAAACAACTTGTAAATACTTTATATATAAAATATAATTTTTTTTTAAAAAAGATTTTTTCCGTTTTTTCAACCTTTTTTTTAAAAATACGTTATTTTACGACTTTCAATCATATATATAATATTGGTAGCGGTTAAAATATGTCCGAAATTATTAAAAAAATATTACTCATAAAGTCTGTAAAAAACCAAAACGTTTTAGGTAGTGCGATTATATCGTATTGTAAAGATTCGGTTGACGTATCGGTAGATTTTATAAAATCTTTACCCGAAAATTTTTTAGAATTTAACGTTTACGCCCTACTCGGTAATGAAATATACCACGAAAAACTCCCCTGTCACCAACGCTTTAATTTTACGGCAAAAGGTTATACAATAAACGGAAACGAAAGTTTAACGCTTTTAAACGAAAAAAACGAGGCGTATTCATACGCTCAAATAGGTAAACCGCTATACGATTTAAACGGGATTTTAGATTATGCAAAGAAAGAGATTAACACAAACTTCACAACGAACGATACAACGGAGAAGATTAGTAAACGTGAAAGTTACGAAGAAACAACCTACGACGACGAACGAATCGCAACCGAAAACTATTACGAATTAGAAACGGATTATGAAAAAAGAAATATATCTAACGAAAATAACAAGCCTAACGGCGAAGATAAAACGGAAGAAAGAGAAGAAAAAACGGACTTTAACCCTTTCGCAAATGAAACAGGTTTTAGTGCGTTCCAAAACTCGTACGTAAAACAAGAAAAAATAAAACGTCTTGAAGAAATATTAACCACTCACAACGTAGAACGCTCTCTACTTTCGGTTATAGATTGCGGAGTTTTCGTTAAAATAAACTACGATAACAATAACGAATATTTAGTGGGTGCAATTTTCAAAAACGCCCGTATAGAACGGTTTGACGATATTTCCGTTAAAAAATTTATTAAAAATAACCTATTTAACGTGTCTCATATATGCTACGGAGTACCCGCCGTTTACGGACAAAAACAAGAAAGACTAACAACGGAGTATAAGTTTATTCCCCGTTTTGTTTTTGAGCCTTTCGGCGAAGGTTATTACGTTATTTTTAAAGAATTATAATCAATTCAAAAAAACATTTTTACAAAAAAAAGGTTTGAGTTCAAAACTCAAACCTTTTAATTTGCTTGAAAATTATGCTTCGTAAACAGAAACTTGTTTACGGTCTTTGCCTACTCTTTCAAACTTAACTACGCCGTCAATTTTAGCGAACAAAGTATCGTCACTACCGATACCAACGTTGTTACCCGGGTAAAATTTAGTTCCTCTTTGTCTTACAAGAATTGAACCTGCGGTTACTTTTTGACCGTCAGCACGTTTAATACCTAAACGTTTTGCTGCACTGTCACGTCCGTTTCTACTGCTACCAACACCTTTTTTATGTGCAAATAATTTAATCAAAAACATATCTTTATCTCTCCTTATTTAGCAACGATTTCGTTGATTTTAACTGCTGTGAACGGTTGTCTATGACCTTGTCTTTTTCTCTCGTTCTTTTTGGATTTATACTTGAAAACGATAATCTTTTTCATTTTATCTTGAGCAAGTACTTCACCGGTTACTTTGAATGCTTCTGCATCCTTTCCTACTTTAATTCCGTTTTCGTCGGAAACAAGCAAAACGTTGAATTCTACGTTTTTGCCAACTTCGGCATCAAGTTTTTCAAATTTAACGACGTCACCAACGCTAACTTTGTATTGCTTATTGCCATTTTCGATAATTGCGTACATTTTACGTACCTCCTAAAAATCTCGCCGAATTGCGGTTACCGAAAAACCGAAGGCGGTGAAATACACACTTTTAAGAGCCTTCTTCGTGCGGTTCTATAATATATTACAGTTTTTAAAAATTTTTGTCAATTATTTTAAGCATAATATTTATTATTTGAAACAAACTACTAAAAAAGAATTATCTTTTTAAAGGAGTATTTATGGAAAACGATAAAAATCTTGATATGATGAACGAATTTTACAGGAACGCAAATCTTGCACTTTTGTCTATTAGCGACGTTCTCCCCGCAGTTAAAAACCAAGCGTTACGAAAAGAAATTTTAAAACAATACGAAGGCTACGAAAAAATAGCGGGCGAAATGTCTAAATTTATGAAGGAAAAAGGCTATGAAGCAAAAGAAGTGGGAGCATTCAAAAAGTTCTCTATGGCGTCGGGCATAAAAATGAATACGCTTATGGACGACAGCAAGTCAAACATAGCACAAATTATGATTAAGGGAACGGTTATGGGAATTACCGAAATTTGCAAACTTTTAAACGGTAAAATCAAAGACGCAGACCCCGAAATTATTGAGTACGGCGAAAAATTGAGAGAACTTGAAGAAGGTTACGAAGAAAGTTTGAAAAAATATTTATAACTTCATACAAAACTTAAAAAACCACCGAAAAACCGGTGGTTTTTAGTTTATTGTTTTTCTTCGTACATAGGCGAACTCGTTTGATTTAAACCGAGTTTTCTAAATACTTTCGCATCAATATGCGGTAAAAGTACCGAAGTGTGTAGTTCCGCTCCACGAAGTTTGGGAAGTTGCTTTATTGCTCTTTCGGCAAACTTATCTCTTACGCAAGAAGAAGATAACGCTATAAGCATTTCGTCAACGTGAAGTCTTGGCGTTTTACTTGCTAAATACTTAACTTTTAATTCGGTTATGGGAACTATACTTTCCAAAAGTAAAAGTTTTTCTTCGTCGGGTATGCCTGCAAGATATTTAAGTGCGTTTATTACCGCTGCACTTTGGCTTTCAAAAAGGTCGCTCGTTTTTCCCGTGATAACCGTTCCGTCGTTAAGTTCGATAGCAGTACAAGGAACGCCCTCTTTTTCGGCTTTTTCCATGCACGCCTTATAACATTTTCTATCTTCCGCAGTTATGTTAAGAGCGTTCATAAGCATTAAAATCTTATCGCTTTCGTCGGGTTCTAAATTGTTTCTTCTTTCGTTTTCAAGAGCCTTAAAATATCTTCTTATAATCTCTTGTTTTGACGCTTCTTGACAAGCGTCGTCGTCGCAAATTGCAAAACCTGCCATATTTACGCCCATATCCGTTGGCGATTGATACGGACAAGTACCCATAACTTTTTCAAACAAAACTTTTAAAACGGGGAAAATTTCTACGTCTCTATTGTAGTTTACCGTAGTTTTTCCGTATGCGGAAAGGTGCCACGGGTCTATCATATTAACGTCGTTAAGGTCGGCGGTTGCAGCCTCGTAAGCAACGTTTACGGGGTGTTTTAAAGGTAAATTCCAAATTGGGAAAGTTTCGTATTTGGCGTAACCCGCTTTTATACCACGTTTATAGTCGTGATACAATTGAGAAAGACAGGTTGCCATTTTACCGCTACCCGGTCCGGGTGCGGTTACGACTACTAAATCACGGGTGGTTTCAACGTATTCGTTCTTGCCGTAACCTTCGTCGCTTACTATATGTTGAACATTTGCGGGATAACCTTTGATAACGTAGTGAAGATATACTTTTAAACCCATTTCTTCAAGTTTACGTTTGAACTTGATAGCAGGCTCGTTGGTTTCGTCAAATTTAGATAAAACTATACTTCCAACGTACAAGCCGTAAGACCTAAATACTCCTATTAAACGGATAACGTCCACGTCGTAAGTAATTCCCAAATCGGCTCTCACCTTGTTTTTAGCAATATCGTTGGCGTTTATTACCATAACGATTTCGGCTCTGTCTTTGAGTTTTGACAACATTTTTATTTTGTTATCGGGTTCAAAACCGGGAAGTACACGGGAGGCGTGAAAATCGTCAAACAACTTTCCGCCGAATTCAAGATATAACTTTCCACCGAACTCGTTTATTCTTTCAAGAATTTTTTCCGTTTGTATTGATAAGTATTTATCACTGTCAAATCCTTTTTTTATCATAAGTTTCTCCTAAAAAGTTCTCTTAAAAAAAATTACCGTTATATTATAGCAAACTAAAATTCTAAAATCAATACAAATATAAAAAAAAGAA
>JAZRVG010000105.1:0-14216 GCA_045599025.1 Christensenellaceae bacterium | reverse complement strand
GCCATAGGCATATACTCTTCCGTTTCGTCCGTTGCATAGCCGAACATCATACCTTGGTCGCCTGCACCGATTTGGTCGGCAATATCGCCCGACTTCCTATGCTCTAACGAATTGTCAACGCCCAATGCTATATCGGCACTTTGCTCGTTAATGCTCGTTATTACTCCGCAAGTTTCGGCGTCAAAACCGAATTTTGCTCTCGTATAACCTATTTCTTTTACCGTTTTTCTTGCAATTTGCGGAATATCTACGTAACATTTGGTAGAAATTTCGCCCATTACGAGAATTAAACCCGTACAACAACTTGTTTCACACGCAACACGAGCGTTGGGGTCTTTTTCTAAAATTGCGTCCAAAACCGCATCGGAAATTTGGTCGCAAATCTTGTCGGGATGTCCTTCGGTTACACTTTCACTTGTAAAAAATTTATTCATTATTTTTCTCTCCTTTATTAGTTATTTGTGGTCTAACTTGATAGAGAAAATAAATCAAGTGAAATAATTATATAACCTTTTGAAACATTTGTCAATAGTTGCAAATAATGATACAATATTATTATGAATATCTGTTATTTATGCCCTAACAAATGCGGAGTTACACGATACGAAAACTCTCTTGGCGTTTGTGGTAGCACTAACCAAATTAAAATTGCAAAATACTATCTTCACCCTTTTGAAGAACCTTGTATTAGCGGAACTAACGGCTCGGGAACGGTGTTTTTTAGCGGTTGCTCGCTAAAATGTTGTTTTTGCCAAAACTACGAACTTTCAAGAAACTTGCGTGGAAAAGTTATAACTTCCCACGAACTTGCAAATATTTTTAAAGAACTTGAAAATATGGGTGCTAACAATATAAATTTAGTAACACCGTCACACTACGCTAACCAAATTATTGAAGCGTTTGAAATTTACAAACCGAAAATTCCCGTAGTTTACAACACGCACGCTTACGAAAATATTGATACTCTTGAAAAAATTGACAAGTACGTAGATATTTATTTACCCGACTTAAAGTTTTTTAGCCCCGTTCTGTCAAAACGCTACACTAACAAAGAAAACTATTTTTCGGTTGCAAGTGATGCGATAAAATTTATGATGGGAAAAAAACAAACGGTTATAGAAAACTCTTTAATGAAAACGGGGGTAATCGTTAGGCATTTGATACTTCCTATGTCGTCAAACGACAGTATAGAAATTGTAAAATGGTTCATATCTAACCGAAAAAACGGAGCAAAATTTTCTTTAATGGCACAATATACTCCGTTTGGAAACATTGAAAATTTTAAGGAACTTAACCGAAAAATTACGGGTAGAGAATATGAGCGTGTGTTGGAAGTTTTATCTACGCTTGACGAAAACGACGTGTTTATTCAAGAGCGTTCTTCCGCAAAAGAAGATTTTATACCCAAATGGGATTTTTAAATATTAAAAACGCAGTAAAAATCATTTTTTACTGCGTTTCTTTTTTTTATTAAAATATTCCTTTAAAATTTTGCCAACTTCACTCGGTTTTGCGTTTGTAAGCCTTGTTAGAACTTCTTGATATTCGCCGTCGTATTTTTTCATACGGTTAGTATTGACAATTTTTAATTTTTTAAACTATTTTTTACCCGTTGAACCGAAACCGCCTTCGCCCCTTACCGTTTCGTTAAGTTCGTCTTTTTCAACGTATTCAACTTGATAGTAGGGTGCAACCACCATTTGAGCAATTCTTTCCCCCTTTTCTACCGTTTGAGGTTCTTTACTTTGATTATAAAGAGCAACTTTAATTTCTCCCCTATAATCACTATCTATAACACCTACTTTATTTGCTGGGGCTAAACCACGTTTACATGCAAGTCCGCTACGGGCGTAAACAAGCCCTACCGTATACGGTGGAAGTTCGGTTGCTATACCAGTTCCTATAAATTTTGTTTCTCCGGGATTGATTACCGTCGTTTCTTCGGCACTGTAAAGGTCTGCTCCCGCCGAAAACTCCGTTGCTACGCTTGGCATTATTGCGTTTGCGTTCAATTTTTTGAAATTAACTTTTAATTTTTCCATAGGTTATTCCCCCAAATCGTAAAGTATTATTTTATTTTCTTTTAAAGACTTTTTTACGTCTATTATTCTTTGATTTTCCGAGCCTTTGAAACGGAGCATTAAATTTTTCTTTTCTTCAATAAATCTTCCGTCAACTAAAACGTCAATACATTCTAAAAGTTCTTTTGAATATTCGGTGGTTGCTCGGCTTTTACCTAAAATTTCTTCGTCCATTAAAAAACCCGTATAACACCATATATCTTTATTTGGAACTTCTTTTCTTACTTTTTTTAAAAAGTCAAGTAGCGGTTTTTGGTTTTGCGGTTCAAACGGCTCTCCGCCAAGTATTGATAACCCGTCTATATATTCGTTTTTGAGCGAAGATATAATTTCGTTTTCAATTTTTTCGGTAAACGGTTCGCCGTAATCAAAACTCCACGCTTCGCTATTGAAACAGTTTTTGCAAAAATGCTTACAACCCGATACGAAAAGTGAAGTCCTTACTCCTATTCCGTTGGCTATATCGTTATATTTAATCGTTGCGTAATTCATATTTCCCTTTATTTACAAAAATCTTTTAGCATTTTGCTAAAAGATTTTGCATTTTATAAGTGAAGAACTCTTTCTTTTATTTCTTGCGTTCTACCTTGGTTCCAGTATTGCGTACCGATATATCCGCAGGTACGGCGTGCTACGTTCATTTTAGTTTGGTCACGGTTTTTACAGTTAGGACATTCCCAAACGAGTTTATCGTTGCCGTCCTTAACTATTTGAATTTCGCCCGTATATCCGCAAACTTGACAGTAGTCGCTTTTGGTGTTAAGTTCCGCATACATAATATTATCGTAAATGTATTTCATAACTTTAAGTACTGCGGGAATATTTTGTTGCATATTTGGAACTTCAACGTAACTTATTGCTCCGCCCGGAGAAAGTTGTTGGAATTCCGCTTCAATTTTAAGTTTACTAAAAGCGTCAATAGGTTCGGTTACGTGAACGTGATAACTGTTGGTTATGTAGTTTTTGTCCGTTACGCCTTTTACTATACCGAAACGTTTTTGAAGTGCTTTCGCAAATTTATACGTAGTGCTTTCAAGCGGAGTGCCGTAAAGTGAATAATCAATTTGTTCGGCTTGTTTCCACTTATTAGTATATTCGTTAAGTTTTCTCATTACCGATAAGCCGAATTCTTTTCCTTCTACTTCGGTAAGTTTTTTACCCGTCATATAGTAAACGGTTTCCCATAAACCTGCATAGCCGAGTGATATGGTTGAATAACCGCCGTGCAAAAGTTTATCAATAGTTTCGCCCGGTTTAAGTCTTGCCAAAGCACCGTGTTGCCACAAAATAGGTGCGGCATCCGACAAAGTTCCCGTTAAACGTTCGTGCCTACATTGTAACGCTCTATGGCAAAGTTCCATGCGCTCGTCAAATACTTCCCAGAATTTATCAAAATTCTTGCCTGCCGTTAAGGCTATATCTATAAGGTTTACCGTTACAACGCCTTGGTTAAATCTTCCGTAATATTTAGCCTTGCCGTTTTCGTCAACGTAAGGAGTTAAGAAGGAACGACAACCCATACAAGTGTAACAATGTCCTTCTCCGTTCTTGTCTTTTTTAAGTTCAAGCATTATTTTTTCGCTAATATAGTCGGGAACCATTCGTTTAGCGGTACATTCTGCGGCTATTTTGGTAAGATAATAATACTCGCTATCTTCGTTAATATTTTGTTCTTCCAAAACGTAAATGAGTTTCGGGAAAGCGGGAGTAATATAAACGCCCTTTTCGTTTTTAACGCCTTTAATTCTTTGACGGAGCGTTTCCTCAATCATAATAGCAAGGTCTTTCTTTTCTTGCTCGTTTTTAGCCTCGCCCAAATACATAAATACCGTTATGAAAGGTGCTTGACCGTTAGTAGTCATAAGAGTAACTACTTGGTATTGTATAGTTTGAATACCCCTTCTAATTTCGTCACGAACACGCTTTTCAACGATTTTTTTGATAGCGTCTTCCGAAACTTCTACGCCTGCGTCCTTAAATTCTTCAACTACTTCGCCGTAAATTTTTTCACGGGAAATTTGAACGAAAGGTGCTAAATGCGTGAGAGATATACTTTGACCACCGTATTGCGAAGACGCAACTTGTGCTATAATTTGCGTTGCTATGTTACAAGCCGTAGAAAAACTATGCGGTTTTTCTATCATAGTACCCGAAATAACCGTTCCGTTTTGCAACATATCTTCCAAATTTACCAAATCGCAGTTATGCATACGTTGAGCGTAGTAGTCGGCATCGTGGAAGTGAATAATACCTTCTTCGTGTGCTTTTACTATTTCTTGCGGAAGTAAAATTCTGTTTGTAATATCTTTTGATACTTCGCCCGCCATATAGTCACGTTGAACGCTGTTTACGGTTGGATTTTTATTTGAATTTTCTTGTTTGACTTCTTCGTTATTGCAATCAATAAGGCTCAAAATACGCTCGTCGGTAGTGTTTGATTTTCTAACCAAAGCCCTTTTGTAACGATAGGTAATATAAGTTCTTGCCAAATTGTGTTTGCCAAAACGCATAATTTCGTTTTCAACAAGGTCTTGAATTTCTTCTACGCTCAAAGCACGAATTCGTTTTGAACATATATATTCAACCGTCCTTGATAAACAAATAATTTCGTCTTCGGAAAGCCTATCTTGCTCTACGACTTCGTTATTTGCCTTTTTAACTGCGTCTATAATTTTTTGAACGTCAAAATCAACTTCTTTTCCACTTCTTTTGATTATTTTCATATATATCACCTACTATATATTTTCTATTATTTCTCTAAAAATGATGAACACAAATAGTATATCACACTTAAACTTAAATAGCAATGATTTTTCAAAATTTTTTAAAGAAAAAAACGCAATATATTGTGGTGATATTTTTTGATAAACCCTATATATTGTATGCCGTACTTTGCCAAAAAACAGAGTAAAAATACCCTTTAAAGCCTTAAAAATAAGGCGTAACTAACGAGCGTAAAGCGTTCGTGCAATTATTCAACACTTACCCTTCGTGCTTTTTAGGGCAAATTTTAGGCGAAACACAAAAAAGAATAAAAAAATTCCGCCTAAAAAGGCGGAAAATAAGTTTGCAGTTAAGCAAATAAAACTATTCTAATATAGAAATTTCCACAACGCTTACCGTAGGTAAGTATATCACTTTGCCGTAGGCAAAATATCACTTGCTTTTTGCAAAAGCAAATATCACTCGCTGTTAAGCGAATATCACTAGAATAATAAATCCGCTACGGATTTATTATTTTACCAAAGCGTTTAATTCGTCAAACACTTCTTCCATATCTTTAACGAGTTTAAGTTGAGTTCTGCATCTAAACAAGTTTTGTTTAGGACGGGTAGTTTTAAAGTAAGTATCGCCCGACAAATAGTCTGCCAAGAAACGCATACCGCACTCAACAGTCATCATAATTGCACCGAGAGCAAGATTATCCTTTTCAACTTTAGTGATACTGTCTTTTAATGCGGTTAAGTAGCCGTCAAGATAAACTTTGTATAAATCCATACGGAAATTAACTTTCGTTAAGTCTTCTTCGTCTTCCGCACAAGGATTACAACCGAAACGGATACTGTCGCCGAAGTCGTAACAAATTGAGCCCGGCATTATGGTATCAAGGTCAATAACCGCAACGGGTTCGCCCGTTTTTTCGTCAAGCAAAACGTTGTTAAGTTTAGTATCGTTATGCGTAACTTTTAAAGGCATTTCTCCGCTTGCAAGCATATCTACTATTTTAGAATAGTAATGCTCTCTGTCCATAATGAACTTAATTTCTTCTTCACACTCTTTCTTTCTGCCGAAAGAATCGTTTTCAACTGCCGTTTTAAAATCGTTAAAACGCTTAACGGTGTTGTGGAAATTAGGTATTGTTTCGTAAAGTTTAGACGCATCAAATTCCGCAAGTAAGTTTGCAAAGTTACCGAAAGCAATAGCACTGTAATAGAAATCTTTCGGGTTTGATACCGTTTGGTAAGCAACGGTGTTTTCTATGAAAATATATACTCTAAAATAAGCGTCGTCACTTTGTTTATAGAAAGTTTCGCCCGATTTAGTTCTAACGATAGTTAAACTTTCTCTATCGGGGTCGCCGTTTCTTTCTTGAATTTTTTTACGGTTAAATTCGGTTACGAGTTCAATGTTGCTCATTAAATTTTCAACGGGGTTGAAAAGTTTTGAGTTGATTTGTTGCAAAATATAACGCTTACGGTTGCCGTTTTCGTTATAAATTACAAGGTATGTGCGGTTGATATGACCACAGCCGTACGGTTCGCCCGAAACGAATTCGCCTTTTATATTAAAGTTATTAAGAATTTCTAAATAATTTTTTATCTCTTCCATAATTTTCTCCTACGAATATCATTATACTTTTTTACTTTAAAAAAGTAAAGTTTATTTTTACAAATTGTTTTCAAGCGGTAAAATTTTACCTTGTTTATTCTTATTTGAAAGAATTAAAACGCAAACTGCCGACAAAACGGGGAAACATGCGGATAAAAGCATAGCAAGTTTCATACTTGAAATTTCCGTTATCATACCAACGAAGGTAGGACCAAGCGTACAACCTACGTCGCCACCCAAAGCGAGCATTGAAAACATTACCGTTCCACCGCTTACAAATATTTCTCCCGCCACCGAATACACACCCGGCCATAAGGTTGCAACGAAAATTCCACCTAATGCCAAACTTACGAGTGATAAAATTTTAAGGCTACTTACAGACGACAAAATATAGCAAACCGAAAGCAAAACGGAACTTATAAAAAGCACCTTTTTAGTATCTCTTTTCTTTTTGGAAACACCTAAATAAAATCTTGATATAAACATACAAAAAGCAAAAGCGGAAGTTCCAACAACGTCGCCCAAAGTCTTTTCAACTTGCAACGTGCTTTCCGCAAAGAAACTTATCCATTGTGCTATTGCTTGTTCGCTTGCCCCTGCCGAAATCATTAAAAGGAATAAAAGAATAAACCCACCGTTTCTAAAAAGTTTTAACGCTTTTACGGGCTTTTCGTCCCCTTTTGGCGAAACGATTTTGCATTTTGAAAACATTATTACGTTTATTATAGGAATAAGAGCAAAAACGAAGGCTAAAATTTGCCATTTTTCTATTCCTACGAAAAAGAAGAACGCCGTTGATAAAACGCAAACCGAAACGTGACCTATTGAATAAAACGAGTGAAGTAAACTCATTCTTGCGGACTTACCTTCTTCTTCGGGAATTGCCTCTATTAAAGGGCTTAAAATAACTTCCAAAATTCCGCTACCCATAGCCATTAAGGTTACGGCAAGCATTATTCCTATATATATAAACATATAGTTATTAAATATATAAGGAGTAACCGCAACTACCGTTAAACCGAGAAAAGAAACTACGCAAGTAAGGATTGCGGTTTTTCTGTAACCTATTTTTAAAACTATTTTAGCGGACAAAGAATCAACTAAAATTTGAAGAACGAAATTATAAGTCGTTATTATTGCAATTAAAAAGAAAGGTATATTATAAGTAACGGTAAAATACACGAACAAAAGTGGTAAAAAATTATTTACCACCGCTTGAACTATATAGCCGAACGAACACGCCCGAACGGTTGAAGTATAATTGCTTTTCATAAAAAATATTTTAACATAATTTGTAAAATTTGTGAAACGATTTACACCCCGTTTGCATATAATAAAGTAGTCAAAACGAAATCGTTTCTCCTTCGTTTTGTTTTGACAAATTTAACAAAAGGAAAAATATTATGTGTTTTATAAATAACGATAGAAACAATTATCAACGCCCTTACGCCATAGGCATTATCGGGCCGAGAGGTCCGGTAGGTCCAACCGGTCCGCAAGGTCCACAAGGTCCGCAAGGCGAACCCGGGCGTTCAAGTATTAGCCAAGGCGTTTACGCTAACGCCGTTAACGCAACTATTGCCCCTAACGCAGTTGCACCCGTTTTATTGAATACCTTTACACCTATGAGCCTAATAACCGTTCAAGGCGGTGTGGCTACTTTGCCACCAGGTTCTTACCTTGTAAACTATTTCGTTTCGGGAAGTTCAACCGCTCCGATTTCTCTTTCTTTAAACCAAAACGGAGCACCCGTTTCAAGTATCACCACAAGCGGAACAGACGAAGATACTTTATCAAAGAGCGTAATAGTCAATTCGTTTGGCACGTCTACGCTTTCGCTAACTAATACGGGTACTGCCGATTTAACTTCTACGGACGTTGGTTATACCATTGTTAAAATCTCCTAAATTTTTATTCTTTTTCTTTGTTGTTTATTATTAAACGAAAAAGTCCACTTCTTCCTTTTGGAATTAGTGGACTTTTTTCTTTTATTTTAAAGGAATAAAACCTACGGGGTTTTCAAGCGTTTCGCTTACGCCCATAGTGATATTGTCTTTTTTACGGTTTTGCATTGATTTTATAGGGTGCTCTTTTATTTGATAGCGGTAATCTTCTCCGCATTTTTTTATGCGTTTTTTAATTACTTCGCTTGACGCATCGTCTTGCGGTTTGACAATCATTTTTGAATTATAATCTAAAAATCTATCACCGCTGTTTAATTTGCAAACACACTTATAGTCTTCTTTATCCCCTGTAAAACATACCGAATTGTTAAGAACGCTACGAACGTATTCAACGTTTTCGTGAAGTGATAACGGAGTTGGAAATTCGGGATTTTTAATAACTTCGGTATAGTCTTTCTTTTCGTATTTTTTAAGAAGTTCAACCGCTTTGTGAAGGTGCGATACTTCCGCTTCAAAATATTGTTCCCAAATAGGTCTTATATGCTTATCCGTTTCGGTTTCCATATTTGACCAGTATAAGAAACACTCGGAATATTCGTGCCAAAGCAAACATTCAAGCAAAGTGGAGTTCGTGTCTATTAAAGAGCCGTATTGAGTTACGTGCTGTTCTTCTACCAAACAAATTTCTTCGTATAAACGCCTACCTAAATCGTTAAAATAAAACGCCGATTGGTTCATATAGTAGTTCATCGTTTGTTGTTCCGCCGCCGTAATAATCATTGTGTTTAATATCGTTTGATTATTACTTTCTTTTGCAACGATAGGTTTTTTAACGTTATCGTACGGGTGGCGTTGGTGTGCAACCGTTGGACGTGCCGGCATAATTTCGGTGTATCCGCCAACTAACCTTTCGGCGTGAACGCCGTAGTCCATATCAAGCAAATCGGAATATCTGTACAAATGGTCAAAGTCTTCTAAAAGAGCAAAGTCAAGTGCTTTTTTTACGTTAAAATTTTGTTCCTTTTGTGCCATTTCGGCGGTTAAATCTACGGCTAACTGTTCGTAGGCAATAGTCGTTTCAAGCACGCTTTCGTCAAGCGGTTTTAAGTTTGAAAGTTTTTGTTGTTGCTCTTTTTCAACAAATCTTGCAAGCCCTAACTCTCTACGCAAATCGTTATTTCCTACTTTTCGGTTAAATTGATGCGAAAACCAGTTCGCTTCGTATTCCGCACCCGTTGCTAAAATAATTCTCGCTTTCGTGTAAGGCGAGGTTTCGTTTTTATCGTACGGTTTCGGGTAAATACCTTTAATGCTTTCAATGTAGTCTTCTACTTTTTTTGCTTTTAATTCAAATGGGTTCATATTTATCTCCTTATATTAGATAATTGTATTTTTCCCGTTTTTCATAAAAATAAACCCGTAACGAATAAAAAAACCACGCTTTGCTTTTTGCAAGGCGTGGCATTTTTAATTTTTACTTTTAGTCTTCTTTAATTAAATCTTTATATGCTTTTTTATTGTAAACTACTTTTTCTAAATTATCGTTGATAAATGCGTTCGTAATGTTTTCAACGGTGGTAGTTGCTATTGAATTCATTTTGAATTCTTTATATTTATAAGCAACCGTATTTTCGTTTTGTAAATCGTTTACGAAAGTAGTTTCGTCCATAGGAACGGTAGAAACGGTAGGCATTATAACCGAAGTGCAAAGCATTATGTGATAGCCGAATTCGGTTGCTACTACTTTATAAGCACCAACGCCTAAATTTACTAATTCTTTTGCGGCGTCTGCATACGGTTTAACGTATTGAGTGCTTGAAGTGATAGGCGAATATAAGTAGCCGTAGTTTTCTGCAAGAGAACCCGGGTCGGTTGAGAAAGCGTAAACCAAATCTCTAAACTTTTCTAACAATTCTTCTTTAATGGTTTTTTGAGTTACCGTTGAAGTATTGATAACAGTATCTTCGCTTGCATCGGAAAGTTGTCCGTCCATACCTGCAAAGCCCATAACGCTTTCTACGTAGTTAGTATAGAATTCGTTGAAAGGAATTTCTTTTGCAACGACGTTAGCGTAAGAATAAGCGGTTGCCTCTTCTTCGTCTTCGTCCAAATAAGTGTACTCATTAGCACCGTAAATTGCACCTACGAATTCTTGTAAAGCGTTCGTTTTGCAATAATCGTTACCGAAAGTGAATTTTTTGGTATTTTCGTCGTACTTGCCGTGGTTGGAGTAAACCCAAGTAGTACGTTGGTCTTTTGCGGTTAATTGTTTTAAAATTCCGTTTGTAAGGTCGTCAACTATTTCCTGTTTAGTGAGTGCTTTTTCGGTTGCAAGGCTTTCAATTATAGAAGTTTGTTCATCGTTAAATCCGATTAAAAGGTTTAACACGAAACCGTAATTTCCTTTTGTAGAATCGGGGTTATATACGATAAAGTTATCGGTTGAATTAAGAGCCGTTTCGTAAGCCTTGTAATCAAGAGAATACAAATCTTTTTGGCTTTCAAATAAAGAACGGTAAGAAGAATAAAGAACGCTGTCTTTATTTATTTCTTTTTCTTGTTGGTTTTGTAAAGCAAGTTTGTATTTTGAAACGATTAAGCCTTCGTATTGACTGTCAAGAGTAGATTTGAAGAAAGATACTGCAAAAAGTTCGTCAACGGTAGTAGGAATATTTTTAGCCTCTTTTTCGGTGATAAAGCCGTTCTTCAAAAGGTCTTTGAATAATTTTTTAAGTTCCTTTTTGCTTTCCTTACTTGTTAAATCAAAGTTTGCAACGTAGTCGGTGTAAAGTTTGTTGGAAATATCAAACTTCGTCGTGTAAGCGTCGTAATCAAATTCTATACCGTTATCTTTTGCAATTTTCTTGATTGATTTTTTGTAAGAATCGGTAACAACTGAAAGTTCCGCGTCGTTTTTAATTTCCCATTCGTTGCCCGAAGTTTCGGAAGGAAGAGTTAAAGTTTTACGGTCGGTTACCGAATACTTTTCGTAATCGTAAGATTTATCGTCTTCTTCTTCGTCACCGTAGCCGTCTAATAACGAACGAACGGAATTCAAAACGGAATATTTAGCCGAAACAACTTCGTAAGCAGTTAAGAATTTAACGAGTTCACTCGTTTTTGTAACAGCCGTCGGATTTTCAACAAGCATAAGTGCTTTTTCTTTTGCGGTACGGTCGCCTTCTGCAATTTGACTTGCTTGGCTAAAATAACCCGTTTCGTTACCCGGAAGACCGGTAGCACCCGTAAGAGCCTTTTTAGATTGTTGAACGATAATTCTGTTTTGAACCAAATTGTCTAAAACGAGTTCGTAAACCTTATCGGAAGTATAACCGTAATAATACATGTACGTGTAAGCGTATTGATTATACGAAGATTGCATATCTTTTTTATAGATAACGTCGTTAAAGTCGCTATCAATAGCAACGGTTGCAACAACTTGATTCATATCGTTTGCAACGTTAGTGGTTATAAGAGAACAACCTGTGAAAACGCTTGCGAACAATACTACCGTTATTGCAAGAGAAAGAATTTTAGTAATAAGTTTTTTCATAATTTACTCCATCAAGCCTATGAATTATTGCCAAGACGGCAAAACCGCATTATATAATAATTATAAACATTATACATAATATTAAGTTTTATTGCAATACTTTTTTACGATTATTTACAATTTTTTTATTTTCTTTTATTTTTTGCAATTAAAAAGTTAAAAAATCTATCATAACTTTAAAATAATCGTTAGGTTTACCGCTTTCGGTATGGAAAGTTAAAACGGGATTTTCTTCAAACGAAAGAGTTACTTTATCTTTAAATTTAGGAACTTTTGAAGTGATTTTTCCGTCCTTTAATACGTCCAAATTTTTAAGATACAATTTTGCAAGACGCATTGAAACTTTAAGTTTTATTCCGCCCGCTTTTTCCGCCAAAAGTTTAAGCCACGCTATATCTATTAAAGTTTTCGTAACTTCGGGTATCTTGCCGTAGTTGTCTATTAAAGATTTTTCTATGCGAAGTCTGTCGTTTTCGTTCTCTATTTCGGCAATTTCCTTGTAAGCGTTCATTCTTGCACCTTCGTTTTCTATATAGCCGTCGGGAATATAAGCGTCCGCTTTAATCTCCATTTCCATTTCGCCGTTCAAAGTAGTTTCGCCGAGTTCTTCACGGAGAAGTTTGTTGTAAAGTTCATAGCCGACTTTGTCCATTTGTCCGTGCTGTTCTTTTCCTAAAACGTTGCCCGCTCCCCTTAACTCTAAATCTCGCATAGCAATTTTATAACCGCTACCCATTTCGGTAAATTCCATTAGTGCCGACAAACGCTTATACGCCGTTTCGCTCAAAACTTTGTTTTCGTCGTAGGTAAAGTATGCATAAGCCATAAGATTGCCCCTTCCTACTCTACCTTTTAATTGATATAAAGTTGACAATCCTAAACGGTCGCTACTTTCTACTATTAAAGTATTTGCTCTCGGCATATCTATTCCGTTTTCTATTATGGTTGTAGCGATTAAAACGTCGTATTCGCCTTTATAAAATGCCGAAATGTTGTTTTCAAGCGTTTTTTCGTTCATTTGTCCGTGAGCAACCGCAATTTTGGCGTTAGGTACGATATTTTGAACTTTTTCCGCAAAAGAATATATCGTTTCAACTCTGTTATAGAGTATGAAAACTTGACCTTTTCTTGAAAGTTCTCTCGTTATAGCGTCCTTTATTAAAAAGTCCGTAAGTTCGGTTACTATCGTTTGAACGGGTATTCGTTGCTTGGGCGGTGTGTTGATTGAACTTATATCTCTTATGCCCGATAACGACAAGTGTAGCGTTCTCGGAATAGGCGTTGCCGATAGGGTTAAAGTATCAACGTTTTCCTTTAAAAGTTTAAGTTTTTCTTTATGTTCTACGCCGAACCTTTGCTCTTCGTCTATAACTAAAAGACCTAAATCTTTGAATTTTATATCTTTTGAAAATAACCTGTGAGTTCCTATAATTAAATCAACTTCGCCCTTTTCTATGCTGTCTATTATTTTCTTTTGTTGCTCCGCAGTTTTAAATCTGTTAAGCACCGCTATTCTTACACCGAATCCTGCAAATCGGGTTATTGCAGTATTGTAATGTTGCTCGGTTAAAATGGTGGTTGGTGCTACTATTACCGCTTGTTTACCGTCCACTATCGCTTTGAAACAAGCCCTAAACGCAACTTCCGTTTTGCCGAAACCTACGTCTCCGCACAAAAGCCTGTCCATAACTTTCGTGCTTTCCATATCTTCTTTTATTTCGTTTAAAGAAGTTATTTGGTCTTCCGTTTCTTCAAATTCAAAACTGTCTTCAAATTCTCTCGTTAAGGCGTTGTCTTCCGAAAATTCAAAGCCTATTCTTTCACGCCTTTCTTTATAGAGTTTTTTCAAGTTAATAGTCATTTTGGCTATCGCTTGTTTTACTCTTTCCTTTATTCTTTCAAACTCTCCACCGCCTATTTTGTTCAAAGTAGGCTTTTCACTTCCGCCTAAATATTTGGAAAGTTTGTCCATTTGGTCGGTAGAAACGTATAGTCTGTCTCCACCGAAATATTCAAGTTCAACGTATTCTCCCGTTCCTTCAACGGTACTTATTTTTTTAACGCCTTTTATTAAACCAACGCCGAATTGTTCGTGTACCGCATAGTCGCCGACAACGGGTGCGGTGAATAGGTCGCCACGTTTCTTTTTTATTTGTTTTCCCTTACTTTTCTTGGGAAAAACGTCCGTTTGCCCTATCACAACCAACTTTTCGTTATGCTGTATAAAGCCCGTTATATCTTTTGAAACGGCAAGGTTTACTCCGCTTATTTCACTCGTTATATTTTCCAAAAAAGTAACGTTTTGGTTTCTTGCGGTTAAGTCAAAATACAACCTTTTTTGAGTTTCGG
>JAZRVG010000104.1:0-2838 GCA_045599025.1 Christensenellaceae bacterium | reverse complement strand
ACAAAAAGTAAGCAGGATAAGGTTTTTGATATTTATTTTCAAAAACGCTACTTAAAGCAAGTGGGAAACCCACTTCTAAAATGATTAAAATTCGGTTTCCGAATTGTTCTAAAAACGCAGGTTTTTTGCTATCAAAATGCGACCTGTTGCACGTTTCTTATCCTGCTTGTAAATAAGTGCCGTTTTGCAACAAATTAAAAGGTGGTGTAAAAAATGTTATAGCAACAAAAACGATAAAAATTAGTACAAAAGTAGAAAAATACTTTTTCAAAAACTCTTGACAAGGTCAAAAAAAGAGTGTATCGTATGCATACACAAAACAAAAGGAGAAGACCAATGAAAAAAGAAGATACGGCGTTAAGAATAGCACAAAGAAAGTATGAAGAAGTGCATAAAAAAGAAAGGAAAGCAAAGAGTGGAACTTTCTCAACGTATATGCCAAGAGAAGAATTAGAAGAAATAAATAACTATTTAAAAAATAATAATATAACGAAAGTAGAGTTAATACGAGAAGGGTATAAAACACTCAAAAAATTAAATAAGAAAAACTAAATATAAATCCAAAAAGGAGGCTCGGCGTGCTAAATAAAACAAGCCAGTGACCTGACGTTTGGAAATAAAAAATAAGGAGGAAGGGGTTATGGATGAAAAAGTTATACAACAATTCCATTATAAACCTTTGTATATTAAACCACGAGCAAAAATGAAAATGATTGAATAATACAGAACAAGAGTCTTTGATTTTAAATCAAATGCAAGAATTAAAAAAATTATTAAACGAAATCAAAATTTCGCAAGATAATATAAACGGGAAAGAAATCTCAAATCGTAAGGTAGAATTCTCAAAAAAGGAGATAAAAGAAATGCCACGATTAAAAGATTTTAAAATAAGAGTAAAGCAAGGCAAATATTATGAAATAAGATTTAGAAAATACGGATACAATGTAAGTTTTTCAAGTACGAATTTTGAAGTTGCAAAAAGGAAAGCGTTTACATGGCTTAACACGTTTGAATCGCAAATCAAACCGGAAGTGCATTTTACAGTTCTTTCAAGAGCGGACATAGAAAATTTTAACATAAGTAAAAAAGTAACTTTCAAGGAATTTGCGGACAATTACGTTTATAACGTTAAGAAAAAAATGGTTAAGGAAGTAAGTTTTAGAAATTATAAAAATTATTACGAAAAAATACTTCTTCCTAAATTTGGAAAAATGCAACTTGGTAAAATAAATCCTATAATGTTGCAAATGTTTTTAGACCATTATAATAGCAAGACTCCAAGGCTTTGTGAAGATATTAAATGTTTGTTAAACGGAATATTTGATTATGCCTTAAATAACGGTGTAATAGAAAGAAATCCACTCAAAATGGTATATATTCCAAAACACGAACGGAAAACAGGTATGGCACTCACACCAACGGAAGAAAAGGCATTATTAAACAATATAAAGGGTAGCAAATACGAAGTTGCGTATTTAAAAATGCTTTATAGTGGAGTAAGACCTTGTGAAATAAACGGAATAGAAGAAAGCATAGAGAATAATACGCTTACAATTAAAAACGGAAAATTAAAATCGTACCAAAAGAATTTAACGAGAACAGTACCGATATTCCCTAAATATAAAGATACTTTAAATAGAGTGTTAGAGAAAAATCTTTCCACATACAAAATGGAACTTGAATTTAAAGAATTATGTCCACACCATACTATTAAAGATTTACGACACACTTTTACAACAAGAGCAAGAGAGTGCGGTGTAGATAACGAATTAGTAAGTGTTTGGACGGGACACAGTTTAGGAAATATAACGAGTAGCGTTTACACGCATTTTTCAATGGAATATCAACAAAAGGAAGCGTTAAAAGTGAACTATTAACGCTAAATTTTAGCAAGTATTTTTTCCCCAAATTTTTCCCCAAAAATTGAGTTGAAAAACGATAAAAGGGCGAAATTTTGCCCTAAAAAGCAAAAAAAACAGCCTTTTTTGGTGCTTAAAACACTAAAAAAAGCCGTTTTGGCGGAAAAGGCGGGATTTGAACCCGCGCTGCGATTATCTCACACTACTCCCTTAGCAGGGGAGCCCCTTGAGCCACTTGGGTACTTTTCCAAACTCAATTACAGAATAAATATTAAATTAACGTATTACCTTTATGGCGACACTGCTATGGGAACCGAAGCAGGGGAACGACGCGTTAAGCAAACAGTTCAGTGAACTGTTTGTAGCCAAAGTTGCAAGCAACTACGTTGCGTTAGCGGAGCCCCTTGAGCCACTTGGGTACTTTTCCAAACTTAATTACTAAAAGTATTTTTATTTGTTACTAAAAATATTAGTTAAAGTCGTTTTTAAACCAAATATTTTAATTAGCCTATAAATAATAACATATAAATTATAAAATGTCAAAATATTTTTAGATATTTTTATTTTTTGGCAAAAAAAATTCCCTACTTTGAAAAAGTGGGGAATTTACTTTTTAATTAAACTAACTAATTAAACTAATTTGTAAACTTCTTTTGAACCGCTAAATACAGCCTTGCCGGATTTTTTAGCAGTAACGTTGTCTTTTGCTTGGTCTTTGCATTTATTATAGTAAGCCTTAGCGTCTGCTGATTTTTCAAAGTAAACAAAAGTTCCGTTGTAAGCCTTGTTGTCCTTTGTATAGGTAACGTTAACGATTGCTTCAATATCGCCTTCAAGTTTGAAAACAGTAGTGATTGCAGCAGATGCAAGAGCGAAACCGGTGTCGCCTTTTGCGTAAGAAACTACAACTGCGTCATCGTTTTTAGCAAGTTTTTTATCAATGCTTGCATAGTTTGAAGGAATGCATGCCGTCATAAAC
>JAZRVG010000103.1:0-9211 GCA_045599025.1 Christensenellaceae bacterium | reverse complement strand
TTGATAGTTTTATCTTCAATTTTAATGGTTGTTTTACCTATCGTTATAATGCTACTTAACAAAATTTATTCCGCTATGAACACTCGTTTCGTAGGGCAACAAATGGCAACTTGTTTTACCTTTTTGATAATACTTTTGATTATGCTTTCAACTAATATTTCGGTTGCAAGCGTGTATAGTAGGGACGGATTTTCGGCATACTTAAATAAAATTCAACCTACTTCTTATACTCCTATTTTGCTCGGTAAACTCGTTTTAAATTTGCTTATCGGTTTAATAGGAACGGTTATTACCGTAATAGCATATTCAACTTTCACTAATTTTAACTTGTTAACTTGCATTTTCTTTGCAATTTCCGTTTACGGAATTTACGTTGCACATATGTTTTGGTCGGCGGAACTTGATATTATGAATCCGCAAGCCGAACAATACGCAACGTTTAACGAACAGTCAAATAACTCTAACGAAAATAAATCTGCAATACTTTTATTCGTAATATCTTTTATTTTCTTCGTTATAATGCTTATGCTCACGAAAGAAAACGTAAACGTTGCTTGGATAAAAGCAAGTGTAATTTCCGTAATTTTGGCTATTAGTAAAATTACAAGTTTTATAATGAAAGTTACCGCATTTTATAAGGAGAAACAATGATATGAAAAAAATTGTAGTTATTTTGATAACGCTCATATCTTTGGGCTCTATACTTATAATAAACTTTTTCGGTATGGAAATAGGCGGATTTGAAGAGTACGTTTACGTTGAAAAAATTGAAGTTTCAAGGCTCTACAATGCGGAACAAGAATATACTCCTAAAAAAATTGAAGATAACGGAGTAAAAGTTTTTCAATTTCCGTTTACTAACCCCGAAGAAGTGGGGGAAACTGCTTGGACAAACGAAAATATAGATATAAACCCGAATTACGTTCAAATTGACTGGCATATTTATCCCGAAAACGCTAATAATAGGCAAGTTGAATTTTCTTACGACCCTAATTCAATAAAGGACGCAAACGGAGAACAACTTGTAATAGTGGACGAAAGCAAAGGTTTAATAATCTTTTTTGCAAGATGCGGTTTTACTTTAACGATAAGTTCGGCGGATGGAAAAGGTGCTAAATGCACGATATATATTTCACCGAGAAGAAAAGATTAAAATGGTATTGATGCGACACAAAAGCGACAAATACTGTTTATATAAAAATAATTAAGGAGAAAATTTTATGAAGAAGTTAGCAAACAAGGCGATAGTTATAACTCTTTCGGTTATATTATCGTTAACAACTTTATTAGGTTGTGGTAAAGGCTCGTTAGCAATAACGAAAAGCTATCTTGGCGGTGCGGACAAAATGGGGTATCTTGTTAACGGAACTGCTGATTTTAGCGGAGTTAAAATGTACATTGAGTACAGCGACGGTCAAAAAGACGAAATTTCAAATAGCGATTTAACTTTTGAAGGCGTTGACAAAATAACCGAAACTGTCGGCAAGAAAACTGTTACCGTTAAATATACCGAAAAAAGACTTAATAAAGAAGTTGAAAAATCTTTTAACGTAGATATTTACGAATTCAAAGAAGAGGCACATTACTATGCCGAAAGTTTTGAAAAGCCTACTTCTATGACGGAAAGAGAAAAGGCTGTAAACGGTTCGGGCTTTGAAAGTGAAAAAGACGGTAAATTAGCCGTAAAACAAGAAAAATATTACGTAGGCGACGATAACGAATTTGTTTTCCTTCCCAAATTAACCGTTGAAGAAGGGGACGACGACGTTGTTTTAGACAGATTTTTAAGTAAAATTGAAATAAAGAATAACGGTAATAAACTCGTTGCAACTGCCGTTCAAGATAAAAAATACGTTTCAACTTATTCTTACGATAACGTTGATTACGTTACTGTTGACTATTTTAACCAAAAATACGATTTTACCGACGATGCAATCGGCAAAGACTTTAAGTTGAGTATTCTTCCCGAAAGCAACTACGAATTTGACCATACTATCAATGCAGTAGAACTTACGGTATCGGTCGTTGACGGTTTCAACGTTTACAATGCAAAAGAAATGTCTATTATGGACAACCGTGCAATAACTAACGACGATAGCGATTTAAGAGATCACCACGAATGGGATTCAATTAAAACGGAAATAGGCGTTAACGATAAAACTACTAACGCTCTCGTTTTCCAAAACGATATAACGATTACAAAAGAAGATATTCCTTCCGAATTCGTTTGGAAAACCGAAAAAGAATATCATTACGAAGAAAACGGACAAACCGTTCAAGACGAAAACGGCGGATATTTCTTATACGACTGGACTGAACTTTTCGTTAAAGTGTTAGGCGATGACGAAACCTTCTCAATTTACGGAAACAGTTACAATTTAGACGTTCATAAAATTCCTACCGTATGTTCTCTTCCCGAAGAAAACGAAAAAAACAAGTATTATAAGGAAAATTACTCTAATGCAAACCTTTTTGATTTTAGAATGAATACGGAAAATTCCGGTGCTAAGGCTTTTATTTATGACTTAAACTGTATCGGTAACGCATCAAGAAGAGAAATTAAATCTTACGGGCCTACAAATCAAGGTGAACTTGTTAATGCCGGCGGATTTATTTTCTGCAAATCGAACCGTGTAGAAATTTCTCTTGACAACATTAGAGAACAAGAATTCTTTATCGGTTTCTTCCCGAGTTCTGATAATGACCAAATTGCAACCGTTATGAACATTACTAACTGTAAAGCGTTTGATAACTTCCAAAATGCTGTATTCAGTTGGGGTAATGCCGAAATAAATATTAAAAAATCAAGACTTATGCGTACCGGTGGCCCTGTTATGATTGTTCAACATTTATGCGACGGCTCTGATTACCCGACAAATTCTACTTTATTCGGAACGGTTACGGTTGATAAAACTTCGGTTGTTGAATCTTACGTTAGCGGTAATGAGGCTTGGTTTGTAAGAATGGGTGCAACTCAAACGGTTGCTCAATTAAAAGCCATTGACCAACTTTTCAATAATGAAAGCATAAATAAAACTATATTGAATAGTGAAGGAAAAATAAATGTGGCTTGTTTGATTATGTCAAACGGAAATGATACGGCTTCAACGAGTGGGGCTTATTGGGTTAACGGTAGCGTTACTTTTGAAGGAGAAACGGAAGATAAAACGGTAACTTTAAACCGTCAAGATATGCTTGCAAATCTTATGACGGACACGGATTATCAATCAAGATACAGTGCCGGTGCTCCTATGCTTAAAAGTAATTACGCTTGGCTTACTACGGACGAAACTAATCCTTACGTTAAAGCCTTGGACGGAAACGGATTTACTATGGTAAACCCTGCCGATTCTACTACGTTAAACCTTTACGGCTCGTTTAAATTAGTAGAAAGATATCTTCCGCTTAACATTGGCGGTTTCGGTATAGTTTTAGGCTACTCAAACGCTCAATAATTTTATAATAAAAACTTAAAAATCCACGGAACTACAATTCCGTGGATTTTATCTTTTTACGGGTATTTTTGCTGAATTTTAGTATCTTTTATGAATATTGAAAAAAATTTTAAAAAAATGGTCAAATACTATTGACAAACGTATTTTATAGTTGTAAAATTATATCAAAATTAGCACTCAAACAAAAAGAGTGCTAACAAATTAACGGGGAGATTGCTAATATGGAATTATCGGATAGAAAAAAGAAAATTCTTCAAATAGTCGTTGACGATTATATTGATACGGCAATTCCCGTTTCGTCAAAACAAATTTCGGAAAAGTATATGTCAAACGTAAGTTCGGCAACAATAAGGGCGGAACTTTCGGCACTTGAAGAATTAGGCTACTTGAATCAACTTCATACTTCTTCGGGTAGAGTTCCTTCCGCCGAAGCCTACAAGCTTTACGTTACCGATTTAATGACGAAAGAGCGTTTAACCGCAAAAGAACTCAATTATATAAAGAGTATATTTTTACAAAAAGCGGACAGTATTGAAAACGTTGTAAAATCTGCCGTAAAAGTTATTTGCGAACTTACCGATTATACGTCGCTCGGCGTTTCTTCAAACGAAGATACCGACAGGCTCCGTGAAATAAAGTTTTTCCGTTTTAAACCGGAAACGGCACTCGTTTTAATAGTTACCGACGTTAAACTTTTAAAAGATAACTATATAACTATTCCAAGCGAAATGACCGACGCTCAACTTTTAGAAGCAAACGATTTTATCAATAATTTGTTTAAAGGAAAGTCTTTTAAAGAAATTTGCGAACTTCAAGTTGATTTTGACGAATCGTTTACGGGTTACAAAACGATATTCGTAAACGTTATAGAGGCGTTAAAAGTTTACTTTTCAAATTCCGACGAAACGAACGTCGTTATGGAAGGGGAAGATAAAATTTTAAAACACGCCGAGTTTACCGATATAAACAAACTCAAAGAGTTCTTATCGGTAGTAACTAAAAAAGATAAAATAGTAAATCTTCTTACCGAAGATAATAAAAATATAGATATAAACATAAAAATAGGAACTGACGGCTACGATAAAATTCCAAAGGACTGTTCGGTTGTTAGTGCAACTTATACGGCAAACGGCAAAAAGTTGGGAACTTACGGCGTTATAGGTCCTGCAAGAATGGATTATCAAAAGGTTGTTGCCGTTCTTGAAAACGTAGGAAGAATTATTGAAAGCATTTTAACTAATAAAACGGAGTAAAAAATGGAAGAAACTAAAAACGTTGAAACCGAAGAAACTAAAAAGGTTGACAATCAACCCGAAGATAAGTTGGACGTTGAAAAAATGTCCGACAAAGAGCGTAAAAAATTATTAAAATCTTTAATTAAGGAAAACGAAGATTTGAAAACTTCCTTACAAAAAGCGGAAAACGAAGTGAAAACCGTTAAAGACAGTTGGCTCCGCACCGCAGCCGATTTTGATAATTTTAAAAAGCGTAACAGTGAAATCCGTTCACAATCTTACCGTGACGGAAAAGCCGATGCGATTATAAAAATTTTAGTTGTAGGCGATAATTTAGACAGAGCCTTAACAATGCAGTTAGACGATAAAACCCGTGAAGGTTTGGAAATGACTGCAAGGCAATTTGCCGAAACGCTTGCCTCTATGGACGTTACCGCAATAAACCCAGTAGGCGAACCTTTTGACCCGCAAACTCAAGAAGCGGTTATGAAGATGCCCGCCGAAAACGGAGAAGTTGAAGGAACGGTTAAACAAGTATTTTTAAAGGGCTACAAACTTGGCGATAAAGTTATAAGATACGCACAAGTCGTAGTCGTTGGATAATAAATAAATTAAAAGGAGATTAAATAATTATGAGTAAAATTATAGGTATAGATTTAGGTACGACAAACTCTTGCGTAGCAGTAATGGAAGGTGGTGAACCGGTTGTTATCGCAAACGCAGAAGGTTCAAGAACTACTCCGTCGGTAGTAGGTTTCCAAAAGGACGGCGAAAGACTTGTAGGTCAAGTTGCTAAACGTCAAGCCGTTGCAAACAGTGACAGAACGGTTATTTCTATCAAGAGACACATGGGTAGCGATTACAAAGTTGCTATTGACGATAAAAAATATTCTCCGCAAGAAATTTCCGCTATGATTTTGGCGAAAATCAAAAAAGATGCCGAAGCATATCTCGGCGAAACGGTTAAAGACGCAGTTATTACTTGTCCCGCTTACTTCAACGACGCTCAACGTCAAGCAACGAAGGACGCCGGTAAAATTGCAGGCTTAAACGTATTGAGAGTTATCAACGAACCTACCGCAGCCGCTCTTGCTTACGGTCTTGATAAAGATAATAATTCTCACAAAGTTATCATTTACGATTTAGGAGGTGGTACGTTCGACGTATCTATTTTGGATATCGGCGACGGCGTATTTGAAGTTTTGGCTACTAACGGTAACTGTTTCCTTGGCGGTGACGACTTTGATAAAAAAATTATGGACTACTTGGTTGAAGACTTCAAGCAAAAAGAAGGAATTGACCTTTCCAAAGACAAAATGGCAATGCAACGTTTGAAAGAAGCCGCAGAAAAGGCTAAAATTGAACTTTCAAGCATGACTGCAACTAACGTAAATCTTCCGTTCATAACTGCCGATGCAACCGGTCCTAAACACTTGGACGTTACTATTACGAGACAAAAATTCAACGCTATTACCGAAGATTTGGTTAATATGACCGTTGAACCGTTAACCAAAGCAATGCAAGACGCAGGTCTTTCATATAGCGATATAGCAAAAGTTATTATGGTAGGTGGTTCTACCCGTATTCCTGCCGTTGTTGATAAAGTTAAAGAAGTTACCGGCAAAGAACCGTTCAAAGGTATCAACCCCGACGAATGCGTTGCTATCGGTGCCGCAATTCAAGGCGGTGTATTGACGGGCGAAGTTAAGGACGTTTTACTTCTTGACGTAACTCCGCTTACTTTGGGTATTGAAACTTTGGGTGGCGTTTGCACTCCGCTTATTGAAAGAAATACCACTATTCCTGCTAAAAAATCACAAGTATTCTCTACGGCTGTTGATAATCAACCCGAAGTTACTATTCACGTTTTACAAGGCGAAAGAAAATTCGCTAAAGACAACAAGACTTTGGGACAATTCAATTTAACGGGTATTGCTCCCGCTCCACGTGGAATTCCTCAAATTGAAGTTACCTTTGATATTGACGCAAACGGCATAGTTCACGTTACCGCTAAAGATTTAGGTACTCAAAAGTCCGCAGATATTACCATTACTTCTTCAACTAATTTGAGCGAAGACGAAATCAACAAGGCTGTTAAAGAGGCTCAACAATACGAAGAAGAAGACAAGAAGAGAAAGGAAAGCGTTGATAACAGAAACAATCTTGACGGTATGATTTTCCAAATGGAAAAGGCTCTTAAAGAAAACGGCGACAAACTTCCCGAAGAAGATAAAGCAAAACTTGAAGAACTCATTAAAGAGGCTAAAACGGAACTTGAATCTAACGACGACGCAAGAATTAAAGCCGCAAGCGAAAAACTTTCTAACGAGGCTCAAGCAATTTTCGCTAAACTTTATCAACAAGCGGGTGGTGCTCCTAACGGTGCTCCAAACGGCGATTCAAACGGCGGTGCCGACGGCGATACCGAATTCCATCAATAATAAAAAATAAGTAGTGAAGGGCAAGATTTTGTCCTTCACTAATTGAATTAAAAGGACTTTATTTATATGGCTAATTATTACGACGTTTTAGGCGTTAAAAAGGACGCTACGCAAGACGAAATTAAGTCTGCATACAGAAAACTCGTTAAACAATATCACCCCGATTTACACCCCGGGGACGCTAACTGTGCTACTAAATTCAAAGAAATAAACGAAGCGAACGAAGTTTTATCAGACCCCGATAAGCGTAAAAAATACGATTTTGAGCAAGAACACCCGAATATGGGCGGTTTCGGTGGATTCGGTGGCGGTGACTTCGGCGGATTTGGAGATATTTTCGGAGATATTTTCAGTCAATTTACGGGTGGCGGTAGTTCAAGAACGGAAAGAAACACCAAAGGCGAAGACGTTACTTTGGAAGTTGAACTTTCCTTTTTAGACGCTGCAAAAGGTTGCAAAAGAGAAGTTACCTATCAACGTAAAGAACCTTGTAGCGAGTGTAAAGGAACGGGTGCTAAAAACGGAACGGCTTATACAACTTGTCAAACTTGTAAAGGTACGGGGCAAGTACAATACGTTCAAAATGCAGGCATATTCCGTTCAATAAACGTAAGGGCTTGTTCCGACTGTGGCGGTAGGGGTAAAAAAATTACCGAAAAATGTACCGCTTGTTCGGGCAAGGGCTACAATAAGAAAAATACTACAATTACTTTTGATATCCCGGCAGGGGCGGACACGAATTCTTACATAAAGAAACGTGGCTACGGCGATGCGTCAAATCTTGGCGGAGAGGCAGGAGATTTAATCGTAGTATTTAAAGTTGCACCGCACAAAATTTTCAAACGCAAGAATTACGATTTATACGTAGAACTTCCTATATCTTATAAAGTTGCGGTATTAGGCGGAAAGATTAAAATTCCAACGCTTGACAACGCTATTGAGTTAGATATACCCGAAGGAACGCAAAGCGGTAAAACTTTCGTTATAAGGGGCAAGGGTATTTCTTCAAGACTTGGAACTGGTAATATGTACGTTACGGTTAATATTGAAGTGCCAACAAGACTTTCCCGTTCGCAAAAATCCGACCTTGAAAAACTAAACGAAAGTATTGATACGGCAAAACAATACGATAAAATTAAAAAATTTGATACCGATATGAAGTCTTTATACGGTGTTGATTATTTAAACGACTAATTATTAAGAACGTTTACCAAGTGTAAGCGTTCTTTTTTGGTGTAAAAATATACAAATAAAAAAAATTAAAAAATTTTTAAAAAAGTATGTAAAAACGCTTGCCTTTTATAAATAGATTTGGTACAATGTATGAGCATTCAGCAAGTGAGTGCAAGTGTGGGAGTTTAGCTCAGCTGGGAGAGCATCTGCCTTACAAGCAGAGGGTCATAGGTTCGAGCCCTATAACTCCCACCATTAAATTATAAAAGTTGACTAAGGTTAGAACTTTTTTTATAGGGGTATAGGGGAAGTTTTAATAAGTCAATATGCGGGAGTAGCTCAGTGGTAGAGCACTGCCTTGCCAAGGCAGGTGTCGCGAGTCCGAGTCTCGTTTCCCGCTCCACTCAAACACGCAAACAAGCGTGTTTTTTTCGTTTACCTAAAATGAGTTGATAGATAATAAACGAGACGAAGGACGAGAAGAGTTCGGTTGTCAACTTTTTAAATTGTCTATTTTAAAAAGTTGCAACTTGCCGAGTTATACGGAATAAAGCAATAAATTAAAAGTAAGATTTTTATAAAAGTGTGAATAAGTTGTTATTATGTCGGCAAAATCTCGTTTCCCGCTCCACTCAAACACGCAAACAAGCGTGTTTTTTTCGTTTACCTAAAACGAGTTGATAGATAATAAACGAGACGAAGGACGATGCGGTAGCAACATTGCTACCGCAGTGTTATTCGTCTACGACGAGTGTTATTCCGCTCTTGGCGGAGTTTTATTCGCCTAACGGCGAGTGATATACTTACCTTTGGTAAGCGTTGTGGAATATCCCTTTATATTAAAAAATATATATTATTGTCTTTCTATTGCAAGCGTTGTGGATATATTATGTATAATTATAATTTT
>JAZRVG010000102.1:0-6199 GCA_045599025.1 Christensenellaceae bacterium | reverse complement strand
TTTAAATTTTTCACTTTCGCCTTCAATAATATTGTAGTCAAACAAGCCGTTTAAAATATCGTTATAGAAACCGTATCTTGACGGGTTTGTTGGCCAAGGTCTTTTTTCGCATCTAATTTTATTAGGTAAGTCTAATTTAAGGAAATCGTCAAACGAAACGCCTGTTATTGCAGTTAAAAGTTCGTTATCTAATTGAGAGCCGAAAGATTCGTTGGCTATATGGCAAAGAACGGGCAAACTTGCAAGGTCGCAACACTCCGCACCCTCATCGCCCCACATCGTTAAAAGATAATTGTCAATTTTTTGGTCTTTACAAGAAGAGTGAGCAATATCCATTATACGAATAGCATCGGTATTGTCGGGAGCAAAACCCGTCCACGAAATTACACCGCCTGCAAAGCCGACGTCTTCGTTGAGTTCGTGCAAACTTTTAAACATTCCGTCGTAAATATCTTTTTCTTCAATAAAGTAACTCCAATAGAACAAACGAACGTTATTTGGAACTTTATTTATAATTTCTTGTGAGAATTTCGGCGGATTAGCACTATGCCACGAAACAAAAGCGTTTGACATTTGTAAACGGAAGAACATATCTGCCCACATCATAGGTTTTAAACCGTACTTATCGGCAATTTCCGATACTTTATTTATGTGATTTAATAAAATTTCACTTCTTTCTACCGCACCGTTTTTATCTTGGAATTTACCACGACCGATAGCGTAAGCCTCGTCCATACCTATATGTACTTTTTTAGTACGCAAAGTTTCGGCAAAATGCTTGAACATTTTATCAACCAAAGCGTAAACTCTTTCGTCGCCTGCTATCATAATATCGGCTATATCGTTGAGTTCGTTATACTTATCAAACCTAAAAATTTGGTTTAAGTGTGCAAGCGTTTGTATGCACGGAACAAGTTCTATATCAAAAGAATTCATATAATCGTCAAGTTCCATAAGTTCTTGTTTAGTGTATCTTCCACGCAAATAACCGAAAGCAGGTTCGCCGTCTAACTCGTAAGTATCTTCCATATAAAGTTGAATTTGATTATAACCCATAAGTGCTATTCTCACGGAAAGTTGCTTTAAATAATCAACTTTTCTTACGGAATTTCTTGAACAGTCAAGCATTATGCCGAAATCTTTGAAAATACATTTTTCGGTAATTTCAAAAGGTTTATCTCCGTTAATTTTAATTAAAGATAAAGCACGCATAAATTCGGTTTTTCTAAAATAAGTGACTTTATAAACGCTACCGTCGTAATTTACCGATAGATTATCTCCCTTTTCGGCTATAATTTCTTTACCGTCGTCGGCGATTTCAAACTTTAACTCTTTTGCACCTTCAATAAAGCAAAAAAGAAGTTCTTTTGATAAGTTTTTTACGTTAAATTTCATAATTAAATTCCCCTACATATAATTTCGTTAGATAATTTTGCGTAATCTTCGGCTTCCAACTCTTCGCCACGAACAGTAGTTTCGTAGCCGAGTGAAGTTAAAAGATTTTCCGCCGTTTGTCTATCTAAATTGTAACCGCTCATTAAATTATTAACAAGCGTTTTTCTTCGCATTAAAAATGCAGTTTTTACAAGTTTGCGATATTCCTTGATATCTTTGATATCAATTTTATTTTCCACGAACGTTATTTTACATACCGCAGAGTCAACGTTCGGCGACGGGTAGAATTTTTCTCTACCGATATATTCTATAATTTCGCTATTGCATACCGCATTTATTGATGCGGTTATAGCACCGTAATCACTCGTTTTTGCTTTTGCACAAATACGCTCGGCAACTTCCTTTTGAATAGTTACCACTATTCTGTCACACTTTTTGCTTTGCTCTATAAAATTCATTATTATAGGAGTTGTTATGTAGTAAGGAAGGTTTGCTATAACGGTATAATTTTCGCCTATTTTTTCTTCTAATTCGCTTACGGGAATTTTCATAATGTCTTGAAAAATAAGTTCAATATTATCGTGCTCCGCAAGAGTTTTTTCCAAAATAGGTTTTAAATTTTTATCAATTTCAAAGCCGTAAACTTTTTTAACTTCACTTGCTATTGCACTCGTTAAAGTTCCCGCACCGACGCCTATTTCAACTACCGTTGAATTTTTGTCAACACCCGATTTTTTAACGATTGAACTCAAAAGTTCCATATCGGTTAAAAAGTTTTGACCGAATTTTTTTTCAAATTTAAAATTTGAAGTTTTTAATATATTTTTAAAATCCATATAATTTTTATAATTTTGCAAACGCTACTATTGAAAGCAAAAGTACGAAAAAGTATTTTTCGCAACTTGCTTGTTTATTACTAATGATTTAGCAAGCGTTTTGCTTGCTTTTTTAATATTTTTTGAAAAAACTTTTAAAATTAGAGTAAAATATTTCCGCAAGATTTTCAACGCTATCGTTTAAAACGTTTGCCATAAATTCGTAAACGAGTTTTACGTTTTTAGGCTCGTTCAACTCTTTATTATAGCGTAAAGGTACGGGGGTTAAATACGGGCTGTCCGTTTCCGCAAAAAGCCTTGTTTTGGGAATAGTTTTTAACACTTCGTATCTTTTTGAGTTCTTATAAGTAAGCGAACCGCCAAAAGCAAAATAAGTGTTCAAATTCATAAGTTCTTTCGCTATCTCTACGCTTTCCGAAAAACAATGAAGTAAAACTCCGTTATCTAAATACTTTTTATTGCTTTTTAGTATATCAACGGTATCTTTTGCCGAATCACGAGAGTGAACTATTATAGGCAAATTTTCGTTATACGCAAGTAAAATTTGCCTTTCAAAAAGTTCAATTTGCTTTTCCCTATCGTAGCCTTCGTAGTGATAATCTAAACCTATCTCCCCTATCGCCAAACACTTTTTATCCTTTGATAAGTTTTTAATAAGTTCCAAATTTTCTACGGTTAAATCGTTTACACACTCGGGGTGCAAACCTACCGAAGAATAAACTTCTTTATATAACTTTGACTGTTCTACCGCAAGGCTTGCCGTTTTTATATCGCAACCGACATTTATAACTAAACCGATACCGCTATTTAAATATTTTTCCCTAATGCTTTCTATATTATTTGACAAGTTAGCGTCGCATAAATGGGCGTGAGTATCTATTAACAAACTACTGCACCTACTTCCATTTCGCTATCGGGCGTTACTATGCACACTTTTCCGTTCTTTTCGGCACATAACACCATACCTTCGCTCATTATTCCGCAAAGTTTTGCAGGTTTTAAGTTATAAACCAAAACTACCTTTTTACCGATAAGTTCTTCCGGTTTATAGTAATTTGCAAGCCCCGACGCTACCGTTCTTTCTTCTCCATTACCAAGGTCAAGAGTAAGTTTTAAAAGTTTATTTGATTTTTCTACTTTTTCGCAATTTTTAACGAGTGCTACACGGAGTTCCGTTTTGAAAAACTCGTCAATGGTAATTTCGGGTTTCTTTTCTTCTACCTTTTCAACTTCCACTTTCTTTTCCTTTTCTTTTTCTAATTTGTGCCTTTCGTTCATTATTTTTTCTATGGCTTCAATTTCTTTTTTAACGTCAATTCTCGGGAATATAGGTTCGGACTTTTGAACTTTCGTTCCTTCTTTTAACACTCCGAATTTAACGTTTTCAAAGGTATTTTCCTTTTCTCCGTCAATGCCGTAAAGAGCCAAAATTTTGTTAGGTGCTTTCGTTATGAAAGGTTTAAGCATTATAACCGAAGTTCTTATACTTTCGGACAAAATATACATTACCGTTTGAAGTCTTTCTCTTTGAGTTTCGTCTTTTGCAAGTTTCCAAGGCTCTGTTTCGTCAATGTACTTATTCGCTCTTTGAACTACTTTGAAAATTTCATAAAGAGCGGTAGGAATATCTAAAAGTTCAATATTCTTTTTAACTTCGTTAAACATACCGTTTATCATAGCGATAACGGAATTGTCAAGTTCGTTGTATTCGCAAGGTTTAGGAAGTTCTCCGCCGAAGTACTGGTTTATCATAGCCGTAGTTCTTGAAACAAGATTGCCTAAATCGTTAGACAAATCGCCGTTAATACGTTTAAGCAAACTTTCGTTGGTATAAACGCCGTCGCTACCGAAAGGAATTTCACGGAGTAAAAAATATCTTAAAGCGTCCGTTCCGTAGCGTGTAACGAGTTCTTGCGGGTCGGTAATTTCCGTTTTGATGTTTTCACCTTTTGATTTTGAAAGTTTATCGCCACCGATTAAAAGCCAACCGTGTCCGTAAACTTTTTTAGGAAGCGGTAAATCAAGAGCCATTAAAATTGCAGGCCAAATGATAGTATGGAAACGGACTATTTCCTTTCCTACCATTTGAACGTCCGCCGGCCAAAACTTGTTGAACAATTCGTCGTTTTCGGTCGTATAGCCGAGTGCGGTTATATAGTTAGTTAATGCGTCTATCCATACGTAAACGGTATGGTTAGTATCAAAAGTTACGGGAATACCCCATTTTATACTCGTTCTTGATACGCATAAATCTTGTAAACCCGGTTTGATAAAGTTGTTTATCATTTCGTTTACACGAGATTTTGGTTGTAAAAAGTCGGGATTATCTTCGTAAAGTTTTAAAATTTTGTCGGCGTACTTTGATAAACGGAAGAAATAACTTTCTTCTTTACCCTTTTGAACGGGACGGTTGCAGTCGGGACATTTTCCGTCTTTAAGTTGTGATTCCGTCCAAAACGATTCACAAGGAGTACAATACCAACCTTCGTATTCGCTTTTGTAGATTTCGCCTTTATCGTATAACTTTTTGAAGATTTTTTGAACGGCGGTAACGTGATAGTTGTCCGTTGTTCTTATAAATTTATCATAAGAAATATCAAGGTCTTTCCAAATATTTTTAAGTCCGTCAACAAGCGGATTGATAAATTCTATTGGAGTTACGCCCTTTTCTTGTGCTTTCTTTTCAATTTTTTGACCATGCTCGTCCGTTCCCGTTAAAAAGTAAACTTCTTTACCTTGCATACGGTTAAATCTTGCCAAAGCATCGCAAACTACCGTCGTATAACAATGTCCTATATGCCAGTTTCCACTCGGGTAATATATTGGAGTGGTTATATAAAAGGTGTTTTTTTCTTTTTCCATTTTTTTCTCCTTAACGGAATTATTTATCAAGTCTTAATTCTTTAACTTCTTTCTTAACTTTTGCAACGAATTCATCAATACTCATTTGACCTAAATCGCCGTCCTTTCTGTGTCTTACGCCTACCAAGTTACCGTTTTCAACTTCTTGGTCGCCTACGATAAGCATATAAGGAACTTTGTCAAGTTGAGCGTCTCTTATCTTTCTACCCATTTTTTCTTGGCGTAAGTCAAGTTGCGGACGAATACCTTCGTCTAAAAGTCTTTCCCAAAGTTTACGGCAGTAATCTTCGCATCTGTCGTTCATACTTAAAATGCTAACTTGGAAAGGTGCCATCCAAAGCGGTAACGCTCCCGCATATTTTTCAATAACGTAAGCAAGCGTTCTTTCGTAACAACCTAAACTCGTTCTGTGAATAACGTAAGGATATTTCTTCTCGCCGTCACTGTCCGTATATATCATACCGAAACGTTTTGCAAGTTGGAAGTCAATTTGAACGGTACAAAGAGTATCTTCTTTTCCGTAAACGTTCTTATATTGAACGTCAAGTTTCGGGCCGTAGAAAGCGGCTTCGCCCTCGGCTTCACTGTACTCTATACCGATATCGTTAAGAATAGTTCTCATAGTATCTTGAACTTTTTCCCACTCTTCGGTAGAACCGATATACTTGTCTTTATTGTTCGGGTCCCATTTAGAGAAACGGTAAGTTACGTCTTTATCAAAACCGATTGCCGACATAAAGTAGTGAATAAGGTCAACGCAAAGTTTAAATTCTCCTTCTAATTGGTCGGGAGTACAAGCAAGGTGACCTTCACTTATAGTGAATTGACGAACACGTATAAGACCGTGCATTTCGCCACTGTCTTCATTTCTAAACAAAGTTGAAGTTTCGTTTAAACGCATAGGTAAGTCACGGTAACTTCTCGGTTTGTTAAGATATACTTGGAATTGGAACGGGCAAGTCATAGGACGCATAGCGAAAACTTCTTTGTCCTTTTCTTCGTCGCCTATAACGAACATACCGTCTTTATAGTGGTCCCAGTGTCCCGAAATTTTGTAGAAGTCACTCTTTGCCATAAGCGGAGTTTTGGTTAAGATATAACCTTTC
>JAZRVG010000101.1:0-3415 GCA_045599025.1 Christensenellaceae bacterium | reverse complement strand
CAATATTTGTTTTTAAAATACAACTAAAAATAAAAAGGAAAAATTATGCAAATAGAAAAATTATATCCCGAGTGTAAAGACTATTTATGGGGTGGAGAAAGATTAAAAACAGTTTTCGGTAAAATAACCGACAAAACTCCTTGTGCGGAAAGTTGGGAACTCTCTTTTCATAAGGACGGTTTGACTAAATTATCTAACGGAAAAACTTTAAAAGAAGTTGCAACTTCTTTAGATTTAGGAACAAATTGCTCTAATTTTGAGTTCTTTCCTATGCTTATAAAGTTCATAGACGCCGAAAATAATTTGTCCGTTCAAGTCCACCCAAGCGACGATTACGCTTTAAAGTACGAAAACAGTTACGGCAAAACCGAAATGTGGTACGTAATGGATGCAAAAGAAGGTGCGGGCATTTATTTGGGTTTTAACCGTACGGTTACAAGTGAAGAGTACGAAAACGCAATAAAAACCAACACTTTAACTGACCTTTTAAACTTCTACGAAGTTAAAAAAGGGGAATGCTATTTTATTCCTTCCGGTACTATTCACGCTATTTGTTCGGGTTGTTTAATATGTGAAATTCAACAAAACTGTAACTTGACTTACCGTGTTTACGATTACGGAAGAAAGGACAAGTTTGGTAAAGAGCGTGAACTTCACGTAGAAAAAGCCCTTAAAGTTACCAATCTTAATAAACTTAATCTTCAAAGATATACCGGCGAGTTTAACGTAACAAATAAGTATTTTAACGTTGATAAAATAATTGTAAACGGTTCAAAAACTTTATCAACTAACAGTCAAAGTTTTATGGCGGTTAGTTGCGTTTTAGGTGAAGGAACTATTGCTAACCAAAAAATAACAACAGGCGACACTTTCTTCGTTCCTGCTAATTACGGCGAATTTACAATTTCCGGCAATTTGGAAATACTCACTTCAAAGGTATAAAAAAAGAAGGTTGTTAACCTTCTTTCGTATCGTTGTTTTTAATTCTTAAAGACATAGGCGAAACGTTATATTTCTTTTTGAAGTTTGCAGTGAAAAGCGACGGGTTAGGGTAACCTATCATATTTGAAATTTCGTTAATTTTCAAATCGGACGAAACGAGCAACGATTTTGCATATTGAAATTTAATATCAAGCAAATATTCGTGCGGAGTCATATTGAATTCCGTTCTAAAAAGACGAGTAAGTTGCATTTTAGAATAGTTTAATTCTCTACATAAGTCGTCAACTTTAAAAGTTAAGAATTGCGGTGTTTGAGATATTTTACTTAATTCAACCTTCCAAGATTTATGCGAAGATTCTTCCGTCAACGATTCGTAAAAAATAGTTTGCAAAATATGAACTACGGCAGTTGATAAAATTTTTGAAAGCATAACCGCACTTTTAGAGTGGTCAACGGCGGCAACGTGAATTATTTGTTCTATATCTCTTATAAAATCTTTTGAAACTAAATAAGAACGTTTTCCGTTTTTAATTATATCTATTAAATCGGGAGAAATAGCGTTGCAAAGATTTTCAAGGTAATCTTGTTTAACAATAATATTGATAAACCTTAAATTTGAACGGTTTATTCTATGTACGGAATGCACGTCGTTCGGGCAGGTTATAAACATAGAAGGCGAGTGGTAATATTCGTTTTTTCCGTTAATACGGTTGCAAATTTTACCGTCCGTAATTATGCCGAATTCGGTGTAATCTTTATGTCCGTGAATTTCGGGGTAATCAAGAGTTTTAATGTCGTAAGTCACGTAAAGCGACTTGCAGTCTTTGTATTCAAGCCATCTTGCAATATTATTGTAAAATTCAAAAGTAATCATAGTAAAATTATGCACTTTTTTGTCAAAAAAGTCAAGAAAAATAACTAAAAAATGTCAAAAATATTAAAATTGATGTTACTATTTGATTATAAAAGGAGCAAGTTATAAAACTAACAATATGTAAAATTAACTCAATTTTAAAACTTAATTTAAACAATTCTTGTGAAGACGGGTGCGTTTTAACGCTCGGTATTTACGATGACTAATAACAAGAATTCGTAACGTTATACCGTGCCACAAATAACGACGTACGCAATCAAACAGTTTTCGGTTTGGAAGAAAGTTGCGGTTATTTGGTAGGAACTCACGCTCGTGATAAGGATTCAATTTCTGCAAAATCAGCACAAAAAACGCTTAAAAAATTCAATTTATTCGTAAAGGAAATATTTAATTAAAATAAAATGGAAGTTAAAGAATTATTTTCAAAAGATAATGAATATTATCTTTTCACTCTTGAAAAAGACAATTTAAAAGTAGAAATTTTAAACTTTGGTGCTATCGTAAAAAGTATTGTTTATAACGGTATAGACGTAACTTTGGGTTACGATACGATAGACGAATATATAAAAACTACCGATTATTACGGAGCAACGGTAGGAAGAGTTTGCAACAGAATAGGAAATGCAAAATTTTCGTTAAACGGAAAAGAGTATTTGCTTAATAAAAATAACGGTGAAAACTGTTTGCACGGTGGAATAAAAGGCTTTAACAAGCAAGTTTGGAACTATAAAACAGAAGGCGAAAAATTGATTTTAACGTATCTTTCAAAAGATGATGAAGAAGGCTTTCCTGCTAATATGCAAGTAAAAGTTGAGTTTTCTATTGAAAATAACGGTTTGGTTATGGAATACTACGCAACGAGTGACAACGATACCGTTTGCAATTTAACAAACCATTGTTTCTTTAACTTAAACGGGGAAGGAAACGGCGATATTTTATCTCATAAATTGCAAATTTTAGCGAACGGTATGCTTGAAAACGATAATCAAATGATTCCTACCGGCAAAATTCTTTCGGTAAAAAATACGCCTTACGACTTTAATGATTTAGAAGTTATCGGTAAAAGAATTAACGAAAAAACAGAGCAAATTAAAATTGCAAACGGCTATGATAACGCTTACGTTTTAAACGGTAGCGGTTTTAGAAAAGTTGCAACGCTTATCGGCGATAAAACGAATATAAAGTTGGAAGTTTTAACCGATTTGCCGTCAATTCAATTATATTCGGGCAACTTTTTAAACGGAGATATAGGAAAAGACGGTAAAAAGTACGATTTTAGACAAGCCGTATGCTTGGAAACACAAGGCTACCCAAACGCAATAAACAGACCTAATTTTCCGTCAATTATATTAAAAAAGAACGAAAAATATTACACAAAAACCATATATAAATTTTCAAAATAACAGGAGAAATACTATGAGTTTCGTAAAAGACAATTTTATGCTTAAAAACAAAACTGCGGAGAAATTATACAATAATTACGCAAAAGATATGCCGATATTTGACTATCACTGTCACTTACCCGAAAAACAAATTTTAGAAAATAAAGAATTTAACGATATATACGAAATATGGCTTGCAGGCGACCATTATAAATGG
>JAZRVG010000100.1:0-28831 GCA_045599025.1 Christensenellaceae bacterium | reverse complement strand
CAAAAAGGCGAACCCTTCTCCAAGTGAGATTGGGTTCGCCTTTTTTGATTGTGGTAGCCCCAACGAGAATTTGCCGAAACCCTATAAATAGGGAACTCTCGGCAAAACTTTGTCAATCAAGGGAAGTCCGTCAAGGCGAACGAACTCTACTCGTTCGCTAAAATAAGCCCCAACGAGAATTTGCAATTAAAATTGCAAACTTGTGCCTGTCTATGAAAGCAAAGCAGTTCAGCCGAACTCTACTCGTTCGTTTCTTTGTTATTACATAACAAAAAAGGAATAGACAACAATGTCTATTCCTTTTTCGTTGGTAGCCCCAACGAGAATCGAACTCGTGATTTCGCCTTGAGAGGGCGACGTCTTAACCGCTTGACCATGAGGCCTTATTATTTTTTTCAACTTAATTATAATAACATATTTTATTTTTATTTGCAAGTTTTTATAAGCGTATGCTAATAATATTTATTCAAATGACTAAAATTGTCATATATTATGAGTATAATATAACTTAATTACTAATTTAGCATTGATTATTTTTTGATATTATGATAAAATATATAAGAATTTTTAAGGTGATATTATGCAAAACGGATATTTACAAAACTTAAACGAAAATCAACTTCTTCCGGTTAAAGATACCGAAGGAGCGGTACTTGTTATAGCGGGTGCCGGTAGCGGTAAAACGAGAGTTTTAACTAACCGCATAGCCTATCTTGTAAACGAACTTAACGTAAACCCAAAAGACATTCTTGCAATCACTTTCACAAACAAAGCGGCGGACGAAATGAAACTACGTTTGTCTAATATGATAGATAACGTTGGCGATATGTGGGTTTCCACAATTCACTCAATGTGCGTTAGAATTTTGCGTTCGTCCATAAATGCTATCGGCTACGATAAAAACTTCTCTATTTACAGTGAAGACGATAAAGACAGGGTGTTAAAACGTATTATCGGCGAACTTGATTTAGAGGCGGACAAGTTCCTAAAACTTGCCAAAAACAGTATTTCATCGGCTAAAAACGACGATTTGTCTCCAAGAGAATATCACGACGAGCATATAGAAAACCCAAACATTGATATAATAACTAAAATTTTTGTTAGATACGAGCAAGAACTTAAAAAATCTAACTCTCTTGATTTTGACGACTTACTTATAAAAACTTTGCATTTGCTTGAAGAAAACGACGAAGTTAGAGAGTATTATGCAAGAAAGTTTAGATACGTTCACGTTGACGAGTTTCAAGATACCAACACCGTTCAATATAAAATTATAAGAATATTATCTTACTATTACGGCAATATTTTCGTAGTAGGCGACGACGACCAAAGTATATACGGTTGGCGTGGTGCTAAAATTAGCAATATTTTAGATTTTGAGTACGATTTTCAAGGTGCAAGAACTTATAAACTTGAACAAAACTACCGTTCTACGAAGAATATTTTAAATTGTGCGAACTTAATAATTTCAAACAACTTGTCAAGAAAAAACAAGAGTTTGTGGACGGAGAACGAAACGGGCGAAAAGGTTGAACTTTACGTTGCGAACGAAGAAGGGTACGAGGCAAGTTTCGTTGCTACGAAGATAAAATCACTAATAGCAAGCGGAGACCATAAAGCCAGTGATTTTGCCGTTTTAATGCGTGTAAACGCTCTTTCCCGCAGTTTTGAACAAGAGTTTTTAAAATATAACATACCTTATAAAGTATACGGTGGCTTCAAATTCTTTGACAGAAAAGAAATTAAAGACTTAACGGCGTATTTAAGAATAATAACCAATCCGCTAGATAACGAGGCGGTTTTAAGAATAATTAACGTTCCACGTAGGGGAATAGGCGAAAAAACCATTTCGGTAATAAAAGAGAGTGCCGAGCAAAACGACACTTCGGTATTTGACGAAATAATGGCTTGTGAAACTTTACCTTTAAACGGTTCGGCAATAAGTAAAATTAGCGAATTTAAAAAACTTTTACGTGGAATAATTATAGACAGTGAAGAAAAATCCGTTGCCGAAATTGTTAAAAACGTAATAGAAAAAACGGACTTTTTATCGCAGTTTAAAGAAGAAACGGAAGAAAATCACGATAAACGCTTGAATGTTGACGAACTTGTTAATTCGGCAATAGAATTTGATAAAGAAAACGAACAAACCGAAAAACCGCTTTCGGGTTCGTTTTTGAGTGATTATTTAAGTACGATTACTTTAAGTTCGGATACCGACGAAATGAACGAAGGCAACTTCGTAACGGTTGCGACGATTCACGCCGTAAAGGGTTTGGAATTTGACACGGTATTTTTATCGGGACTTGACGAAACGATATTCCCTATATCAAGGGCGGTATCTTCTCCCGAAGAACTTGAGGAAGAGCGTAGGCTTATGTACGTTGCTATAACGAGAGCCGAACGTAAACTTTATATTACCCGTTCAAGAAGTAGATATTTGTACGGTTCCCGTTCAACAACGGCGGAAAGTAGGTTTATTCAAGAGATAAAACCCCTTTTAAAATACGAAGAAGAGCCGAGTTATTACAGCCAAAATTCTTACGGATATAATAATAGAAATAACAATATTAATGCAAGAAATAACGGTTATAGCGGTAGAAGTAGCGATAACGATTTCGGTTATTTCCCCGACGAGCCTTCGGTAAAATCAAGCGGAACGTCGTTTAGTTCTTCACTCAATAATTTAGTTTCTAAACCGAAAGTATCCGTAACTGCTACGAGTAACGGAACGTATAAATTAGGTATGCAAGTTTCCCACAAAAAATTCGGTAGGGGAACGATAGTAAACGTAAAGGAAAACGGAAAATTTATTGACGTTGCTTTCCCCGGATTTGGAGTAAAAACATTAGTTTCGGCGGTTGCTCCCATTGAAATAATAAAGTAAAATTAAGGTGTATTTATGAGTAGAATGGAAGATTTGGTAAAGATATTGAACAAGTACGCATACGAGTATTACGTGCTTGATAACCCTACCGTTGCCGATAGTGTTTACGATAAACTTTACGACGAACTTAAAAATCTTGAAAAAACCGAAAACAGGGTGTTGTTTGATTCTCCCACAAGGCGTGTCGGCGGAGAGCCTATTTCGTCATTTCAAAAGCATGAGCATATACAAAGATTATACAGTTTAGATAAGAGTTTAACGGACGAAGAACTGTCTTCATTTTACGAAAAAGCAGTAAAAATATACGGAAAAAGTCCACTATTTACTGTGGAATATAAATACGACGGTTTAACTATTTGTTTAACCTACGAAGGCGGAAAATTCGTAAGAGCCACCACCCGTGGTAACGGAATAGTTGGTGAAGACGTAACCGCACAAGTACTAACTATAAAGTCCTTTCCGTTAACCATAAAATATTTAGGAACGGTTGAAGTTCAAGGCGAAGCGGTAATAAGGCTTTCAAATTTAAAAAAATATAATGAAACGGCAACTGAAGTTTTAAAAAATGCACGTAACGCAGTTGCAGGTGCTATACGAAACCAAGACCCCAAAGAAACGGAAAAACGAAAACCCGAAATTCTTTTTTATAACGTAAACTATATTTCTACTAACGAGATAAAAACTCAAAGAGAGTGTTTTGAATTTTTAAAGGATAACGGCTTTAAAGTTTTTGATTTTTTGAAAATTTGTTCCACTTACGAAGAGATAATTGACGCAATAAAAACCATTGAAGTAGAAAGAAAAAAAATAGACTTTTTAACGGACGGAGCGGTTATTAAAGTTGACGATTATGCTATAAGGGAAAAATTAGGCTATACCGAAAAATTCCCACGCTTTGCAATGGCGTTTAAGTTTGAGGCGGAAGAAACTTCAACCATGCTTAACGAAGTAATATGGCAAGTAGGAAGAACGGGCAAACTCACACCGCTCGGGCTTTTAGACCCCGTAGAATTAGGCGGAGCGACTGTAAAAAAGGCAACTCTTAACAATTACGGCGATATTTTGCGTAAAGGCGTTAAAAATCACTCTACCGTTTTGATAAGAAGAAGTAACGAAGTAATTCCCGAAATTTTAGGAACTACGGAGTATTTTGAAAATTCAACCGAAGTGGAAAAACCTACGGTTTGTCCGTATTGTAACAGTATTTTAACGGAAGTTGGTGCAAATATATTTTGTCCGAACGAAAATTGTAAACCGAGAGTGGTAGGTTGTTTATCAAATTTTGCGTCCAAAGACGGATTTGATATAGACGGATTTAGCGAAATGACGGCGTCTCAACTTTTTGACAGTTTAAACGTTAGAAATTTTAGCGACCTATTTTCACTTGACAGGTATGTTTTAATGGAACTTGACGGGTTCAAAGATAAGAAAGCGGACAACCTTATAAACGCAATAGAAAAATCAAAAACAGTGGACTTTTCTCGGTTTATTTATGCGTTAGGTATTGATAATATAGGTAAAAAAACGGCGAAAGATTTAGCAAAATATTTTAAAACGTACGATAATTTGAAAAATGCCGATTTGTTCACTTTAACCGCATTAAAAGATATAGGCGAAATAACCGCCGAGTCCGTTTACGAATATTTTTCAAACGGAAAAAATTTAAACGAGATTGATAAACTTTTTGAAAAAGGCGTAAAAATAAAGGAAGTTCAAACGGAACAAAAGGGCGATACTTTTAAAGGGCAAAAAGTAGTATTAACGGGTACCCTTCATGATTTTAAACGCCAAGACGCCACTAAAATTATTGAAAGTTTAGGCGGAGAAGTAATGAGTTCGGTTTCAAAACTTACTACAATGGTACTTGCAGGGGAAGAAGCAGGCTCAAAACTTGATAAGGCAAAGGCTTTAAATATAAAAATAATTGACGAAAATGAGTTTAAAAGCCTTATAGACGCTTGAAATTATTTAAAAAGTGTGCTATAATTTAAAATATATTTTAAAAAGGGTAAATTTTTAAGTTATGAAAAGTATGACGGGCTACGGAAGGGCCGAATATAAACAAAACGGAATAACTTTAATCGTGGAACTAAAAACCGTAAACAACAGGTTTTTAGATTTGTCTTCTAAATATCCACGCTCGTTTATGCCGTTTGACGATATTATAAGAAATACCGTTTCATCGCAAATAAAACGTGGTAAAACGGATTTGTATATCACTTATAAAGACGAGAATTTGAGTTCTCAATCTTTGGAAGTAGACGTATCTCTTGCAAAAGCGTATTTGGACGCAAGTGATAAAATAGCAAAAGCAACGGGGTTACCGAGTGACGTTACCGTTACCACGCTTTTAAAATCGCCCGATGTTGTTTCGGACAAAAAGGACGGTCTTTCGGAAGAAACGATTGTTCCGATCTTAACCGAAACGCTTAAAAACGCTTTAACTAATCTTGATAAAATGCGTTTGTTTGAAGGGGAAAAGTTAAAAACGGACCTTTTAAACAGAATGAACGTTATTGAAGGTTTGGTAAACGAAATAACTTTAAGAGCACCGTTCGTTAAAGAAGATTACCGTGTAAAACTTACCGAAAGGGTAAAAGAAGCGTTAAGCGGTACGGAAATTGACGAAAGCAGACTACTTCAAGAAGTTGCAATTTACGCCGATAAATCTAATATAGACGAAGAGTTGACAAGGCTTAAATCACACATATCGCAATTTAGAAAGATTTGCGAAATAGGTGGAGAAGTAGGCAAAAAACTTGACTTTTTAGTTCAAGAATTCAATAGAGAAGCAAACACTGTTTGCAGTAAATCAAACGATATAACCGTAACCGACAATGCACTTAAACTTAAATGTGAAATTGAAAAGGTACGTGAACAAATACAAAATTTGGAATAATAAAGGAGTGAATAAAATATGATTAACGAACCACCGGTAGACGAACTTTTAAAGAATATAGGAGATAAATACGAAGGCTCAAAATATGCACTTTGCGTAGTTGTATCAAAAAGAGCAAGAGATTTAATTGATATTTCCAGAAATCAAGGTACGGCAGTATTAGGAAACAAAAAACCGCTTACCGCCGCAGCGTACGAAATATACGAAGGCAAAATTCTCGCACAAAACAACTAACAAAAAGGGCAACTTATAGGGTTGCCCTATTATTTTTTTAAGGAACTTATGATAGCCAAAATAATCGTTGATATAACGGCAAGCGAACTTGATAGAATATTTGATTATTTAATAACTACCGAAAACGTCGTTTTGGGTAGCAGGGTTATCGTGCCTTTCGGAAACAAAAAAACGGAAGGTTTCGTTATAGATATCGTTGAAAAAAGCGAATATCCCGAAAATAAACTTAAACCGATAATAAGGGTTGTTGACGAAATTCCCGCCTTAACAAAAGAAAATTTAGCACTTGCAAAATACATAAAAGAAAAGTACCACACCACCTACGCAAGCGTATTGAGATTATTTTTACCAAGCGAAATGCGAACGGGCAAAGTAAGGGCAAAAACCGTAAAGTTTGCCGAACTAAAAAGTGGAGTAGTGGTTAGCGAAGTTATAAAAACTTTGCGTAAAAATTCCGAAAATCAAATAGGCGTTTTAGAATATTTAGAGAAGAACGGAAAGGAAAAGTGTAGCGTGTTAAACGAAAAGTTTTCTAATTCTTCGGTAAGCACGCTTGAAAAGAAAGGCTATATAACTTTTTTTGAAGAGAGGGAAAACCGTTCCCCATACGTCAGTTTAGATAATAACGGTGCAAGAGTTGAGTTAACCAACGAACAAAAGTCAGCCGTAGAAACGGTAATGAATTCAAGTAAGCCCACGCTTATTTTCGGCGTTACGGGTAGCGGAAAAACGGAAGTTTATTTGCAAATTATAGAAAAGACTATAAAAAGCGGAAAAACGGCAATAATGTTAGTTCCCGAAATAGCGTTAACACCCCAAACTTTGCAAAGATTACGTTCACGCTTTTTAGATAACTGTGCAATACTTCATAGCGGTTTATCGGTAGGCGAAAGATTTGACGAGTGGTGGCGACTCCGTAGCGGAGAAGCAAAAATAGTAGTCGGTGCAAGGAGTGCAATATTTGCTCCCGTAGAAAACGTAGGCGTGATAATTATTGACGAAGAGCACGAGCAAAGTTACGAAAGCGAAGTTAATCCACGCTACGAGACGGGCGATTTGGCAAGATTTAGAGCGGAATATAACGGAGCAAAACTCGTTATGGGCAGTGCAACCCCAAAACTTGAAAGTTTTTTAAAAGCGGAAAACGGGGAGTATACTTTGGCAAAACTAACCGAAAGGGTAAACGGAAGACCGATGCCCGAAATAATCGTTTCGGACATGCGTCAAGAAATTATGCACGGCAACCCTTCGGCGTTTTCTTCAATTTTAAAACAAGAACTTGAAAACTGTTTAAAAAACGGAAATCAAGCAATGATATTTTTAAACAGAAGGGGCTACTCTCAAAAAGTTATTTGTAGAGAGTGCGGTTACGTTGCAAAATGCGAAAACTGTTCGGTTTCCTTAACCTATCACAAAGCGGACAATTTGCTAAAATGTCACTATTGCGGAACTGCTTACAATATGCTTGAAGGCTGTCCCGATTGCGGTAGCGTAAATATAAATTACAGCGGAACGGGCACTCAAAAAGTAGTTAGCGAATTAAAGGAATTATTCCCAACTGCACGCTTTTTGCGTATGGACAACGACACCACGAGAAATAAAGAAGGTCACTTCAAAATCTTAAAAGAATTTGCGGACGGAAACGCCGATATTTTAGTAGGCACGCAAATGATTGCAAAAGGTCACGATTTTAAAAACGTTACTTTGGTAGGAATACTTGACGCAGATATGAGCATGTATTTCCAAGATTTTAGGGCTCTTGAAAGAACCTTTCAACTAATAACGCAAGTTGCGGGAAGAAGTGGAAGGGCAAACCAAAAAGGAAAAGTTGTTCTTCAAACATACAGTCCTAAAAACAGCGTTTTGAACTATTGTATAAGATACGATTACGAGGGTTTTTACAAAAGCGAAATAGCGGTAAGAAAGGCAACTCATTTTCCGCCGTTTGCCGATATAGTGCGTCTTATGGTTGAAGGCGACGACGAAAAATTAACGATAGAAACTTTAAAAAACGTATTTTTTGCGTGTAGGGAAGTTTATGAAAAATATCAAAGTTCCTTCGTGTATTTTGATAAAATGAAAAGCCCCGTAAAACGAATAAACAATAAATACCGTTTTCAAGTTTTAGCAAGAATAAAAGACAATTATAAACAAATAGAAGACGAGTTTTTTGAAATAGCGTTAAAGTACACTACTAATAAGGTGCTTTGTTATAACGAAATAAATCCGTCAAATTTAAGTTGAGGTATACATTATGGCATTAAGACAAATCGTTCAAATAGGAGACGACGTTCTTCGTAAAAAAAGTTTTACGGTAACCGATTTCGGCGAAAAAACTTGGCAACTTTTAGACGATATGAAAGAAACGCTTATAAAAGCACAAGGTGCGGGGCTTGCCGCCGTACAAGTAGGCGTTTTAAGAAGAATTTTCATAGTAATGGTTGACGAAGGCTATTTTGAATTTTTAAATCCCGAAATAGTTTCTCAAAAAGGCGAACAATACGGACCGGAAGGTTGCTTATCTATAAGAAAAAAAGAAGGGGACGTACTCCGTCCTAAAAAAGTTACCGTAAAATTTCAAGACAGATACGGTAAACCGCAAAAAATAGTAGCAACCGACTTTTTTGCAAAGGCAATTTGCCACGAAAACGACCATTTGGACGGAATTTTGTATATAGACAAAGCGGACAATATTAAGGAATATAAGTAAAATGAAAATAATATTTTTAGGCACTCCCGATTTTGCAGTGTTACCGCTTGAAAAAATTTACGAAAGTAAACACGAAATTTTAGCGGTAGTAACTCAACCGGACAAACCCGTAGGAAGAAAAGCGGTTATTACCCCTTGCGACGTTAAAGTAAAAGCACAAAGTTTAGGCTTAAAAACTCTTTCTTATAACAAAATAAGAGTTGAAGGCGTTGAAGAACTTAAAAGTTTAAACGCAGATATAATGGTCACTTGTGCATACGGTCAAATATTGTCGCAAGAAATATTAGATATATGTAAGTACGGCGTAATAAATATTCACGCATCACTTCTACCTAAATACCGTGGAGCAGCCCCGATACAATGGGCTATAATAAACGGCGAAGAAAAAACGGGCGTAACGGTTATGCAAACTTCTATCGGCGTTGACGAAGGCGATATTTTAGCCGTTAAGGAAACGGAAATTGATAAGCAAGAAACGGCGGGCGAACTTTTTGAAAGGCTTTCAAAAATAGGTGCGGAACTTATCGTTGAAACGCTTGATAAAATAGAAAACGGAACGGCGGTTTATAAAAAGCAAAATCACGCTTTGGCAACCAAAGTAGGTATGCTTAAAAAGCAAGACGGACTTATTGATTTTACAAAAACTGCAACGGAAATAGTCAATTTAGTTCGTGGTTTGAATCCTTGGCCGATAGCGTTTACTTATTTAGACGGAAAAATGCTTAAAATTTACAAAGCGGAAGAAGTAGAAAAAAACGGAAACGCAGGCGAAATTATAGAAGTTAGTAAAAACGGATTTACCGTAGCAACGGGCAAAAATGCGGTAAAGATATTAGAACTTCAATTAGAAGGTAGCAAAAAAATGTTGGCAAAGGACTTTTTGCTTGGAAAGAAAATAGCAGTTGGAACTAAAATATAAAAATGTTAATTACTTTTTACGATAGTTACGTAGTTTTAGGGAAAGTATATAACGGAGAATTTTTAAAACAAGCGTTAAACGGAACGCAAATCCGTACGGAAACTCGTGCAAAAACCACAAAAATTTGCTACGGGGTTTTAGATAAAGATATAACGCTTGAATATATTTTAAATATTCTTTGCCAAAAGCAACCCAAAACTTCAATAAAAACAATACTTAAAATAGGTTTGTATTCCATAATTTATTTAGAAAACAAGCCGTTTGCGGTAACCGACGCATGCGTGGAACTTACCAAAAAATTAGGTAAGGGCGGAGCGTCGGGGTTTGTGAACGCCGTTTTAAGAAACTATTTAAGAAGAAAAGACGAATTTAATTTTGAAAACTTTAAAGATTTATCGGTAAAATATTCTTACCCTGAATTTATCGTTAAAAAACTAATATCGGGCTACGGAAAAGAAACCGCCGAAGAAATATTAAAGGCGGACACCGAAAGAACGTTTATTCGCTTTAATACGGGTATAGACGGAGAAAAATATTTAACCGAAAAGGGCATAAACTACGAAAAAACGCCTTTTTATAATTCGTTTATAGCAAACGGGTTTAAAATGGACGAAGATTTTTATAATGGTATTTACACCTTTCAATCGGTAGGTAGCGTTGCTATTTGCAGTATGATAGAGGGCGGAGAAAATTTATTTGACGCATGTTCCGCTCCGGGTGGAAAGGCGGTGCTTTTAGCCGATAAGTTTAAAAGCGTTACGGCAAACGAACTTCACGCACACAGGGTAGAACTTATAAAGTCTTACGCAAGCCGTATGAATAAGCAAAATATCACGGCGGTAAACGGTGACGCAACGGTGTATAACGATAATTACGCAAATAAGTACGACGCAGTTTTGTGCGACGTACCCTGCTCGGGAACAGGCGTAATAAAAGATAATCCCGACATAAAATTAAACAGAACCGAAAAATCTATAACGGAACTCAACGAAACACAGTTAAAATTACTTGAAAATCTTAAAAATTACGTTAAAAAAGGCGGTAATTTGTATTATTCAACTTGCTCCGTACTGCGTGAAGAAAACGATAAAATCATAAAGAAATTTTTAGAAAACAACAAAGATTTCGTTGAAGAAAAAACAACTTGCATATTAAACGGAATAAGCCTTGAATACGGCACTCAATTTTTGCCGAATATATCGCTTGGTGCAGGATTTTACTTTTGTAAATTAAAAAGGTTATAAAATGAGAATTTTACAAGATTATTCCTTGCAAGAACTTAAAGAAATAATGATAAATTACGGCGAAAAAAGTTTTAGAGCCGAACAAATATTTCAAGGACTTTCGCAAGGTAACAAAATAAGTGAAATATCAAATATTTCAAACGAACTGAAACGTAAACTTTTAGCCGATTTTATAGACGAGCCCGTCAAACTTGAAGAACGTTTAATATCAAAGGACGGAACGGAAAAATATCTTTTTTCTCTTTATGACGGAAATATCGTTGAAGGCGTATTTATGAAGAACAACTACGGCAATACCGAGTGTTTGTCAACGCAAGTAGGTTGCCGAATGGGTTGCAAATTTTGTGCGTCAACGATAGGTGGTTTAGTTAGAAACTTATCGGCGGGCGAAATGCTTGCCACCGTTTGTTTGGTAAATAAAATTAACGGCGGAAACGCAAAAACAAGAGCGGTTACCAACGTGGTTTTAATGGGTAGCGGAGAACCGCTTGACAACTACGATAACGTTATTAAATTTTTAAAACTTTTGTCAAACGAAAAAGGTTTAAACGTGAGTTTAAGAAATATAAGTTTGTCAACTTGCGGAATCGTTCCCAAAATGTACGATTTGGCAAAGGAAAATTTACCCGTAAATTTAACGGTATCTTTGCACCAACCGTTTAGTGAAAAAAGAAAGGAACTTATGCCGATAGGCAATGCTTATTCGGTTGAAGAAATATTAAAAGCGTGTGACAATTACTTTGAAAAAACGGGTAGAAGATTTATTTTTGAATATTCGCTTGTAAAAGGCGAAAACGACGGTGTAGAGTGTGCAAACGAACTTATACGGCTACTAAAACACCGCCCGTGCCACGTGAATATTATTCGGCTTAACGAAGTTAAAGAAAACAATTTAAAATCAACTACGGACAAGCAGGCTTACGCATTTTGCGGTTTGCTTGAAAAAGGCGGACTTTCGGCAACCGTTAGAAGACTTAACGGAGCGGACATAGAAGGTGCGTGCGGACAACTTCGTAGAAGTCATTTATTAAACAAGGAGAACAACTTATGAAAACTTTTATTGCCCCTTCAATTTTATCGGCAAATTTTACAAAAATGGGTGAAGAAACTTTAAATATATGCAATATGGGTGCAGATTTAGTGCATTGTGACGTAATGGACGGCGTTTTCGTTCCAAATATCACTTTCGGTATGAAAATGATAGGCGATTTAAAGAAAATAGCAACTAAACCGTTAGACGTTCACTTAATGATAACCGAGCCCGAAAAATATATAGAAGAATTTGCCAAAAACGGAGCGGACTATATAACCGTTCACTACGAGGCGGTAAAACAAGATATAAAAACCGTTTTACAAAATATAAGAAAGTTAGGCGTTAAGAGTGCGGTATCAATAAAACCCGATACGAAAGTTGAGGTTTTAAAAGATTTACTTCCTTATGCCGATATGATTTTAATAATGACGGTATACCCCGGTTTCGGCGGACAAAAATACATAGAAGAAAGCACCGAAAGAATTCGTCAAACCAAAAAAATGATAGACGAAAGCGGTCTTGATATTTTGCTTGAAGTTGACGGCGGAATTACGCTTGAAAACGTTAAAAAGGTAAAGGACGCAGGAGCAAACGTAATAGTAGCAGGCTCAACCGTATTCAAAGCGGAAAATAAAAAAGAAGTTATAGAAAATTTAAGAAATAATTAAAACTTATGGAAAATTGCGAAATTTATGAAAAATTAGGCGTTTCAAAAAGAACTTACGAATTAGGCGAAGAAGTTTGCAAATCGTTAAAGGAACGCTTTGAAAAAATAGACGAAATAGCGGAATACAACCAAAATAAAGTGTTGTACGCCCTTCAAAAAAACAGAGTTGACGCAACTTGTATGCAAGCGTCAACGGGCTACGGTTACGACGATATAGGTAGAGAAAAATTAGAAAAAGTGTATGCGGACGTTTTTCATACCGAATCGGCACTCGTTCGTCCGCAAATTACTTGCGGAACCCACGCTTTAACGGTGGCACTTTCGGCAAATTTACTCCCGGGCGACGAACTTTTATCTCCCGTAGGCAAGCCTTATGACACTTTGGAAGAAGTTATCGGTATAAGAAAATCAACTTGTTCTCTTTTTGAATACGGCGTAAGTTATAGGCAAGTAGATTTATTAGAAGACGGCACTTTTGACTATGAAAATATCAAAAAAGCAATAAACGAAAAAACTAAACTTATAACAATTCAACGCTCAAAAGGTTATCAAACAAGGCCGACTTTTTCGGTAAAACAAATAGGGGAACTTATTGCCTTTTGTAAAAAAATCAAACCGAGCGTTTTAGTTATGGTTGATAACTGTTACGGCGAATTCGTTGAAACCGTTGAGCCGAGCGACGTCGGTGCAGATATGGTAGTAGGCTCTCTTATAAAAAATCCGGGTGGCGGTTTAGCGCCTATCGGCGGTTATATTTGCGGAAGAAAAGACTTAATTGAAAGGTGTGCTTACCGTTTATCCGCTCCGGGGCTTGGTCAAGAAGTAGGAGCAACGCTTGGGGTACTTCCTAAATTCTATCAAGGTTTGTTCCTTGCTCCAACCGTTACGGCAGGAGCGTTAAAAGGTGCAATTTTTGCGGCAAATATTTATGAAAAATTCGGGTTTAAGTGCGTTCCCAATTCTACCGAATCACGCCACGATATTATTCAAGCGGTAGAACTTAAAAGTAAAGAAGGTATGCTTGCTTTTTGTAAAGGTATTCAAGAAGCCGCACCCGTTGACAGTTACGTAACTCCCGTTCCTTGGGCAATGCCCGGTTACGATAGTGAAGTAATTATGGCGGCAGGAGCGTTCGTTCAAGGCTCGTCCATAGAACTTTCGGCGGACGGTCCTATAAAAGAGCCGTATGCAGTGTATTTCCAAGGCGGTTTAACTTTTTATCACGCTAAATTAGGTATTTTGAAATCACTACAAGAAATGATAAATTCAAATCTTGTAAAATTATAATTTAATAAAAAAACAAAGGAGAAAACAAACGTGTTTTTTGCATTTTCAATCGTTGCGTTGCTCTGTTGGTCGGGTTCGGACTTGTTTTCCAAATTAGGAACTAAACAAGACGACAAATTAAGTGAGTGGAAAGTAATTTTTGCAGTAGGTTTAATAATGGGTATTCACGCCGTTCTAACCCTTATAGGCGGTACGTTTATCAACGAAGAAACCACACCTAAATGGATATGCAGTTTATTTTACACAGACTTTAAATTTATAGATTTAATTCACTATTTTCCTATTGCTTTTATTTATTTATCGGCAATGGTAATAGGTTATAAAGGTTTAAGATACATAGAACTTTCGGTATCAAGCCCGATTTGTAATTCTTCGGGTTCGCTTGCGCTTTTAATATGCGTACTTTTAGGGTGGGCGGAACTTGATTTGGTTTCGGGTATCGGTTGCGGACTCGTTGCAATAGGAATATTGTCACTCGGCTTTACCGAATATTTTGAAAACGACGAAGCAAGAATGCTCCGCCAACAAAAAAGTGAAAGAAAATATACCAAAAGCGTAATAGCAATTTTAATTCCCGTAATATATTTAGTTATAGACGCTTTGGGAACGGTAGGCGACCAGTTTATAGCAGAAAAAGAACTTTTCGGTCTTTCCGATTATGCGTCCAATACTGCGTTTGAATTTACTTCGCTTTTAATAGGACTTTTCGGTCTTTTCTACGTAAAAGTAATAAAAAAAGAAAAATTCTTTACAAAAAACAAACGTTTGTATTACGGCGGACTTTGTGAAACGTTAGGTCAAGTATTCTATATGGCGGTAATGTTTTCCGATTTTTCGGCAGGTATGGCAATAATTTCCGCATACTGTGCCGTTTCGGTATTATGGAGTAGAATTTTCTTAAAGGAAAAATTATCCGTAATGCATTACGTATCAATAATAATTACGTTTGTGGGAATAATATTACTCGGAATTTTCAGTCCGGTATAATAAACGTTAAATTTGGGGTTAAAAAATTATGGTAAAAATAATAAAGTTAGACGCTCAAAGTAAAGAACTTTTAAGCGTTAATAAAATATACGAACAGTCTTTTTCTGAAAACGAAAGAACGTTTCCTTTGGAAGTTATGGTAAACTCTCCTTACTTTGACGTTTTGGCGTTTGTGAACGCAAGCGGAAAGGTAGTAGGTTTTTCGTCTTTTATATTACTTCCACGTGCAATTTACTGTTTACTCGTTGCGGTAGATAAAGAAGAAAGAGTTAATACTTACGGCATACAAATGGCGGTTGCCATTAAAAAATATTTTAAAGGAAAATTCCTTTTCGGTAGTATTGAAAGAGAAAACGGAATTGACGAATACAGAAAAAGACGTAAAAACTACTATAAATTTTTAGGTGCGGTATATACGGGACAAACGATATATTTGCATGGAGTAGTATTTGACGTTTTGGCAAACAGTATTCCCGATAATTTTATTGAAATTTTTACGGAATCATTTAACGTTATAAAACCTATGATATTAAAAGATACTTGCAACTTAACGGTAAAAGGCAAATTAAACGGAAATTTGGTTTCGGTTGCGGTATATAACGATACGGTAATGTACGTAGGAAACGAAAGTATTGCAATGGTGTTTTTAAACGACGAAAACTATTCGGTAATAGGGGACGAAAACTACGTGATAACTCCTTTAACCGAAGAAATTTGCAAATCGCAAAATTTAGAAAGTACGTATATAACCGAAATAATAGCAGGTAACAAAGCAAATTTTGCCGTAATAAACAACGGAAAAGTTGAAAAAATAATACTAAACGGAAAAATTTTATAAACCAAAAGACCTACGAAAACAATTCGTAGGTCTTTTATTTTATAATAGGGTTTTTCTATAACGCTTACCGAAGGTAAGCATATCACTATTTCACGATTTATCGTGAAATAATATCACTCGCCGATAGGCGAATATCACTTTGACTGTAAGTCAAAATATCACTCCGCCGATAGGCGAATATAATTTTTTGAAAAAATTGATTTGCAAAAGCAAATAACACGCCGTAGGCATATCACTGCACCAAAGGTGCAATCTCACGCCGTTTGGCGAACAACTTTCTTATTTAGAAAGTTTAGACGCAGCCAATTTATCAATAACTAAAACGCAGTCAGGGTGAAGTTGTAAGATAGATGCAGGAACTTTTTCGGTAACAGGGCCTTCAATAGTAGCCTTAATAGCGTCAGCCTTGTTTAAGCCGTTAGCAACAAGCAAAATCTTTTTAGCGTTCATAACATTTTTAATACCCATAGAAATTGCTTGTGTAGGAACTTCGTCAATAGACTTAAAGAATCTTGCATTGTCCTTAATAGTGTTTTCGGTAAGGTCAACTATATGAGTAACCGAGCCGAACGGGGTGTTTGGTTCGTTAAAACCGATATGACCGTTAGAGCCGATACCTAAAACTTGAATATCAACGTTCGTGTTTGCAAGTTTAGCGTTGTAGCGGTCGCACTCTTTTTGCATATCTTTTTCAACGCCGGAAGGAAGGTCGGTATTTTTTAAATCAATATCAATATGGTTGAAAAGGTTATTTCTCATAAATTCAACGTAACTTTGTTCGTCGCCAACGCCTTGACCAACGTATTCGTCAAGGTTAACGGAACTTACTTTTTTATAAGAAACGTTTCCTTTTTCGTAGTCTTCAATCATACATTTGTAAAGACCGATAGGGCTTGAACCGGTTGCCAAACCTAAAACTGCGTTATCTTTGGAAGTTAAAACTTCCTTCATAACTTCATATGCTTTTTTGCTTAATTCTTCGTAATTTTCAGTAATAATAACTTTCATACGATACTCCTTAATATATTTTATATTTAAAGTTTATAACTTTTGTTTTTAAATGTCAATTTTTAAATCCCAGTTTATAGGAGTTTTTCCAAGTTTTTTTAAAATTCCGTTAGTTTTGGAAAAGGGTTTTGAACCGAAAAAACCGTTGTAGGCGGAAAGTGGAGAAGGGTGAGCCGATTCTATAATAAAATGTTTAGTAGTATCTATCAAATTCTTTTTAGAACGTGCGTTTCCGCCCCAAAGAATAAACACTACGGGTTCTTCCTTTTTAGATATTTCCTTAATAACTTCGTCGGTAAACCATTGCCAACCGCAATCTTTGTGAGAGTTAGCGTTTCCTTCACGAACGGTCAAAACCGTGTTCAAAAGTAAAACGCCTTGCTTTGCCCAACCTTCCAAATTACCGCTTGCGGGCGGTGTAATACCTAAATCGCTTTCAAGTTCTTTAAATATGTTTTTTAAAGAAGGGGGAAGAGGAACGCCGTCTTTTACGGAAAAAGCAAGCCCGTGTGCTTGCCCGTATTCGTGGTAAGGGTCCTGCCCTAAAATAACTACTTTGATATTTTCGTAAGGAGTTAACTTAAAAGCGTTAAAAATATCGTACATAGGCGGGTAAATAGTTTTAGTTGAATATTCGGTTTTAAGAAACTCTCTTATTTTTATATAGCGTTCGCTTGCAAAGTGAGAAGATAACACTTCGTCCCATTTAGAATTGAATTTTATCATAGAGTTATTGTAGCACAGCAAAATATTTTTTTCAATATTTTTGCTATAAATATATAATATATATTTAGAAAAGCCCTTTTCTATATATAATATATAAAGAAAGCAAAAAGTTGTGAAAAATTGTTTACTTTTTTTATTAGTTGGTTTACAATAATGTAGATTATAATAGGGAGAGTAGCGGAATTATTATGCTTGCAAAAATAAAGAGTTACGCTTTGTACGGGCTTATCGGTTGCCCCGTTTTCGTGGAAATTGACGTAAGTAACGGCTTACCGCAATTTGAAATAGTCGGCTTGCCGGACACTTCGGTTAAAGAGTCCAAAGAGCGTGTCCGTTCGGCTATAAAGAACAGTGGATTTATTGCTCCTAACAAAAAAATAATAGTTAATCTTGCTCCTGCCGACCTTAAAAAACAAGGTTCGTATTTGGACCTTTCTATCGCAATAGGAATTTTAAAAGCGTCGGAACAAGTAATTATTAAAGACGATACCGATTTTGCGTTAATTGCCGAACTTTCGTTAGACGGCGGTTTGCGTTCCGTTTCGGGCTTACTTCCAATGCTAATTTCCGCCAAAAAGGACGGGGTTAAAAAATTTATAGTTCCTTACGAGAACGCTAACGAAGTTGCGTTTTTAGAAGGCGTTGAAGTGTATGCGTTAAAAACGCTTAAAGACGCAGTTTCCTTGCTTACTCAAAAGGAAGTTTTTGAGCCTATTAAACATAAAGAATATTCCGAATATAAAAACGATAAAAAATATCAAAGCGATTTAGCCTTTGTAAAAGGTCAAGCGTACGCAAAAAGGGCTTTGGAAGTTGCAGTTGCTGGCGGTCATAACATTTTGTTCGTAGGGCCACCGGGAGCAGGTAAAACTATGCTTGCAAAGTGTATTCCAACCATTATGCCCGATATGAGTTTTGACGAGGCTCTTGAAACCACCAAAATTCACAGTGTTTCGGGAACTTTATCTCAAAACGAAGGAATTATAACAACAAGGCCGTTTATGACTCCGCATCATACCGCATCGGCGGTAGCGATAGTAGGCGGTGGTCAAAATGCGCAACCGGGAATTATCAGTTTGGCACATAACGGAGTTTTGTATCTTGACGAAATGCCTGAATATCCACGCTCCGTATTAGAGTGTTTACGCCAACCGCTTGAAGACAGAAAAATTACGGTCACGAGAACCAAAGCGTCGGTAGAGTACCCCGCAAGTTTTATTTTGTGCGGAAGTATGAACCCTTGTCCTTGCGGTAATTTCGGCGTAAAGGGTAAAAACTGTACTTGTTCGCCAAACGAAATAAGAAAGTATAAATCTAAAATTTCCGGACCGCTACTTGACAGAATTGATATTCAAATAAACGTTGACGGCGTTAAGTATAGCGATTTGGTTGAAAACAATTTAGAAGAAAGTAGCGAAGTCGTTAAAAAGAGAGTTCAAACGGCAAGAAAAATCCAAAAAGAGCGTTTTAGTTTAGACGGAATTAACACAAATGCCGAAATGGGCGAAAGGCAAATAAAGAAGTATTGTAATTTATCAAAAGAGAGCGAAAGCATATTAAAAGCGTCGTTTGAAAAATTAGATATGTCGGCAAGGGCGAGAAGTAGGGTAATAAAAGTTGCAAGAACTATTGCCGATTTAGATTACAGTGAAGAAATACAACCCAAGCACATATTAGAAGCAGTAAGTTATAGGGGAAATTTTTATTGATAAGCATAAGAGAAAAGGCGTATATTTTTCTTGACGGTTTTCAAAATTTGGAATATAAACACAAAAGAAATATTATAAATTTATATAACGGTTGTTTAGAAGAAATTTTTGAAAACACGTATCTTGCGGAAAATTATTTTAAAAAAAATTTATCAAATAGTGCAAGTAACACTTTTATAAACGCTATAAAAGGCAACTTTTTAGATAATATTATAGAAAAATACGAAAAAGAAAAAATAACCGTAATAACGGAAGAAAGTAGCGGTTACCCGATAAGATTAAAGGAAATTCCGTTTAATCCTATATGTTTGTACGCAAAAGGAAATATAAAACTACTAAACAGTAAAAATACTTTTTCAATAGTAGGTTCAAGAAAAACTTTAAAAGAATATTTAGGCTATGCAAAAGATTATGCCGAAAAGTTATCTTTACAAAACGTAACGCTAATAACGGGCGTAGCGTTAGGGGTTGACCAAAACGCAATACTCGGAGCAAAACCCGAAAATACCGTGCTTGTTTTGGCGGGCGGATTTAATTGCGAAAAAGTTGAAACCAACTACTCACTAATTAAAAAATGTTACGAAAACGGCGGGCTTGTAATAACCGAATATTCTTACGATATTCCAATTAGAAATTATCATTACCCAATAAGAAACCGAATAATAGCAGGGCTATCGGACGGCGTTTTGATAGTTAGCGGAGAGTTTGGTAGCGGTGCAAGGTATACGGCGAATTATGCGGTAGAGTACGGAAAAGAAGTGTTTGCGTTTCCTTATTCGCCTTTTATATCGTCGGGAGAACTACCGAATAAACTTATAAAAGACGGAGCGTATTTAACTACGGAATTTTTAGATATTTCCGGTGTGATGCGTTACGAAAATATAGAAAAGCAAATAGAACTAACCGAAGAAGAAAGTAAAATTTATAAACTCATAGAAAGCGGAATAAGTACGGTTGACGGAATTATTGAAAATTCGTGTTATAAAATATACGAAGTTATGCCGATACTTACTATGCTTGAAATAAAAGGCGTTATATCAAATAACGACAGTGGCGAATACTATAAAAAATAGAGTAAAAAGGGCTTAAAAAATGCAGTTAATTATCGTAGAATCACCAAAAAAAGCAAAAACAATAGAAAGATTTTTAGACGGAAAGTATAAGGTTTTAGGAAGTGGCGGACACGTTCGTGGTTTACCCGAAAAGCGTTTCGGCGTTGACGTTGACAATAATTTTGAACCGTCTTACGTAATAGAACCAAAGCAAAAAAAGACTGTTGCCGAACTTAAAGAGTACGCCGCAAAAGCGGATAGAGTATATCTTGCAACCGACCCGGATAGAGAAGGTGAAGCAATAGCATGGCACTTATACGAAGTTTTAGATATAAAAGGGAAAACGCATCGTATAAAATTCAACGAAATTAGTGAAAAAGCGGTAAAAAACGCCCTTCAACACCCCGAAAGAATAGATTATAATTTAGTAGATTCTCAACAAGCAAGAAGAATTTTAGACAGAATCGTGGGTTATAAACTTTCTCCGTTTGTAAGAACGAGAGTAAAGGACGGGGAGTCGGCAGGTAGAGTGCAATCGGTAGCGGTAAGGCTTGCGGTTGAACTTGAACGCAAAATTATGAATTTCGTTCCCGAAGAATATTGGACGGTTTCCGCAAAAGTAGCCGTTGAAGGAACGAAGGAAGAATTTAAGATGCTTTTAGCCGAAAAGAACGGCAAAAAATACAAGCCGAGTTCGGAAGGCGAGGCGTTGGAAGTGTATAATTCTTGCGTAAACGGGAAATTTACGGTAAGCGAAGTTAAAAAAGGCGTTTCAAAATCTCACGCACTTCCGCCGTTCACAACCTCAACGATGCAACAAGACGCATCGGCAAAATTAAACTTGTCCGCACCACAAGTAATGCAAATTGCACAACACTTGTACGAAGGTATGGAAACCCCGAAAGGTCATCTTGCACTTGTAACCTATATAAGAACGGACAGTACACGTATTTCGGTTGACGCTCAAAACGACTGTCTTAACTATATTGAAAATAAATTCGGTAAAGAGTACGTACCGCAAAAGCCTAATATTTATACGGCAAAGAAGAACGCACAGGATGCCCACGAGGCAATTCGTCCTATTGATATAAACGTAACGCCTGAAAGCGTTAAGGACATTTTAGATAAAAATCACTACAATTTGTACCGTTTAATATATCAAAGATATTTAGCGTCGCAAATGGCGGAGGCTCTTTATAACTCTATGCAAATTTCGGCAGTTGCGAACGGCTATACTTTCAAAGCAAGCGGAAAATCGGTTAAATTCAAAGGTTATACGGCGGTTTACGATTACGTTGCAGGTAAAGATATAGACGAAGAAGGCGAAAACGGTAAACTTTTACCCGATATGAATCAAGGTGATATTTTAGCGGTAAAGAGTATTGAAAAGAAACAAAAATTTACAACTCCGCCGGTTAGATACACCGATTCAACGCTTGTAAAAGCAATAGAAGAAAACGGAATAGGTAGACCGTCAACTTACGCTACTATTATAGGAACGCTTACAAAACATAAATATATAGAAAGAAAAGCAAAATATCTTGTTCCTACTCAAATAGCGTTTGACGCAACCGACCTTTTGTTAAAATATTTCAAAAACGTTATGGACGTTAAATTTACCGCCCGTATGGAAGATAAACTTGACGAAATTGCCGAAGGCGGTCAAGACTGGCATAAAATGATAGGGGATTTCTACTATCCGTTTATGGAAAATCTCAAAACGGCTACGGGAGATAACAGCGAGCCAACCGATATACCTTGTGAATTTTGCGGTGCTAAACTCGTTAAAAAGTTAGGAAGATTCGGCGAATACTTAATGTGCCCCGAGTGTAAAAGAACTAAAAACGCAGGCGATACGGTAAGTGAAAGATTATGCCCGAACTGTAACTCAAAAATGATGCTTAAAGAAGGCAAATTCGGTAAATACTTAATTTGTTTTAATCAAGAGTGTAATACGAAAATGCAAGAAAACGACGAAGTTTCTACGGAAAAATGCGTAAAATGCGGTTCGCTTATGCTACTTAAAACGGGCAAATTCGGTAAATACTTAAAGTGTACCAAGTGCGGAGAAAGTAAAAGTTTGTTAGAGCAAGCAGGCGTTTGTCCGCTCTGTCATAAACCCGCACAAAAAATGACTTCAAAAACAAATAAAATATATTACGGTTGTTCGGGTTACCCAGGTTGTAAATTCATAAGTTGGGACGAACCTACGGGCGAATTGTGTCCAACTTGCGGTAACTATTTAGTAATAAAGAATAATCAAATAAAATGCAGTAACAAATCTTGCAATTACGAAAAAGAAAACAAGGAGAACTAAAATGAGTATTGAATTTAGAGGAACTACCATTTGTGCCGTTAAAAAGGACGGCGTAACGGCTATTGCCGGTGACGGACAAGTAACTTTCGGTGAATCGGTAGTATTTAAAAACAACGCCGTAAAGGTAAGAAGAATTTACGGTGGCAAAGTTATAGTAGGTTTTGCAGGTTCGGTAAGCGACGCATTTACTTTAACCGAACGTTTTGAAGGAATGCTCAATAAGTATTCAGGCAATTTAATGCGTAGTGCCGTTCAACTTGCGGAACTTTGGCGTGAAGATAAAGTAGGAAGAAAATTAGAGGCAATGATGATTTGTGCCGATAAAGACAACTTGCTTATAGTTTCCGGCGGTGGCGAAGTTATAGAGCCGGACGGCGGAGTATGTGCAATAGGTAGCGGTGGAAATTACGCTTTGGCGGCGGCTCGTGCCTTGATAGAAGAAACGGATTATCAAGCGGACGTTATTGCTCAAAAAGCACTTAAAATAGCAAGTAAAATTTGTATTTTCACTAACGATAATATCGTTGTTGAGAAGATATAAGGAGTATAGTATGGATTTATCACCGAGAGAGATAGTAAACGAACTTGATAAATATATAATAGGACAAGAAGGAGCGAAAAGAGCGGTAGCAATAGCCCTTCGCAACCGTTACCGCCGTTCAAAACTTTCGCCCGAATTAAAAGACGAAATAACTCCAAAAAACATAATAATGAAAGGACCTACGGGCGTTGGTAAAACGGAAATAGCAAGAAGACTTGCAAAACTGGTAAATGCACCTTTCGTTAAAGTTGAGGCAACGAAATACACCGAAGTAGGCTACGTCGGTAGAGACGTTGAGTCTATGGTAAGAGATTTGGTTGAGTGTAGCGTAAGGCTTGTTAAAGAAGAGCAACGTGCAACCGTTTTAGCAAAAGCTACGGCAGTTGCCGAAAAGAAAGTTTTAAAAATTTTGCTTGAATTAAAGGAAAGCGAAAGGGGCGAAACTCCCGAAGATCTTTTCAAAGACAAACTTTTAAACGATATAAGAGAGCATAAACTTGATAAACAAGTTATAGAAATAGAAGTTATTGATACGCCCAAACAACTTGATATAATGCAAGGGGTAGGAGCGGAGATAAATTTAGGTTCAATTTTCGGCGATATGCTCCCCAAAAAGAAGAAAAAACGCAAAATGACCGTTTACGAAGCAATGCAATATTTTGTTTCGGAAGAAAGCGACAAGTTAATTGACCCCGACCAAGTAAATATTGAAGCGGTAAGGCGTGCCGAACAAGAAGGAATAATTTTCATTGACGAAATTGATAAAATAGCAAAATCTGGCGGTAGCGGAGCGGACGTTTCAAGAGAGGGCGTTCAAAGAGATATTTTACCGATAGTAGAAGGCTCAACGGTAATGACCAAATACGGACCGGTAAAAACCGACTACATTTTATTTATAGCGGCAGGTGCTTTCCACGTTTCAAAGGTGGAAGATTTAATTCCCGAACTTCAAGGAAGATTTCCAATAAGCGTAGAACTTTCTTCGCTTTCAAAAGACGATTTCGTTCGCATTTTAACAATGCCGATGAACGCAATAACACTTCAATATAAAACGTTATTGCTCGTTGATAACATAGACCTTGTGTTCACGCAAGACGCTATTGAAGAAATAGCCGAAATAGCGGTAGAAATGAACGAAACGAGTGAAGATATAGGAGCAAGAAGACTTCATACCGTAATGGAAAACTTAATTGAAGATATTTCGTTCAACGCAGGCGGAAACATACCGCTCACAACCGTTAAAATAGACAGAAATTACGTTGACGAACACTTAAACAGAGAAACGGCGGAAAGAAATCTTAAAAAGTATATACTTTAAGGAGCAGTTATGATAAACATACCAAAGGGAACGAAGGACGTTTTGCCAAGCGAAAGTTACAAATGGCACTACGTTGAAAATACGGCAAGAGAAGTAGCAAAAATATTCGGTGTAAAAGAGATAAGAACTCCAACTTTTGAACATACGGAATTGTTTTTAAGGGGAGTAGGCGACACTACGGACATAGTAAATAAAGAAATGTACACCTTTTTAGATAAGGGCAACCGCAGTATAACTTTAAAACCCGAAGGAACGGCAGGCGTTGCGAGAGCGTTTATAGAAAACGGACTTTATAGCGGGGCTATGCCTTTAAAAATGTACTATATAACTCCCGTTTTCCGTTACGAAAGACCGCAAGCGGGCAGACTTCGTGAACACCACCAATTCGGCGTTGAGTTTTACGGAGCAAAGGGTGCGGATACCGATGCGGAAGTTATCTTAACCGCCTATACTCTTTTAACCAAGTTAGGTTTAAAAGTAGAACTTAATATCAACAGTATGGGTTGTAAAGATTGTAGAAAGAACTACAATAAAGCACTCAAAGAATATCTTGCGGGAAGTTTAGATAAAATGTGTCCTACTTGCCGTGAAAGATACGAAAAAAATCCTTTGCGTATTTTAGACTGTAAAGAAGAAGGTTGTAAAGAACTTACCAAAAACGCTCCTAAAATAACGGAATTTTTGTGCGACGATTGTAGAACGCACTTTGAAAATTTAAAAGGTTATTTAGATATAGCAGGTTTAAATTATAAAGTTAATCCGTATATCGTAAGGGGACTTGACTACTATACCAAAACGGTATTTGAATTCGTAACGACTTCCCTCGGTTCGCAAGGAACGGTATGTGGTGGCGGAAGATACGACGGGCTTATTGAACAAATAGGCGGAACTTCCGTTGCAGGCGTCGGTTTCGGTATGGGACTTGAAAGAATTTTAATGCTTATGGAAGCCGAAAACGTTGAAATTCCCGAAGAAAAGCCGGTAAAACTCTATATTGCGTCTATGGGAGAAAAAGCGTTTAAAAAAGCGTTTGAACTTTGCTATAAACTCCGTAAAAACGGTGTAGCGGTAGAAACCGACCACATGGAAAGAAGTATTAAATCGCAGTTCAAATACGCCGATAAAATTAAAGCGGAATACGTTTTAACGATAGGCGACAACGAACTTGAGACGAATAAAGCGATTTTAAAGCGTATGATAGACGGCGAAAGCAAAGAAGTTGACTTAAACGGAATAGAAAATTTAGAATTTTAGTATAAAATAAAAAATACTATATATACTTTCATATTAGGAGGAAGTATGAGCGAATTTGTAAAAAATTTTTCCGAATTTGATTTTAAAAACTTGTTAAAGAGTGAAAAAAAACCTATTTTGATAGATTTTTACGCAAAATGGTGTAGTCCTTGCAAAATGCAAGCACCGATAGTTGAAGAACTTGCAGAAGAACTTAAAGATAAAACGGTAGTAGGCAAAATTGACGTTGACGAATGCGAAAGTTTAGCAAATTCTTACGGAATAACGGCAATTCCTTGCATAATGATTTTCAAAAACGGAGAAAAAGTTGAACAAAAAATAGGTTTGTCGTCAAAGGGCGAACTAGCAAGTATGATAATCAAATATTTATAATAGTGCGTAGCAATTTCACTCCGCTAAAAGCGGAATAACACTAACAAAAACTCCCGAATTTTCGGGAGTTTTTTAATAATTGTTGACAACGTTTTTTTGTTCTTATATAATTAAACCAAAGGAGTGAAATTAGAAAGTATATGAACGCTCAAAATAAAACGACAAGCAAAATGCCTATTCCCGACTACGACCATTTGTTTAATGAAGACAATACTTCACAAACGAAAAGGGAAAGTCACTTTTTAAAGAGAATATTCTCTTTAAATATAGGTAAAATGATTACTTCCACGCTGGTATATTTTTTACAAGCGTTGCCAACTTGGATTATACCGTTATTTACCGCAGATATTATTGATACCGTAACCGTAATGGTAAAAAACGGTGTTGATAACGGTAATTTGCAAAGGCTTATAATTGAGTCTGTTATAATGCTTGCAACGATATTATTGAACCTTCCTATGACGGTTTTAAGGTGGAATATAGTAAGCAAAATGCTCCGCCAAACGAGTGCGGGTATTAAATGTTCGCTTGTAAGAAAACTTCAAAGTTTGTCAATAACGTACTATAAAGATATTCAAACGGGACGGTTGCAGTCAAAATTTTTGAGAGATTTGGAGTCAATAGACGGTCTTTTAAGGCTTATAATGTTCACTCTAATTCCAAATATTATAGGCGTTTTGGTTGCTGTAGGAATATCGGTTGTAAAGAACGGAACGGTTTCGTTATTTTTCCTATTCGTAATACCTTGTAACGTTATTTTAAATAACTTATTCCGAAAGAAAATTCGCCAAAGAAATAAGAATTTTAGAATAGAAAACGAAAAGGTAAGTTCAAAACTTACCACTATGATAGAAATGATACCCGTAACTAAATCTCACGGGCTTGAAAATCAAGAAATTTCTTCATTTAAAAACTCCGTCAACGGAATAACCGAAGCAGGTTTATCCTTGGATAAAGTTCAAGCGTTTTTCGGTAGTTTCATTTGGCTAATGAATAAATTTTTAAGTGCCGTTTGTTTGCTTTTTTGTTCTTTTTTAGCAATAAAAAAAGTAATAACTGTAGGCGAAATCGTCCTTTACCAATCAATGTTTGAATCAATAAGTGCAGGTATTTCCGGCTTAATTTCATGTTTGCCGGAAATGAGCAAAGGTTTAGACGCTATAAGTTCCGTTTCGGAAGTTATGAATTCAAAGGACGTGGAATTTAACTTAAACAGTAGTGCTTGCAGTAAAATTACGGGAGCAATAACTTTAAAAAACGTAAGTTATTGCTATCCTTCAACCGATTCCGAAAACGTAATAAACGGCTTGTCGCTTGACGTAAAAGCAGGCGAGTGTATAGCGGTAGTCGGTTCTTCGGGTTCGGGTAAGAGTACGCTTATGAATATGATAATAGGTTTCTTGCCACCGCAATCGGGCGAAATTGATATAGACGGAAAACCCCTTTCAAGCCTTAATTTAAGCGAGTATAGGCACAGTATTTCGGTAGTTCCGCAAAACAGTATATTGTTTGACGGAAGTATAAAGGACAATATCACTTACGGGTTAGAGCGTTATACCGAAGAAGAACTAAACAAGGCGGTAGAAAAGGCAAACTTAAACGAATTTTTATCAACTCTACCAAACGGAATAGATACTTTCGTAGGGGAACACGGCGATAAACTTTCGGGCGGACAAAGACAGCGTATCACGATAGCGAGAGCGTTAATAAGAAATCCTAAAATTATGATTTTAGACGAGGCGACGAGTGCTCTTGACAATATTTCCGAATACCACGTTCAAAAGGCGATAGCAAGTTCAATAAAAGGAAGGACCACTTTTATAGTTGCTCATAGGCTTTCAACCATAAGAAACGCTGATAGAATAGTAGTTTTAGAGCACGGCAAAATTATAGAAATAGGTACTTACGAAGAACTTATGAAAAAGAAGGGTAAGTTCTACGAACTTAAAATGTTAAACGATTTAAACAGTAAACAAGCGGAAGAAGAACTTGCGTAAAAAATAAAGGTTTAGCGAATAAATTGAAACGCTAAACCTTTTTAATTTGTTTTTTAAATTAGTAAAATAATTCCTGTAACTATTACGGCAATAATAATTAAACCGATTAGAAAATTTGAAATAAATTTCCATTTTGCACGCCTTATAAGAACGCCCCAAACCTTAATACTGTCTTTAACCGTAGAAAAATGAGAGTGTGTTTCGCTATCTTTACCGTTATAAACGGTAGCAATAGGGACTTCCATAATTCTGTGTTTTTTCTTAACTAAATTTACCAAAACGTTCATTTCGTATTCAAATCGGTTGCCTTTGGTGTAAATTAAGGTGTTTAAAAACTCCGTTGAAAATGCACGTAAGCCCGTTTGAGTATCTTTTAAATAAACGCCGTAAAGTTTTTTAAAGAATTTGCTTGTTGAACGGTTACCGAAACGGCTTCTAAACGGAACGGTTTTGTCGTTAAAGTTTCTAACGCCTAAAACGAAATAATAAAGATTTTTTTCGGCATAGGTAAGGCAGTTTAAAACGTCTTCAACAAGGTGTTGCCCGTCGCAGTCACAAGTTGCAATAACGGCAGGAACTTTTAATTCGTCACGAATATGGCGAAGAGCAGTTTTTAAGGCTCTTCCTTTTCCTAAATTGTCGTTATGCGTAAGAACGGTAACTTTTTCAATATTTTTAAGTGCGTCAAAAGTAGGCGAAAATTCTTCACCGCTACCGTCGTTTACTATTAAAATTTTGTTAATACCGCATGAAAGTAAATTTTGAGCGTAATCCACAACTTTTAACGGTGGATTGTAACATGGTATTATAACTAATTTCTCCAAATACATAT
>JAZRVG010000099.1:0-16269 GCA_045599025.1 Christensenellaceae bacterium | reverse complement strand
TATCTTGCCTATTTCTACACGGTATTCGCCAAAAAATATTTTTCTCCTGTATTTTGGGGCAAATACTATATGATATTTGCAATTCCATTTCGTATGTGCTAAACTATTATTGTCATCCATGACTATACCTCCTATGTTTTTTTGGTGTGGACTACCATTTTATTATATCATAGGAGGTATATTTTTACTCATCGGTAAACCTCTTTTTAACCACGGGACTATCCCGTGGTTTTCAATAAACAACAAGAGCCTCTCGGGAGCGGAAGTGTTAGGCAATGAGCCAAACGCTAACGCCCCGAGGGGCTTTTTTGTTTGCCTTGGCAAAGTAGCCTATTCCGCTCCCTACTCTTATCAAGAGGCTTTCACAGCATAAACCGCCACTTGAAAAATATTAAAATAAGGCAGAAAAAGACAAAAAGAAAAACCTTACTCGATAATTCGAATAAGGTTATCCTTGGTGCGGATAATAAGACTCGAACTTACACGGTTGCCCATTGGATTCTAAGTCCAACGCGTCTGCCATTCCGCCATATCCGCATTTTTTAAGCAACGACTACGTTGCTTAATTTTTTATTATATGTATTTTTTTTACTTTCCTACGCAAAACTTTTTGAAAATTTCGTCTATTATCTCTTCACTTGCAGTTTTGCCCGTTATCTCGCCTAAATAAGACCATACTTGCTTAACGTCTTCCGCTACCAAATCAAGCGGTGCGTTGCCTATGCTCGCTAACGCTTCGTTTATGGAATTTTCCGCATTTTTTAGTGCGTAGTAGTGTCTTTCTTCTACAACGTATTCACTGTTTAAGTCAATTCCGCTTTCAAATACTTTTTCGTATAAGGCTTGCTTTAAAAGTTCTATGCCTTCACCCGTTTTTGCCGATACGCTTATTCCGTTATTTTGTGCAAAGTTTTGGTTTACGTCCTTTTTATTATACACCTTTACGAATTTTTTGTCTTCTATTTGAGATAAAATTTCTTTATCGTCTTTATCAAGTTCGTTTGAACCGTCTAATACCGCTAAAACTACGTCCGCCGACTTTAATATCTTGTTTGAACGCTCTATGCCTAATTTTTCAATTCCGTCCGCCGTTTCCCGTATGCCTGCCGTATCAAATAAATTGAACTCTATTCCGTTAATTTCTATATTGCCTTCAACTATATCTCTCGTAGTTCCAGCAACAGAAGATACTATCGCTTTTTCGTAGTTTAAAAGTGAATTTAATATTGAAGATTTACCCGTGTTAGGTTTACCGACTATTGCAACTTTTACGCCGTTTTTAGCCTTTTCGCCTACTTGGTATTTGGCTAATAATTCTTGAACTTTTTTCTTCGTTTCGGTAAGAACGTTAGTAACTCCCGTCAACGCAAGTTCTTCTAAATCTTCTTCGGGGTAGTCAATGTCCGCATCAATACTCGCTAATGCGTTTGTAAGCCCGTCTTGAAGTTCGTTGATAATTTTATAAAGTTTTTCTCTGTATAAATTGTAACCTACCTTAACCCCTGCGGTGCTTTCGCTGTTTATCATATTGATTAAACCTTCGCAAGAATCAAGTGATAATTTGCCGTTTACGAACGCTCTTTTGGTAAATTCTCCACGAGTTGCAGGCAACGCTCCGAGTTCAAAAGTCTTTTTCAAAACCCCCCTTGAAATCGCTATACCGCCGTGAGAGTGAAATTCCACCATATCTTCGCCCGTATAACTTTTAGGGCCTTTGAAGAATACCACCATACCGAAATCGGTAAAACCGTTGCAAAGAATTTCCCCTACGTACATTTTATACGGCTCAAAATCTTTTACTTTTTGATTTTTTTGTAATGGCTTGAACATTTTTTCGGCTATGTCCAAAACGCCTTCGCCACTCATTCTTATTATTGCAACTCCACCCGTTCCGCTTGCAGTAGATATTGCCGAAATTACTTTTTCCATATTAACTGAAATAATCGTTTCCGTCGTCTTTCTTGTCGTCAAATTCGGGGAAAGGATTTTCGTCCTTCTTCTCCGTATTTTCCGTACCGTTGTTCATATTATTGTTATTATTGTAAGGATTATAGTTGTAAGTATTTTGATTATAATACGCACGCCTTGCTTCCGCTTGCTTTCTTAAATAATCTTCAAAAGTGGTTTTTTCGTTCTTTCTTATTGTGAATAAGAAAATGCCGAACAAGAAATCAAAGAAGATAGATAAAATGGTGTAAAGCACCGTTCTTTCCGGTTTGTACATACGGAAAATAAGGTGAATTGCACTAACTTCAAAGAAGATATTTGCAAGTTGTATAATCCACGAAACCGAAGTTAAAACCATAAAGAACGCATTGTCTTGTGCAATAATTTCCTTCATAAACGGCGAAGTGAAAGTTATAGTTACGTTAAATATAACTTGAATTGCCGTTAAATAATAAGCAAAATTCAAAAGTAACGACATAACAAAGGAAATGAAACTCGTGAGAGCGGTAAATACACCCACATTTTTAAACTTCATACCCCAAACGATAGCCGTTCCTATGAGTTGACCTATTAAAATCCAGTTAGCAAACGGAATAAACGCAAGCCATAAATTTTTAAACCCACGCTTTTTAGCCATTTGGTAAATTGCTATACTTTTAAACACGTAGCCGACTATTGCAAGGGCTACCGTAACGAATAGGTCTATAATAGACGCAACTACTTCTAATTGTTCAACGTCAATTTGTTCTAACGCATTGAAAAAAAGCATTTTAACTCCTTTTTAATATGCACGTGCGTAAATAACGACTTTTTCCGCCTTTTTACCGCATACGGCACATACTTTATTATCGGCACTGTCTTCACTAATTATACGGGAAGACGCTTGTGTTGATTCTTTGATTTTGTCTTCACAATCACGGCAGCCACACCACGGTGCTTTTACGAAGTTCTTGTTTTCTACGCCCTTTAAAATTTCGTCTATACTTTCGGCGTAAACAATTCTACTGTCTCTTATTTTTCTTGCTTTTTCAAGCATATCTTTTTGAATAGTATTAAGCAAGTTCTTAATAGCGTCAACGTCGCCGAGATTAAGTTCTAACTTTTCAAGAGTATCACGACGCATTACTACCATTTTGCCGTTTTCTATATCACGAGGACCTATTTCAACTCTTACGGGAACGCCTTTCATTTCCCATTCGTTGAATTTCCAACCCGGGCTTGCGTCACGAACGTCAAGTTCAACGGCTATACCGCCGTCTTCAAACAAGTTTTTAATTTCGGTAACCTTTTCAACAACTCCTTCCTTATGCATAGCGATAGGAATTATTACTACTTGAATAGGAGCAACTACCGGAGGAATTACCAAACCTCTTTGGTCGCCGTGAGCCATAATCAAAGCACCGATAAGTCTTGTTGATACACCCCAAGAAGTTGAATAACCGTACTTTAAAGTGCCGTCTTTGTCCAAATATTTCATATCAAAAGATTTTGCAAAGTTTTGACCTAAATAGTGAGAGGTTCCTGCTTGTAAACTCTTACCGTCAAGCATCATTGCTTCCATACCGTAAGTAGCAACCGCACCTGCGAACTTTTCCTTTTCGGTTTTTCTACCGGTTAAAACGGGAATTGCCAAACAGTTTTCGGCAAATTCTTTATATACGTTGAGCATCGTTTGAGTTTCGGTCTCTGCCTCTTCCGCAGTTGCGTGAACGGTGTGACCTTCTTGCCATAAAAACTCGCTCGTTCTTAAAAACGGACGGGTAGTCTTTTCCCAACGAACTACGTTTGCCCATTGATTTATCATGATAGGTAAATCTCTGTAACTTTCAAGCCATTTTGAGAACATATCGCAAATGATAGTTTCACTCGTAGGTCTTACGATTAACGGTTCTTGAAGTTGTTGACCGCCTGCGTGAGTTACAACCGCTACCTCGGGAGCAAAACCTTCTACGTGTTCCGCTTCTTTATTTAAGAAACTTTGCGGAATAAAAAGTGGGAAATATGCGTTTTTTGCACCCGTTTTCTTAAATCTTTTATTAAGTTCTTTTTGAATATTTTCCCAAATTTCATAGCCGTAAGGTCTAATAACCATTGTACCTTTTACGGGACCGTAGTCAACGAGTTCGGTCTTTAAAATTACGTCTGTATACCACTTTGGAAAATCGTTTTCAATATCTGCTATTTCTTTTACGAATTGTTTATCCTTTGCCACGATAAATCTCCTATTTGGGAATTTCACCCTGTTATATGCCGTTTAATTTTGGGCATAATAATCTATTATATTTATAATATTATACTTTCATTATTAAAAAAAGTAAAGCGTTTTTAACTTTTAACCTTAATTACCGCTTTTTTAACCGTTTGAGTTAAGAATTTATTAAAAAATTTAAAAAAGTGTTTTTTTGCTTTATTTCGGTATAAAAATGTGTTAAAATATATTTAACAAACAAAGGAGTTAAATAATGGATATTTCTCAACTTACAGTTAACACTTTAAGAGTCCTTTCCGCCGACGCTATTGAAAAGGCTAATTCCGGTCACCCGGGTATCGCTCTCGGAGCAGCACCTATCGCTTATTCACTTTGGCAAAACGCTCTTACTTTTAACCCGAAAGACAGTAAATTTTTTAACCGTGACAGATTCGTTTTATCTGCCGGCCACGGTTCTATTTTAAATTACTCTTTACTTCATTTATACGGTTTTAACGTTAAAATGGACGATTTGAAACAATTCCGTCAAGTAGGTTCTATCACACCGGGTCACCCCGAATACGGTTTAACCGACGGTATTGAAACTTCTACCGGTCCGCTCGGTCAAGGTATTGCCAACGCAGTTGGTATGGCTATTGCCGAAAGCCATTTGGCAGGCGTTTACAACCGTGAAGGTTTTAATATTATCGACCACTACACTTACGCTATTTGCGGTGACGGTTGCTTAATGGAAGGTATCGCTTACGAAGCGTCTTCTTTGGCAGGAACTTTAAAACTCGGTAAACTTATAGTTTTATACGACGATAACGAAATTACCATTGAAGGTAATACCGACGTTGCTTTTAGTGAAGACGTACAAAAACGCCAAATTGCTCTCGGTTGGCAAGTTATTGACGTTAAGGACGGAACGGACGTTAACGCTATTAAAAAGGCTATCAAAAAAGCAAAGGCCGAAACGGAAAAACCGTCGCTTATCGTTTGCCATACGGTAATCGGTCACGGTTCTCCAAAACAAGGTTCAAGTGCCACTCACGGTGCTCCTTTGGGTGCGGACGGCGTTAGTGCTTTACGCAAAAATTTAGGTTTTGATTACCCCGAATTTACTGTCCCCGAAGAAGTTTACGCTCACGCTAAAAAGGCTATTAACCGTGGTAAAAAAGCGGAAAAGGCTTGGAAGGAATTATTCAAAGAATATTCTAAACAATACCCCGAACTCGCTAAACAATTAACGGACGCTATAAGCGGAAAACTTCCCGAAATTGACGAAAACGATTTATACGAATTTACAAAGGACGACGCTACCCGTAATTCGGGCGGTATAGTTCTTAACAAACTTGCAAAACAAATTCCCGCCTTATTCGGTGGTTCTGCCGACCTTAACCCGTCTTGCAAAACCGAACTTAAAGGTATGGGCGACTATTCAAAACTTACCCCCGAAGGAAGAAACCTTCACTTCGGTATTCGTGAACACGCTATGAGTGCTATTTGTAACGGTATGGCAACTCACGGCGGTATAATTCCGTTCTGCTCAACTTTCTTCGTATTTAGCGATTATATGAAAAACGCTATGCGTTTATCCGCTTTAATGGATTTGAAAGTTGCTTACGTTTTAACGCACGATTCTATCGGCGTTGGCGAAGACGGACCTACTCACCAACCCGTTGAACATTTAGCGGGACTCCGTGCTATGCCTAATATGAAAGTATTCCGCCCGTGCGACAACAGAGAAACCGCCGCCGCTTGGTATTCTACGGTTACTACTAACGGACCTACTTCTATCATTTTAAGCCGTCAAACCTTAAAATCTTTTGAAGGTACGGGTAAAAACGCTCTTAAAGGCGGTTATATTCTTGCCGACAGTAATAAAAAAGTTCCCGACGCTATCTTAATGGCGTCCGGTAGCGAAGTTGAACTTATAATGAACGCAAAAGAAGTTTTATATAAAGAAGGTATTGACGTTAGAGTCGTTTCTATGCCTTGTATGGAACTTTTTGACAAACAAAACGCAAGTTATAAGGAAAAAGTTCTTCCTTCTACGGTTAGAACAAGAGTTTGCGTTGAAGCAGGTTCAACTATGTCTTGGTACAAGTACGCCGGCTTGGACGGAAAGGTTTTAGGTATTGACAAATTCGGTGCGTCCGGCCCGGCTAAACAACTTTTCCCGTTATACGGCTTAACTACCGAAAACGTTGTAAACGCAGTTAAAGAAATAATTAAATAACGTTATTTGACAATACGCCCCCTACGGAATTTGCTTTCCGTAGGGATTTTTTTGCCCTTTTTTATAACAATCGTTTGACCGTATTTTGTATAATGTGGTAGAATAATTATTAAAGGATTTAATTTTAGGGGTTATTTATGGAAAAGACGGAAAAAAACAACTTTTTCAATACGGTTATCGAGGTTAGTGAAAAAATAGAAAAAAATTCGGTAGTCCGCATAATAAGAAACGGGCTCGTTACTATGATTCCCGTTTTAATGATAGGTGCGTTTGCATTGATATTACAATCGTTACCTATTACTTTTTATCAACAATTTATTACTACTTTTTTAAACGGAATACTTTATAAAATATTCCACATAGTATTTCAAGCAACTTTCGGCGTCATGTCAATTTACATGACTGTTTCGTTTAGCATAAGTTTTTTCTCAACGAAAGAAGTTACGAAATCGGTTAACTTTTGGGGTGTTTTAACTTCTCTTATTTGTTTTTTGATTATGGACGGCGTTGCCACCGAAGATTTTACTATGGACACGTTAGGTGCTAAATCGGTGTTCCTTGCAATGACTACCGCTCTTTTAAGTTCCTTCGTTTACAGTTATTTTGCTAAACTACGTACGAAAGAAAAACGTAATTTTGCTTACGGGGTTGACTCAAACTTAATTGGTGCAATGAACGCTATCTTCCCCGCCGTTTTCACTATTTTAATTGCAACGCTTATAAGTTGTTTGGTTACTTTAACCGGTTTTAGCACGGTACACAAACTTTTAACTCACCTTTTAACACGTATGTTTGATAGCGGAAACGGACTTTTCGGCAAAGGTCTTGCGTTCGTAGTTCTTTCAAGTTTTTTATGGTGTTTCGGTATTCACGGAAGCGACTGTTTACAAGGTGTTTCCGATAATCTTTTCGTTCCACTTTTAGAACAAGGCGAAATTTTAAGCAAACAGTTCTTTGACTGCTTTATTCTTATGGGTGGTTGCGGAAGTGCCATTTGTTTACTTATTGCAATTTTGATTTTCTCAAAAAACAAGGGTATGAAAAGTATAGCAAAAACTGCTGCTTTCCCTATGATTTTCAACATAAACGAAATTATGGTATTCGGTCTTCCCATAGTGTTCAACCCCGTGCTTTTTATTCCGTTTATTCTCGTTCCTACCGTTCAATATTTAGTTGCGTATATCGCAACGGCAAGCGGTTTGGTTCCTATTATTTCTTCAAGTATTGAGTGGACTACTCCCGTATTCTTGGGCGGTTACACTGCTACCGGCTCTGTATGGGGAAGTATATTACAACTTTTAAATATAATTATCGGCGTTGCCATTTACACTCCTTTCGTTAAAACTATGGCAAAGGTTTACGAAGACAGAGAGCGTTCAAACAGAGAAGAATTCATTTCTTGGTACAAGGAAAACGAAAGTTCGTTAGTAGGCGTAAAACTTACCGAAATGCGTGGTATTCACGGTGCTATCGCTAAAAAAATAACTCTTGACCTTCAAACCGCAATAGCCGAAAAAAGTTATCAACTTTACTATCAACCGCAGTACGATTCCGAAGATAAGTGCATAGGCGTTGAAGCACTTTTGCGTTGGCCTAATATTTCTTCGCTTGCAATATACCCGCCTATTTTAATTCAACTTGCCGAAGAATGCGGTATGCTTGAAGAACTTGAAGAAGGCATTTTAGACCTTGCGATTTCAAGCCGTGAAAAAGTTTTCAATAAATTCGGCGGAGGAATAAAAATTTCGGTTAACGTTACGGCAATTACTATTCAAAAAGACGAATATTGGAAACACCTTAAAATTTCCTATAAAAACAATCCGTTCACGCACGGTAAACTTTGCATAGAAATTACCGAAAAAGCAATGTTCGTTGTGGACGAATATATGATTAACAACTTTAAAGAGTGTAGAGAAATGGGCATTATGTTCGCAATAGACGATTTTGCCGTTGGTCAAACTTCAATAAACTATCTTAAAGAAGGCCTTTTTGACATGATTAAACTTGACGGCTCGTTGGTTTTAGGTATCAACGTTAACGCCCGTTGTAAAGAAATTATATCTTCACTCGTAAGTTTATCAAACTCGTTGAACATTACGCCACTTGCGGAATTCGTTGAAACGAAAGATATAAAAGATTCGCTTTTGGAAGTAGGTTGCAAAGCATATCAAGGCTACTACTATTCAAAAGCAATTCCGCTTGAAGAATAAGTGCTACGCAATGAGATTGCTACGCAGTGATATGCCTTACGGCGTGAGATTGTACCGTTGGTACAGTGAGCCTACGGCGTGATATTCCGCTAATAGCGAAGTGATATGCCTTACGGCGTGATATGCTTGCTATCGCAAGCGTTGAGGATTTTTTTAATTATTTTAATAAGAGAAATTTCAATATTAAGAAAAAGCCTATTATATTTCGTGTTTTACGAAGTGTAATAGACTTTTATTTTTTGTTATTATATAAAAAAATCCTCAACGTTTCTCGTTAGAGAAACATATCACTCTCACGAAGTGAGAATATCACTTGTTTTTGCAAAAAACAAATATCACTCCGCTGAAAGCGGAATATCACAGCGTTAGCAATTTTCCACAACGCTTACCGAAGGTAAGTATATCACTGTTTCACGATTTTATCGTGAAATAATATCACTCCCCAAAAGGCGAATATCACTCCAACGGAGTTGGAATATCACTAAAAAAGTGGGGCTAAACGCTCCACTTTTTTATATTATTTCAATTTTTTACCTAATACGAATATATCGGAAACCGAAATATTATCGTCAAAAACTATAATATCGGCGTCCTTGCCTTCTTCAAGTTTTCCTTTGTTAAGTTTTAAAATATTGCTTGGAACTTCCGTCATCATTTTAACTGCCGTTTCAATTCCGTAACCGCAATCGTATGCGATAAACCTTATTAAAGTGTCCGCCATAGCAATACTTCCTGCAAATGCCGAACGGTCTTTAAGTTTGCAAACACCGTCTTCCACTATAAATTCCGTTCCGTTCATATTGCCTTCTTTTATATCCGTTCCGGCTATATCTAAACTATCGGTAATAAGAGCAACTTTGTCCGTTCCTTTAAGTTTTATTATAAGTTTAACAAGTTCTATCGGTAAATGCTTTCCGTCGGCAATTATTTCCACGAACATATCGTCGAACAAATAGCCTGCCTCTATTACTCCACCGCTCCTAAAACCGTGGTCTCTCGTTACCGTTGACGTGCAAGAATAAAAGTGCGTTATAAGATTACAACCGTTTTTTAACGCAAGTTCTATATCTTTAAGTTTAGCGTCCGTATGACCTGCCGACGCAATTATTCCTTTATCCGTTAAATACTTGCAAAATTCGGCGTTTTCGTCGTTTTCGGGGGCGTAAGTCCACCTTGCTATATCTTTTCCGTATTTATCAATTAAAGCCGTATAATCTTGCTTTTTCGGGGCGGTAATAAACGATACGCCTTGTGCTCCCGATTGATTTTTTGAAAGATACGGACCTTCCAAGTGAGCACCTAATATATTTGGCTTTAAAGACTTGTTTCTCTTTGCTTTACTTATGCACTCAACGGCGTTTTCCATTTGGTAAAACTCGCCTGCCGATATAGTTGGCAAAACGGTAGTTACACCGTGTAAAAATTGCAAATTCGCACCGCTAACAACCTTTTCTTCGGTAGTTTCCATATACGGAAACCCACCTGCACCGTGCGTGTGCATATCAATAAAACCTGCCGAAACGTATTTGCCCGTAAAGTCGTATTCTTCTTCCGCTTTTAAATTTTCTTGCGAAACGCTTTTTATTTTTCCGTTTTCAAAATACAAATAACCGTCAACCAAACCGTTTGGGGTTATTATTTTATCACTTTTGATTTTTATCATAATATTATTTTAAAAGTGAGGAACTGTCGGGGTCAAGATACAAAACCGCATTTGCGTGTTTACGCAAAATAGATGCGGGACAATGTTCGTCAATACTACCGTTTAAAGTTTCGTAAACTGCTTTTGCTTTCGTTTTAGCGGGAACTATACAGAAAAGATTTTCCGCATTATAAAGGGTTGGAACCGTTAAAGTCAAAGCGTGAGTAGGAACTTCGCTTATATCTTTAAAGCAACCGTCGTTTACTTGTTGTTGACGGCAAATTTCGTCAAGTTTAACGGGTTTAACAACCTTTTTATCGTTAAAGTCGGCAACCGGTGGGTCGTTGAAAGCAATATGTCCGTTTTCGCCTATTCCCATAATAACGAGTTTAACGTGGTTTTTCTTTAAAACTTCACTGTATCTTTCGGCTTCTTTTTCGGGGTCTTTTGCCGTACAGTCAATATAGTTTACCGACTTGAAAGGAGCAAGTGAAAAAATGTGTGCTTTTAAGAAGTTGCCGAAACCTTGCGGAGCGTCCTTACTTAAACCGATATACTCGTCCATATGGAAAGCGTTAATTCTGTTCCACTCTATTTCTTTATCTTCGGCAAGTTCTTTTAAAACTTCGTTTTGAGAGGGTGCCGCCGCAAAAATAATATTTAATTCTTCGTCCTTTTTTAAAAGTTCTATAATTTTTGCCTTAATGTCTTCTTTTGCTATTTTACCCATATCGTTACGGGTTTCACCTATTTTAACTTGTAAATTATCTACTTTAAATTGTTTCATAATATTCTTAATAATTTATCTATTGCATCTAAAAACGCTACTTTTTGATTTTCGTATTTGTAAGGATTTTCAAACGCTTTTCCAACCAAAGCGTTAAGTCCGTCAAAAGTTTGAAGGTGCGGTTCAAGGGTTATGAAAGTATCTTTTCCGCCACTTAACTTATAAGCGTTTAAAATCTCTTGAATTTGTGCTTCGCCTTTTCCGGCAGGAACTATCGCACCTTTATACAAAGAATCTTTTATATGGAAATACTCAATGTTTTCGTATAAAAGTTCGTAAGCGTTTGGGAAAGGTTTATAACCGTCTAAAACGAAGTTGCCCATATCAAAAACGCATTTGAGTTTTCCACCGAAACAGTTTAATAAATCTTTTTCTCTTTCGGGGCTTTCGCCGTAAATTTTGGCTTCGTTTTCGTGGCATAAGGTTACGCCGTATTCTTCGCTTACTTTAAGCATTTTTTCAAGGTTATCTAAAACTTTTCCCCTTACTTCGTCTCTCGTTTTATTTTCGGGGAAGTAAAAACTGAAAATTCTTATATTTTCCGCTCCTACTTCGTTTGCCGTTTCAAAGCAACGTTTAGCAACTTCCAAATGAGCGTTAAAATCGTCTTCTATTGAAATTTTACCAAGCGGAGAACCTATTGAAGAAACCTTAATATTATAGTCGTTTAACTTCTTTTTAACTTCAAAAACTTCTTGTTTATTCAAGGTGGAAATATTCTTTCCGTCAATTCCACGAAGTTCTATATAACCTATGTTTTTTGAAGATAAAAGTTCCAACTGCTCAATAAAATTTGAAGAGTACTCGTCGGCAAACGCCGATAAAATGAGTTTAGCCATTATACTTTTTCGTACTCCACAACTTCTTTTTTACCGCTATACATTGATTTGTATATTGCGTTCATAACGAAAACGGGTGCTATAAAATCGTCGTGAGTAATTTCCTGTTCATTGCCGTTTAAAAGGTCGTGGAATTTTCTAAATTCCGTAGTGAAACAATCTTCCATACAATTATTGAAGATAACCCCACCCTTTGTACCGTTTTCGGCTAATCTTAAAGCGTAATATTCGTAGTTTCCGTCACAAGCAACGGCAACGGTATTGTAGTTTTCGTAACCGAACACGATAGTGAAAGTTTCGCCTTGCTTAAATTCGCCGTTTTCGGTACGTATAACTTCAACCGTTTTAGGATTTCTTCCGAAAATTTCAAGCATTACTTCAACAATGTGTTGAGAATAAAAATAAAATCCGCCGTATTCGTTAGCCATGCTTATAGGAGCACGAACTACACCGTTTTTAGTTACGCCGTCAACGTTATTTTTAACGTCGTTTTTAAGTTCTTGAACAAGTTTATCGTGAATAACCGAAGAACCACCCGTAAATTTTACGCCGTTTTCTTTTAATTCACGCATAAACTTAACGGCCTCGGCACTTTTTATAGTTATAGGCTTATCTATAAACATAACCGCACCGCTTTTAATATAAGGTGCTAAAAATTTATAATGTTCTGCACCGTGGCGTGCGGTGTTGATAACGCCGTCAACTTTTCCAACCAACTCGTCAAAACTTTGCATAACGGGTACGCCGAAAGTATCGCTTAACTTTTGTGCGGAATTAACGTAAGAACTGTATACGCCTACTACTTCTATATCGTTAAATTCTTCTTTTTCTTTAACGTATTTTATAAATGAGTTTGCGTGTGAATTTTCACAACCTAAAATTGCTATCTTTTTCATTTTTGCTCCTTAAAATTTCAATTCAAGCGGATTATTTGCGTGTAAAGCGTTTATAATCTCAATAATTTTTGAACAGTTTTCGGGGGTTATGGTCATTTGCTTATTTTCGGTAAGTTTATAGTATAACTCGTTGTAAATATCTCTCGTTCCTACGTCAAACGGACTGCCGTTAAACGTTCCTTCAACTTCGTGGTAGTTGAGTTTTTCAGAGCAATACATAGGATTTTTATTTTCGTCTTCAAGGAAAGTTTCAATAGGTTTACGCTCAACGTTTTCACTCGGAACGTAGTATTTATACTTGTATCCACCGTGATTACATACGTAAGTTCCCCTTGAACCTTGAACCTTTATAACGTTTGGAGAATAAGCGTCGGTATTGTTAATTTCAATATCTAAAACGGGCTTATTCGGTGCGGTTATTATAATTTTCGCATAAGAATCTGCATCGCCTGCAAACGCCTCGGTATTGTCAAGTTTAGAGTAAGCAATTCTTGCGTTCTCGTCAAAGTCAATAAAGCCGAGAGCCATACCTATCGGGTGTGGTCCTGTGTTATAACAGTTTCCGCCTAACGTTTTAAGCAAAGTTTGCCAGTCCCAACGGCGTGAAAGACTGTTGTATCTTACGGAAATTTGTTCTATTTTTCCAAGTACGCCACTCTTTATTATTTTTAAAGTTTCCAAATAAATAGGAGCGTAGAAGGTTTGTTGGAAAGCCATAACGTAAACGCCGTTATCTTTTGCCGTTTTAATCAAATCGTCCGCTTCGGCACGGTTTCTGCCGAAAGGCTTTTCACAAAGAACGTTAAATTTATGTTTCAATAAATCTTTTGAGATAGAATAATGCATATAAGAATAACTTGCATTTACTACCAAATCAATATCTTTTTTGCCGAAAAGTTCGGTATAGTCGGTTAAAACTTCACAACCCTTGTACAATTCTTTTGCTAAATTTCTACGGTATTCGTCTTTTTCAACAACGTATTTTACGTTAAAATGCACGTTGTTTTCCGAACGGTAAAAAGCACCGTGAATATCTTTACCGCTTCTGCCTTGACCTATTATAGCAAGGTTTAATTTTTTCATAATTACCTCCGCATATTAAGTAATGTGATATTACTTATATATTATACAACTATTGAATATCAAATACAAGACGAAACTCTAAAAAAATATTGACTTATTTACACAAATATATTGCAAAAATTAAACAATAAAAAAATATTTTTTATATGAAAAATGTAAAAATATACGATAAAATGCTAAATTTTAATAAATATGCCATAAAAATGCTACTTGCAAATTATAAATAAGTGTGCTATTATCTTAATATGATTACAAGTTATGAAAAAGATAGCGAATTTACTTTCTCTTATACAAATTTAAAAAATCACCCGGAATTAAAACCGTTTAACCACAGCCATTTAGGTTATGAGTTTTTGCTTATATTATCGGGCGAGGCAACGCACACCGTAAACGGCGAAAAACATATTATAAAAAAGGGCGACCTTATAGTGAATATTCCTAACAGTGAACACGAAATTTGCATTACGAAAGATACTCACTACGAAAGATACGATTTTTTAATTTCGGAAAAATATATTCCGCTTGAAAATATAAGTTCGCTTATAAACGATAATTTTATTATTAACTGTTTGCACAACGAAGTTATTTTAAACCTGTTTAAAAGGCTTAATTTATACAGCCAAATATTAGATAAAAAGGAATTTATTTCCGTTGCAGGTGCTCTTGCCGTTGAACTTATTTGCAATTTGAATTTATTAAAAAATAATAAAATAACTTCTTACGCTCAATCGCCTATATTAAAAACGGCTTTGGAATTTATTGACGACAACGCCTTTACGATAAAAAGCGTTAAGGAAATTTCAAACGCTATCTTCGTTAGCGAAACTTATTTATATAAGATATTTAACGAAGAACTTAAAACTACCCCTAACGACTATATTTTAGATATTAAGTTAAAATCGGCAAAACAAATGCTTATGCTTGGGCAAAAACCTACCGTCGTTTATAAAACTTGCGGTTTTAAAGACTATTCTTCCTTTTACAGAAATTACTGCAAGAAGTTCGGCGTTTCCCCGTCAAACGAAAAAACAGCAACTTATAAATACTAGTATGCTACGCAATGATATTGCTAGCGCAGTGATATTTTGCCTACGGCAAAGTGATATGCTTGCTATCGCAAGCGTTGTGGAAAAATCACAATTAGAAAATATAAATATTAAAAAATTCCGCTAAAAAATTAGCGGAATTTTTATTATCTTAATTGTAAAACGGAGCGGTCTTTTTCGTAAGGCGGAATTTCTTTTATATCTATCGCTTCAAAAACTACTTGTTCTTCTTTTGAGCCCCTAAAACGCATATAGTGAACTACTGCTTTTAATTTTACCCAAGTTTCGTTCTTTAAATGCAAATCTTGTTTATAGGCACATAAGTGACCTATAAGTTGAATATCTTCGGCACAGCAAGTCATGGCAAGTCTTCCCGCAACGAAAGATTTTGGTGGCAATTTGCGTGAAAATACTGCCATACAGTCAAACTCAACCGTTCTTCCGTCATACCTTTCTTTATTTTCAAAAGTATCTATATAAAAAGCACCGAAATCGTCTAATTCAACTTTTATTATATCTTCTTTTAAAGAGTACGGCAAATCACTTTCAAGTTTTAACTCTTGACCGTTTTCGTCAACCGCTATAACCGCACAACCTTGATTTATTATCTTAACGCTACGCTTAAACGAAGAAGTTTCGGGCGTTGGTTTGCAACGGTTTATTATTACTATACTACTTTCGGTTATCATTTCAACGAACTTTTGACGCATATTGTTAAAGTATGCGTTAAAAGTAGTTCCGTCTATCATAGTCATTACTTGTTGATAATCAAAGTAAGATATAGGCTTTAAGTTGGACTTATCCCACATTTCGTTTTCTTCTACGAAAATTACTTGCGGACGGTATTTTTTAACAAGTTCGTTAATAGTTTTTTCGTTCCAGTCTTCTTCCTTTTCTATAATCTCGTAAGACGCATTAAACTTTTTAAGTTCCGTAGAATCGTATTCTACTTCCCCTTCTTCTTGCGAAAGTATAAGCGTTCTTCCAAGGTCGCCGAAGTCTCCGTTTTGAAGGGCTTCAATTATAAAGGTCGTTTTACCACTTTCTAATATGCCACGTATTGCTACAACAGGTATTCCCATTTTAATTTCCTTTAAATAATTCTTCTATTTTTTGAGTGTTTATATTGCTACCTATAACGCAAAGTTTTCCCGTTACGTCGGGTTCGCCCAAACGAATTTCATAGTCGCCTGCAACAAAGTCAAAATAATACCACTTTTCGTTATCGCTTGCTTTTACTATTCCTTTTGAACGGAGGATAATTCCGTATTCCGTTTTGGAAAGTTCAAGCATAATATCTTCTAATTTTTGTTTTGTGTATGAAAGCGGTGTTTCTACGCCCCAACTTGTGAACACGTCGTCCGCATGGTGATGATGGTGGTGTTCTCC
>JAZRVG010000098.1:0-3751 GCA_045599025.1 Christensenellaceae bacterium | reverse complement strand
TAACTATGCAATTCCAATAACGTTTTTTTATAATGAAAATAATAGTTATTTAAAAAATAAACCTAATAAGTGGACTATTTTATCCGTAGAAGAAATTACTGATAAATAAATTAACAGCGTTTGCTAATAAAAGCAAACGCTGTTTTAATATTCTATTTTCTGTCAAATAAATCGTCTAAACTAATATCGTAAAAATCTACTATTTTTATTAAAGTTTCGTAATCGGGACGAACTTTGTTGTTTTCGTAACGGGTATAATTAACTCTTGAAATATTTAATATTTCCGCTAATTTTTCTTGCGTTAGGTTGTTAGATGTCCTTAACTCTTTTAGTTTATTTCCTATTTCCATATAAATCCCTTTTTTATATTGACATTGTACAAAATATGTACTATAATGTGTATAAATGTACAAATAATGTACATAAATCAAGGAGAATGCTATGAGATATGCGAGTTATATACTAATACTTGTGGATATATTTGTTTCGTTAATTTATAAGGTCTTATTTTTAAGTTCGCTGTTACGTCTTGAAGTTGGTTTGATTTACGGTATTTTGAACATAATTATAAGTGCAATCGCAATTTCAAATTTAAAATATAATAAAAAAATACATTTGGTTGGAGTGTTGACTATGTTTTTAGCAAGCCCACTTGGTGGAATATTTTATTTATGTTGGAATCCCGAAAAATAAAGACCTATGTGGTCTTTTTATTTTTTTGTATAATATATTGTAGTATTTTCTTATTTTGTTCAAAACTAAAAAACGCTTTTATGCTTAAAATTTTTATTTTTCAGTATTTTACGCTAAATTACTACTACTTTTTGTTGTTTTATTGCTAAAAAGTGCTATTCCTACAAAAATCGACAATATTGTACAAAAATATTTGTAAAATTTTAATAAATTTACTTTCTTTTGTACAAAATTAGTAGTATAATGTATTTTAATCGCACGTAGGCGAAATTTTAATTAATTTGTGAGGGGTTATGTTAAATCACAGGGTAGTAGTATTACAAGACAGCGAGGCATCAATAGATGCGATTAAAAGCGTTATTGCGTTAGAAAAGCAATTCGTAGTAGTAGGTAGTTCAACAGACGGGGAAAAGGGGTTAGAAATTATAAGAAGAGAAAAGCCCGAATTTTTAATTACGGGAATTATTCTCAAATCGTTTGACGGTTTTGCGGTAATGGACAAAATTCGTGACGAGAATTTAGCGGTAAAAACGGTTATAGTATCTTCTTTTACGAGTGAAGCGTTAATAGAAAGAGCGCTATCTTCGGGAGCGGTTTATTATATAGCAAAACCGTATAAAAAAGAAATATTGTTAACAAGGCTTTCGGAACTTGCGGGGGAAGTTAGTAGCGTTGGGAACGTTCGCAGTATAGAAAAGAAGAAAAGCACTCTTGACGAAAGAATAAGCAAAATATTTATATCGGTAGGAATACCTCCGCACATAAAAGGTTATCAATATTTGCGTGAAGGAGTTAAAATGGCGGTAGATAATCCCGAAATAATAAACAATATAACTAAACAATTATATCCAAAAATAGGCGAAAAGTACGAAACGAGTGCAAGTAAGGTAGAAAGAGCGATTCGCCATGCGATAGAAGTTGCGTGGAACAGGGGAAGAATAGATGCTTTAAACAACCTTTTAGGTATTCGTGTTTATATGGGAAACGATAAACCGACCAACGGAGAATTTATTGCTCTCATAGCGGACAAAATGTTGTTAGAAGGTGCGTAAAAAGGCAAAAAATAGGAAAAAAACGGAAAAAATATAAAAATTTTAAAATATTTTCAAAAAAGTGTTTACAAATTCTTGTATAGTGATTATAATATTCAAGCAGTATAATTACTGTTAAGGAGTTTGAAATGCCCAAATATACTTTATGTCCAAGATGTGAACTTAATTATATGTTAGAGGGTGAAGAATATTGTGACGTATGCAAAGCCGAATTAAATTTAGGCCCGCAACTCATGTTCTCCACGAAAGACGAAAACGAAGGTCAAATTTTATGTCCTATTTGTAAGTTAAGGTATATAGACGAAGATGAAGAGTGTTGCGAACAGTGTAGAGAAGCCTTAAAACAAGAAGTAGAGATAGAAAGTGAAGACGAAATGAAAGACGATGAATGGCGTCAATATTTAGACGACGACGAAAAAGACGTTCTTGCCTCCGGCGGAGACGAAGAAGAAATGTTGTTGTCTCAAATTGAAGAAGAAGAGAGTCTTGACGACGAACTTGACGAAGAAGATATTGACCCGTACACCAACGAAAAAATTGATAAATCCAAGAAAATTGACGATGACGACTTTGATTACGGTCCTATCAACGAAGCCGATTTTGAAGAAGAAGACGAAGAGGACGAAGAAGACGAAGATAAGTTGGACGACGATTTAGACTAATTTCGTATAATTTTTATAAAAGGGTTAATACTTTAAATATGATAAAACAAGTATCCGATTTAAAGTCCACCAAAGATAAAATACAAAGTTATCTAAAACAGCCCGTAAAAGTCAAGGTAAATTTAGGAAGAAACAAATTCGTAAGTTTCGTAGGAACGGTATCTAATGCGTATCCCGCTCTTTTTACCGTAACCCCAAGTGAAGAATATAAAGGCAAAACGTCCTTTTCTTACGGGGAATATATGTGCGGAATTGTTGACCTTAAAAAAATAAACGAATAAAAACAACCTACAAAAAAACGTAGGTTGTTTTTTGTTTGGTATATTTAAAAAATTCAAAGCATAACTTATAGGGAATAAAGTTGTGTGGAGGATAATTATGGAATATAAGCCCGACTATAAAAAAATGCAAATTATAAATCAAGTTGCAATCAAATCTTCAAACGGAGTAGAGTGCAAAGTTGAACTTTCAAACGAAGAATATAAAAACGTAGTTTCCGTTTCGGCAAACACATATTTATATTTTTCGGAGTGTTTGAATAAAGAAATAAAGTATAGCGGTAAAGTTGTTTTTACGGTAATATATAAGGACGGCGAAATACTTAAAAAGTGTGAAACGGGTGCGGAGTTTAGTTATAAATTCCCGTGCGAATACGCTTTGCAAGGCGGAACGGTTTTAGGAACGGTAAGAGCGGAATCTTGCGGAATAAACTCTTTAAACGGCATAGTAAGTGTGAGTGCGGTTATCGTTTACGAAGGTTCTATTTGTAAACCTTTTGAAGAAGACTTACTTGTTTCTTGTAGTCCCGTAATAACAAAAAATAAAGAAGTAAATTCTTCTAAACTTATAGGAAGTGCCAAAAAAGAGTTTAAAGTTGAAGAAGAATTTTCTTTGCCTATATCGGTAAGTAACGTTTTAATGCATAGTGAAACGGTAGTTGTAAACGAGTGTCAATGCGGAATAGGTAGCGTAATAATTGACGGCGAAATACAGTTAAAAGCACTTGTTATACCCCTTGAAAACCAAAAGGAAATCAAAACGGAATATAAAACTATTCCTTTTAGGGTTGAAAACGAACTTGAGAACGTTATGCCTGCTTGCGTTGCAAGCGGAGTAATTTCTTTAAAGGACGTAGCCTTAAAAGTATTCGTTGACGAAAGTAAAAACACTTCAAACGTTACTTGCGAATTTACTCTTGACAGCCAAAACACCGTTTACGAAAACGTTAGTTTAGGGGTTATTGCCGATTGCTACAGTATAGAAAACGAACTTAAAATAGAAAAAGTTGATAAAAAATTCACTCAAATTATCAATGAAAAGTGTTTGGAAAACTCGGTAAAATGC
>JAZRVG010000097.1:0-10515 GCA_045599025.1 Christensenellaceae bacterium | reverse complement strand
AAGCATTTTTTAATGATTATTATTCCGCTTTTAGTTTGTTTACCGATATTTATTATCATTGAGCCTTACAGATTAAAAAGACTAATGGCGTTTGTAAATCCGTTTGCAAGCCCCAAAGGCGAAGGTTATCAACTATTGCAATCTTTATACGGTTTAGGTAGTGGCGGTTTGTTCGGCGTAGGACTTTTTAATTCAAGGCAAAAATACAGATTTTTACCATTTTCGGAAAGTGATTTTATTTTGTCGGTAATAGGTGAAGAATTAGGATTTTTCGGTACGTTAATTATGTTTGCAGTATTGTTTTTTCTTGCTTACCGTGGTTATAGAGTTGCAAGTAAAAGCAAAACGCCGTTTAATCATTTGCTTGCAACGGGAATATCAACGGTATTTATTTTGCAAGTTGCAATAAACGCACTCGTTTGCACGGGTAGTATTCCACCAACGGGCTTGCCTTTGCCGTTAATAAGTTCAGGAAACACTTCGGTAATAGTTTTTTTAACCGCATTCGGCATACTCTATAATACTTCTAAACAAACAGAAATATATTGATATTAACCATAACGCATTTTATTTCATAGAATAAAATACGAGGTAATTATGGCTAAATATATTATTCAAAGTGGTGAAAAACTTTTGGGAGAAGTTACTTCCGAAAGTTCAAAAAATGCGATTTTACCTATACTTTCCGCTTGCGTAATGATTTCGGGTAAAGTTTTTATAAAAAACGTTCCGAAAATTTCGGATATAATTACGATGCTTGAAATTTTAAAAAGTATGGGTGCGGAATATTCTTTTTCAGGCGATTTATTAAAAATTGATTGTTCAAAAGTTTACACATACGAACCGAGTCAAGAATTATCAAAAAAAATAAGAGCGTCGGTATTTTTAACGGGTTCTATTCTTGCAAGATTTCATAAAGCGGTAATAACTAAGCCGGGTGGTTGTAACATAGGTAAAAGACCTATTGATATGCACGTAACGGCACTTCAAAAATTAGGTGTAGAAACGGCGGAAAACGAAGTTTTATTCTTTAAATGTGATAATTTAGAAGGAAATACCGTAAAATTAGATTATAAAAGCGTAGGAGTTACCGAAAATTTAATATTAGCAAGCGTTACCGCAAAGGGAGAAACGGTTATTAAAAATTCGGCAAGAGAACCGGAAATAGTTTGCCTTGCAAACTTTTTGAATTTGTGCGGAGCAAATATAAAAGGTGCGGGGACTTCAACAATAATTATAAACGGAGTAAAAAAACTTTATCCGCCCGAAAATCCTTTTTTACCCATAAGTGACAGAATAGAAGTAGGAACTTTTATTTTGGCAACCTTATCAACGGGTGGTGAAGTACTTATTAAAAATGCGAATTTTAACCATAACTGTGCTCTTATAAAAAAAATATCAAATAACGCTTGCAAAATTACCGTGTTTAATGATAAAATATACGTAAAGTCGTCAGGGCTTGGTAAAAATTTGCAAAACGTTGTTACCGCACCTTATCCGTATTTTCCAACCGACCTTCAATCGCAAATTTGTGCGTATGCAACGACGCTTTCGGGTATTACCGAAGTTTACGAAGGTGTGTTTGAAGACAGGTTTAAACAGTTAAACGAACTTAAAAAAATGGGTGCAAATATAACCGTAACGGACTCAAAAGCAATAATTCAAGGCGTAAACGCTTTAAAAGGCGAAAACGTTACCGCACTTGACCTTCGTGGCGGTGCAAGTTTGATAATTGCAGGTTTAAAGGCCGAAGGAGTAACTACCGTTAATAACTCTTCCGTTATTGAAAGGGGATATTTGCAAATAGAAACCAAACTCAAAAATTTAGGTGCAAAAATAATAAAGGAATAGGTAACGTAATGAAATACAAAAGATTGCTAATTTTAGTTACGATTTTAATTTCAATAACCGCTCTCGTATTTTGCGGAACGGCTATTTTAAGCGTTGCCGAAATTACCGTAGAGATTACTTCCGTTCAAAATTCAACTGTTAATTTAGAGTACGAAACTCAAAAAATTACTAATAAATACGAAACTAAAAACCTTTTATTTATTAAAGAAGATAAATTAAAAAAAGAGTTAGAAGATTGCTCGGGTTATATAAAAGTTGAAAAGATAAAAAAGGAATACCCAAATAGAATTTTTATCAAAATTCAAGAAAGAACCGAATATTTTACAATAAATTACAATTCAAAATTTTATATGGTTGACAGTGAGTTTAAAGTGCTTGCTGTAAGAGACGATAACGTTAATTCGGTTGACGGGCTTAAAAACACCGTATTAAAAATTACCACTTTGGATTTTGACGAAAATCAACTTTTAAAAAATAATAAACTCGTTTTATACGATAAGGAAGTTGAGTTTTCAATTAAAAATTCTTACGCATTTTTAAAAAACCGTAGGGGCGATATAAAGGAAGTTTCACTTGTTACGGTAAGAGACGGAATTAAAGTTAAAAATTTCACTTTTGAAATGATAGAAGGTATGAAAATAAACGTTTTAAATTTTAACGTAGACACGCAAAACAAACTAAACGCTCTATTTGATTTTTACGATAACTTTGATAACAAAAGCGATAATTTAAGTGAATATTACGTCATTTACTCAAACGGTGCTTATACCGTTAGAACATAAAATATAGCATAGCAAACCCGTTGACATAACGGGTTTTTTATGTTAGAATTATTTATACTATAAAATTTATTAAATTTTAAAGGGGAATTATGCTAAAAGATTGCGTAGCCGTTTTAAATATAGGACCGTCAAGCGTCAACATAACCGTTTGTGAAAAAAGCGTTAACGGAACTTTTTTGTTCCATGCAGATAAATCATATCAAACTTACGCATTTTATAACGGTGCTTTTACCGACGTTAAAAGTTTGGAAAAAATCATTTCCGATATGCTTGAAGAGATAAAACTCGGTAGTCCTATTGGAGAAATAACTAAATTTTACGTTAACGTTCCTGGTGAATTTGCCAAAACGGAAACTAAAAACTATCAAATATCGTTTAGTAACGAGCGTAAAATTACAACAAGCGACGTAATTTCACTTTTTAATTTAGCCTATACGCAAGCCGATTGCGAATATACGCTTATAAACCGTTCGGCAGTTTATTATATAGTCAACAACGTGAAAACAAATTCTCCCGTCGGTCAAAAAAGTTCGGGGCTTTCGGGAAGGCTTTCATACGTTTTAGTTTCAAACAACTATAAAGAGAACATTGATAAAATTTTAAAAGATAACGGAGTTAAGGTTGTTAAATACATTTCGCAAGATTTTGCCGAAAATTATTATTTATTCGGTAAAGAACCGAGTGAAACACGTATTTTAATAGACGTTGACGTGTCAACCACTTCAATTTCAATAGCAAGCGGAAACGGCTTATTGTTTTCAACGGCAATTCCTACCGGTGGTGGACTTTTATCCGCTAATTTAGGAGACGTTTTCGGGGTTGATTTTGAAATTTCCGACGCATTAAAGGACAAAATAAATTTAGGCTTACGCCAAAACGAAAAAGCAACTTATATTATAAGCGATTATAATTTAGGCGATTTTACGTTTTCAAGAAACAACGTAAACGACATAGCAAGGGAATTTTTAGACAGTTTAGCCGAACAATGCGACGGAGCGTTATCTAAATGCACCCTAAAAATTCCAACCGACGTAGATATTTATTTTACGGGTTCGGGTATATGTAACGTTAGGGGTGCGGTTGAATATTTAGCGTCAAGATTAGGCGTTTTACCAAAGATAGTTAAGCCGTTTATTCCACATTACGATAAACCGCAGTATTCAAGCAAAATTTCTTTAATTGCAACGTCGCTTGATTACGCAAAAGACAAAGTATTTTTTAACGAATAAAAAGGAGTATGCTTATTATGTACGAAGAAAACAACGAGTTAAACGAAAATAACCAAACGTACGAAGAATTAAATTCCGTTACCGAAGAAAAAACGGATAACGAAAACGTTGAATTTAGCGAATTTAACGGAAATATTGAATCCGTTTGTAAAATAATGGTAATGGGCGTCGGTGGTGGTGGAAACAACGCCGTTGACCGTATGATTAAAGAAAACGTTAAAGGTGCGGAATTCGTTGCTATAAACACCGATTTGCAAGCACTTATCCGTTCAAGCGTTCCACCGAAGAACAGAATTCAAATAGGTAAGGTAAAAACGGGTGGATTAGGAGCAGGTTCTTTCCCCGAAATAGGCGAAAATGCAGCGGAAGAAAGCAGAGCCGAAATAGAAAAGAAACTTAAAGGCGTAAACCTTTTGTTTATAACCGCAGGTATGGGCGGTGGAACGGGAACAGGTGCAGCACCCGTAATTGCAAAAATAGCAAAAGAGTGCGGTTGTATTATCGTTGCCGTAGTTACAAAACCGTTTACCTTTGAAGGTAAAAAACGTGAAGAAAACGCTAAAAAAGGTATTTTGAATTTGGAAAAATACGTTGATACTTTAATAGTAATTCCAAACGATAAACTTGTTGATTCACTTGATAAAAACGTTTCTATGGTTGACGCTTTTAGGCTTGCAGACAATAATTTAAAACAAGCAATTTGCGGAATTTCCGATTTGATAACCGTTCCGGGCGTAATAAATCTTGACTTTGCCGACATTAAAGCGGTAATAGAAGGTCAAGGCGTAGCACACATGGGTGTTGGTAGAGCAAAAGGCGAAAAGAGAATCGTTGAAGCGGTAAGACAAGCGGTTTCTTCTCCTATGCTTGAAACGACAATAGAAGGCGCAAGAAAAATTATTTTAAACATAACGGGCGATAAAAAGATTTCAATCGGTGCAGTAACCGAAGCCGCAAACTTAATATACGGTGTAGTTGACCCGTCTGCAAATATCATATACGGTTTCAATACGAGTGACGACCTTCAAGACGAAGTAGTAATAACCATAATTGCTACCGGTTTTATTGATAAAGCCGAAAGAACTAACAGATTAGCAAGCGTTCAACCGGTAAGACCCGTTCAACCCGTCTCTTATGATATGGGAGTTAGATACGAAACTCCGCAAGTTCAACAACCCGAACCTACCGTCGTAGTAAAAGAAGTAGAACCTCCAAAGGTAGAAGAACAACCTAAAAAAACAAAGGAAGTTCCGCCTTTTGTTAAAAAATTATTCGGAAAGAAATAAAAATTCCCTCGCTAATTGCGAGGAATTTTTTTGGAAAAGGAAATGCAAAATATATTTGAAGAAAAAGAAACTCTTTTAACAGTTAAGAATATAAAAAAATCGTACAAAAGCGGAGATACCGTTACTAATGCTTTAAAAGGTATAGATTTAACCGTTTATAAAGGCGAATTATTATGTATTTTAGGCGAATCCGGCTCGGGGAAAACCACTTTACTTAATATTTTAGGCGGAATTGATAAACAAGACGACGGCGAAATCTATTTTGAAAGCATAAATTTGTCAAACGCTAACGAAAAAGAACTAACCTTGTACCGTAGGGAAAATTTAGGTTATATCTTTCAAGCGTATAACTTAATGCCTAATTTAACTGCAATTCAAAATATTGAACTCATAAGTGAACTTGTTAAAAATCCGTTAGAACCGTTAAAAGCACTTGAATTAGTCGGTTTATCGCAAAAAAAAGATTCTTATCCGTCGGAACTTTCGGGTGGGCAACAACAAAGAGTATCAATAGCAAGGGCAATCGTAAAAAATCCAAAACTTATCGTTGCCGACGAGCCTACCGCATCGCTTGACTATACGACGAGTATAGAAGTTTTATCGGTATTTGAAAGTATAATTTCAAACGGAACTTCACTTATTATGGTTACTCATAACGAAGAAATAGCGAAAATGGCAAACAGAATTATAAGAATTCGTGACGGAAAAGTGTTTGAAACGATAATAAACGAAAAACCGTTAAAAGCAAAAGAATTAGTATGGTAAAGTTTCAAAAAACGCAATTTAAAGAACTAATTGCAACAATCAAAAAAACTATAATTTCATATATTGCAATACTATTGTTTTTATCTTCCGGTGTATCGTTGTTTTCGGGTATTAGTTTAGGCGGAAAAGGCTTAATCAAATCAATGGAAAATATGTTTCAAGAAACGAATTTTAGAGATTTAAGCGTATATTTCCCTTACGGAGCATCCGAAAACGACTTGCAGTCAATTTCAAAAGTTGACGGTGTTGATACCGTTGAAGGTTCTTACGAGTGTTATCCTTTAATGAAACATAACGGTAGAAATTTGCAAACCAAACTTATTTCCGTAACCGATAATATAGACGTTTTTTCAAAGTACGAAGGAGTTTTACCTTCTAACCAAAACGAAATAGCGGTTGAAGAAAAGTTTGCAAGAAAAGAAAATATAAAAATAGGCGATATTATCGTTTTTAATAGCGACGATGACGGAACTTCTCATTTTATAAGTTATATTTTAAACGGTGAATATTCCAGTTTATCTTCTCCCGAATACAAAACGAGCGGTATGAAATATTTATATTCAAATACTTTTACCGTAACCGCATTAGTAGAAAGTTCAACTTACGTTAGCAATTTTAAAATAAGTTACGGGGTTTCGCCCTTAAATTCCGTTCCTGTTGAAGGAGTTTTATTTGCTAATAAAAACGCTTTTGATAGTGAATCTTTTGCAGGTTACTCAAACGTGCTTATTACGAGTAATTCGTTAAGAAAATATACTTTTTATTCAAAAAAATACAAAAATTTAGTTTCTAAACTAAACACAAGAGTAAAATTCGTTGCAGATAAAGCGGTATACGACAGATACGGTCACGTTTTAGATAACGTAGATGAAATAAAAGAGTATTTGTTTGACGATGCTAAATCTATTTTAAACACAACGCAATTTTTTACTTGTTCAATTTCAACGAGAGAAAATAATGCAGGTTGTGCACAAATAGAGCAAATTTCTTTGGTGCTTAAAAAATTCAAGTATTCAATGGTGCTTTTGTTCGTTGTTATAACATTACTTATAACTTATTCAACCGTTTCAAGAATAATTTACGAAAACCGAAATCAAATAGGTATGCAAAAGGCGTTAGGCTTTAAAAATTCCGAAATTGTTTTAAAATATCTCTTATATTCTTTATTTTTAGCGGTTATAGGAACGCTTATAGGTAGTTTATTAAGTAGATTTCTTATTTCTCCTATAATTATAAAAGCAACGCTTACAAATTATAGTATTACTAAAATTGTTTACAGTTTTTCACCTTTGGAATTTGTTTTGGTTTTTCTTTTTTCGGTTGTTTTTATGGTTTTAATAACATTATTGTCTATTTCAAAAACCTTAAAAACAAATATCGTAAATTTAATTAGAAAATCCGAAAAAAACAATCCTAAAAAACTTAAATTAAGAAAATTAAAACTCTTTAAAAAGTTAAATTCTTTTGATAAAACTATTATTAACAACGTTATTACCGATAAAAAAAGGGTAATTTCAACAATAATAAGTATTGTGGGAATTACCGCTTTAATCGTAACTTCTTTAACGATGAATCACGGTATAAACGGTAGTATTTCTATTCAATTTAGTAAATTACAAAGTTTTGACCACGTTTTATATTACGATAACAACGTAGACATGGCAAAAAACGAAATTAAACAAGTTTTAGATAATAACGAAATATATAACGAAGAATGTTTTATAACGATAGGAAGTTTACAGTTGCACGACGAAGTCAGTGCCGCTTGCTATTTAACTGTTGTTGAAAGTACAACAAGGGCTTATTCGTTATACGGTTTAAACGGCAAAAAGCACGATTTAAACGACGAAGTTTGGATAAGTTGTTCTTATGCAAAAGAATATCACTTAAAAGTTGGCGATACTTTCAGTTTCATTTCAACCAAAGGTTTAAGATACGTTATGAGAATAGGCGGAATTTTTAAATCGTATTTACAAAGAACGCAAGTTTTAATGACTAAAAACTCTTATGAAAGAGTATTTAACGAAATCCCGACTAATAATGCGTTTTTACTTGATACAAATTTCAAAGGTATTAGCGATTTTGAAACTCAACTTAATTCCGTTAGCGGTTATTTGTTAACTCAAAATTATTATAAAGACAGTAAAGATTCTTTTGACGTGTTAAGCATAATTTGTAATGTTATAATCGTATTATATTTATCTTTTTCCGTTTTAATGGCATTTTTAGTTTTAATGAATTTATTGTCGTTATATATAGAAGAAAAGAAAAACGAACTTATAACTTTAATGATAAATGGTTATTCACGAAAGCACGCCGAAAAATATATTTATTTTGACACTGCAATAATAACGGCGTTCGGTAGTTTGTTAGGTGCAATATTCGGTGTAGTGTTTGGGCTTTTGTCTTTAAGAGCAATTGCAAGCCACTCAACGTATTTCTTAATGGAAGTTGATATAATAAGTTGTATAATCGGTATTGTTTTAACTTGCATTTTAAGTTTTATTATAACGGTGCTTTCACTTAAAAAAATCAAAAAGTTTAAGATAAACGATATAAGTCAAAACGCATAAAACAATAAAAGACTTTCTTTATTTTAGGAAAGTCTTTTTAAATATAAAAAATTCGGTTGAAAATTCAACCGAATTTTTTATTCCTTTTCAGTAGGGTTTGCAAGTTCTTTTTTGAAAGCGTCCAAGATAATATTTATAATTTCTTGTCTTGTTTCAGTGTTAATCGGGTGAACTATATCTTTATATTCACCGTCGCTTGCTTTTCTTGAAGGCATTGCTATAAAATAGCCGTCTTTACCTTCAATGATTTTTACATCATGAACAACGAAACAATCTTCAATCGTCATTGATGCAACTGCTTTAAGTTTACTGTCTTCTTTTTGGATTAAACGAATCCTAACGTCGCTGATTTTCAATTTTCCAAACCGCCTTAACATATATTTAGTCTGTTGACTAAAATTATTTTACTATAAAAAACTTATCATTTCAATAGTTTTTTTAAAATTTTTTTATGAATTTTGTAAAAACTACTATTTTTTTCATATTTTTAACGTATTTTGCAACTTTTATACTATAAAAACATAAAATATGTTATGAATTTTGAAAACAAACTAAAAATTTACTTCATAGGAATAGGCGGTGTCGGAGTAAGTGCAATTTGCAAATATTTGTTAAATTTAGGTTTTTATTGTGCGGGGAGCGATAAGACGGAAGGGGTTTACGTTTCCGAACTCCGTACTTTAAGTGTACCCGTTTATATCGGTGAATTTCCCGAAAATATACCTTATTACGATATTATAATTTATTCTTCGGCTATCAACGAAAACAATTTGGAACTAAAAAAAGCAAAGGAATTGAGAAAGGTGATTTATTCACGAGCCGAAGTTTTGCAAATGATAATTAGTAGGGTAAAATACTCGGTTGGAATAGCAGGAAGTCACGGTAAAACGACTTCAACGGCAATGCTTACAAACTGTCTTAACGGTTTAAATTTAAACCCTACTTCAATTATAGGCGGAAACGATAAAAAATATAAAAATTTATTATTTGGCGAAAATAAATACGGAGCATTTGAAGTTTGCGAATATAAGAAAAACATAAACTTTATAACGCCTTACGTTTCCGTCGTTTTAAATACCGACCCCGACCATTTGGACGCATACGGCAGTGATAAAGAACTTTACGGTTCTTATGAAAATTTTTTAAACAGAGCAACGCAAAAAGTAATATGTTTAGACGATAATATTTTAAAAAATTATAAATCAAATAATCTTATAACCTATGGTTTTAACGAAAAATCAAATTATTTTGGAAAAGATTTAAAAAGTGATAACGGAAAATATTCTTTTACTCTTATAGTAAACGGAAAGAAAAATTCAAGAGTAAATTTAAGCATTTTAGGAAAACATAATATTTACAATGCTTTATCGGTTATAGCCGTTTTAAACGGTGTTTTCGGTTTTAAAGTAAACGATTTTATTAAATATATAGAAGAATTTACTAACGTTGAAAGAAGATTTGAATATTTGGGAAATATAAAAAACAAAAAAATATACGCCGACTATTCTCATCATCCAAATGAAATAAAAGCGGTAATAGAAACCGTAAAAGAAGTTTTTAAAAACGATTATTTTTTAATTTTTGAACCGCACACTTATACAAGAACAAAAAACTTATTTAGCGAATTCGTTAACGTATTAAAAGGAGAAAATTTAGCGTTATATAAGACGTTTTCCGCTCGTGAAGAATATTTTTACGAAGGTTCTTCAAATAGGCTTGCAAAAGAGATAAATTGCGATTATTACGAAGATTTTCACGTTTTGATAAATCTATCAAGTAACCAAAACGCACAAAATATCGTAGTTTTAGGAGCAGGGGAACTTTACGGAAAATTAAAAGAATATATAAAAAAGGAAAAGCACTAATAGTTTTTTATCATTGAAATTATTTTTTAATTTAAAAAAGCATTTTAGAATTTTACTTCTAAACAAAAAAACTTGGAATTTTTAATCCAGGTTTTTTTTGTGTAAGATTCTATTGAATATTATAAATATTCAAAATTTATTTTAAAAAAATTTTTAAAAAAATT
>JAZRVG010000096.1:0-6226 GCA_045599025.1 Christensenellaceae bacterium | reverse complement strand
TCTTAACAATATTTAAAGGAGTTAAAATGGTAATAGCAGAAAGAAATAAAATAATATGCATTTTTCCACTACTTATAAGTCTTTTAATGGCGTTTGTTTGTATATGTTTTAAAGTGGAAATTGACGCAAAATTTATAGTTGCACTCATTTTGGGTGTAATAGATTTGCTCTTTGGTTTATATTTTTTGCTTATTCCTAAAAATGCAATTATACTTGAAAACGATAGTTTAATTGTTAATTATTTATTTTATAAAAAGAAAATATTTATTGCTGATATAGAATACGTTTCTACACATGAACGTGGGGAATATTATAATAGAAAATCTTCAATTTCTTCGGACGTCATTTACTTTACCGATACGAGAAAGCTGTATATAACCTATAATATTGACGGTATTAAGCGGTATTTGAGTGTTTTCGTTAAAAATGCGAGTGCGGTAAAAGTTTCTATTGATTCACTCGTTTTAAAAAATAAGTAATACGGTAAAATCAATGAGGGGATATTTGAAATTTACAGAAGAAAAAATTATTATATAAATTTATAACGGGGTTATAAATAAGAAACATATAAGGAGTTAGATATGGAAAAAAATTGTAATTGCGGTTATTGTATGCGTGGAGAATTGCTTGAAAAGTTTGGTATTTACGTTTGCGATTTAAAGGTTAGCACGCTCGTTTTGTTTAAAGAACAAAGCCATATAGGTCGTTGTATCGTTGCGTATAAAGACCACGTTAGTGAAATAGTAAATATATCGGAAGAAGAAAGAAATTTATTCTTTGAAGACGTGAATAGAGTGGCAAAAGCACTCCATAGGGCGTTTTCTCCCGATAAAATCAACTACGGAGCATACGGAGATACGGGTTGTCACTTGCATTTTCATTTAGTTCCAAAATATAAAAGCGACGATTTTGAGTGGGGTTCTACTTTTGAAATGAATCCTAACAGAAAATACTTAACGGAAGAAGAATATAAAGAAATTATCAACAAAATAAAAGATAATTTATAAGGGAATATATGAACGCAAAAATTGCTTTAAAATTAAAAAGTTTAAGGGAAGAAAACGGTTATTCGGTAGAAGAACTTGCTAAAAAAATTGACGTATCGGTTGACGATATAGAAGAGTGGGAAAACGGAGAAGAATATCCCGAAATTGAGAACGTTATAAGTTTGGCAAACCTTTACGGCGTTTCTACCGACGAAGTTTTAAACTATAAACAACAAGCCCGTACGGAAGGTGTAAATTTAACCGATGACGAAGGTCAAACGGTTTCCGTAAAAAACGGCAAAGTTGAATTTATAAATAAAGACGGTTCAAAAGAAGAAGTTTCAATATATAGAAAGGTTAAAATTAAAATAGATGCGTTAGTTGCAACTTTAATAACCATTATGTTTTTTCTTTTAGGGTTATATTACGGTGTTTGGGGAACTGCTTGGATATTATTCTTGTTTATTCCTATTATAAACAGCGGTATAGAATCGGTTTATAAAAAACGCATAAGCGAATTTGCTTATCCGCTTTTAGTAGTTGCGGTTTACGTTTTTGTAGGAATAACGTGTAACTTATGGCACCCTTGGTGGTGGACGTTTTTAACTATTCCGGCATTTTATTTTTTAGCAAATATTTTAGATACTTACGTTTTAAAATCTTCCGTAAAACTTACAGATATTGAAGAATACGAAGATGAAGACATCTAAAAATACAAACTGTTGACAATAAAACGGTTATAGTTTATAATAAATAAAGGTAAAATAATAAATATAAAAAGGAGACGTTATGGAATATTTACCGATAATTATAGTATGCATAATAGTTCTTATAGTTTTATTATGCTCAATTCGTATCGTACCGCAAGCACACGAGTACGTTGTTGAAAGACTTGGAAAGTACAACAGAACTTTAAATGCAGGTATTCACTTGCTTATTCCGTTCTTTGAAAAAACCACAAAAAAACTTACTATGATGGAACAAATTATTGATGCTCCACCACAACCGGTTATTACAAAAGATAACGTTACAATGCAAATAGACTCCGTTGTTTATTTTAGAATATTTGACGCTAAATTATACGCTTACGGAGCAGTAAATCCTATATCTGCATTAGAAAATTTAACGGCAACCACCTTACGTAATATCGTAGGTGAACTTGACCTTGACGGAACGTTGACTTCTCGTGACGTAATCAACGCCAAAATGACGGAGATTATTGATAAGGCAACGGACGAATGGGGTATAAGAGTAACCCGTGTTGAACTTAAAAACATTATACCGCCGAAAGAAATTCGTGACGCAATGGAAAAACAAATGAAAGCAGAACGTGACAGACGTGAAACTTTACTTCAAGCCGAAGGTCACAAAGCAGCGGTAATTATGAGAGCGGAAGGCGATAAGCAAGCCGCAATTTTAGCCGCCGAAGGTGAAAGAGATTCAAGAATTGCAAGAGCCGAAGGTGAAGCAAAAGCAATTTTACTTCAAAAACAGGCGGAAGCAGACGGTTTAAGAGCCTTAATGGAAGTTAATCCTACCGCATCGGTACTTGAACTTAAACGTTATGACGCTTTAATGAAAGTTGCCGACGGTCAAGCATCTAAAATCATTATTCCGACGGACGTTGTAAATTCCGTTAAAAACGACGTTTTGTTTAGCGAAACGGTAGGCGTAGGAAGTGTAACCAAACAAGGTAAAAAGCCAGAACCCGCCGAAAAGAAAGACGACTGTTGCGAAAGATTTGAACATAAAGACTAAAAATACTGTCAAGAAAGCAGATAGTAAAAAATAAATAATAAAAATAAAAGAATAATAATAAAAGAGAAAGTATTTTGTTCGTACTTTCTCTCTTTTTTAATCAAAAACTTGTCATTATTTAGCAAATATGAAAAAAGTGTTGAAAATACTGTTATTATGCTATATAATAAATAGAAAAATAATATTCGTAATAAGAATTTTACAAGAAGGAAGATATTATGCAAGCAGAAAAAATTGATTTATACGAATTTTTTAACGTAAAAAGAAAAAGTGACGAAAAGGGATATTTAAATTTATACGTTCACAGTTTTTCAAAGTATTACTCAACGAGAGTAAGACCGGCTATGATAGTTATAGCAGGCGGAGGATATTCGGGAATTTGCGAAAGAGAAGGCGAGCCGATAGCCCTTGCCTATATGGGAAAAGGTTATAACGTTTTCACGTTGGAATATTCTTGTGCACCACACGTTTATCCAACTCAACTTATAGAAGGTTGTATGGCGGTTGCATACTTGAAAATAAACGCCGAAAAGTTAGGTCTTGATAAAGACCGTATTGCAGTTTGCGGATTTTCGGCGGGCGGACACTTAACCGCTATGACGGGAACTTTATTCGGGGAACAAGTATTAAAAGACGTTTTAGGCGAAAACAGTAAATATTGTAGGCCTGACGCAATCGTTTTAGGCTATCCCGTAATTTCTTCATACGAATACGCACACGTAGGAAGTATAGAAAATTTAACGGGAAACAATAAAGACTTATATGAAAAAGTTTCACTTGAAAAGCAAGTAACAAAAAATACTTCGCCGGCATTTATATGGACTACGGTTAACGACGATTTAGTACCGAGTGAAAACTCAATGTTATTTGCGTTAGCATGTAGAAAAAACGGCGTTCCGTTTGAATTCCACGCTTTTGAAAACGGACACCACGGTTTAGGGCTTGCAAATAACGAAACGGCAACACCGCTTGGAAGAGTTTTAGATTCAACGGTAGAAGATTATATAAATTCGGACGTTGAAGTATGGTTTGAAATGTCAATAAACTGGTTAAGAAATAAAGGATTTATAAGTAAAGATTTATAATTTAAGAACGGATTAAAAGTAAATATACTTGTTAATTTAATATTTTATTTTGATAGAAAGAAGAATAATTTTATAACACAAATGCCAACCGTAAAAATTCGGTTGGCATTTTTTTCTTAAATAAAAACACTTGAAAAAATATTTTTTTCTTGCGTTATTTCGTTTGACTTATTTTTAAATATGGGTTATAATCAAATCAAAAGTGAATATTGCCAATATATCTACGGATAAAAGGTCCGTAAGTTTCTACCGTAACGCCGATAAGTTGCGACTATTGGATACCTTGTAACCACAAAGCAATTTGTGTTTGTTTTTGGTTATAGGAATTATTGGCAAACAAGTTATTTTTTAACTTGTTTTTTTGTTGTTTTAATAAAGGTGAAATATGAGATTACTTGAACAAAAGATTTTAAAAGAAGGTAAAATTTTAGAAGGTGGTATTTTAAAGGTTGACGGATTTTTAAATCACCAAATTGACGTTACCTTTTTAACCGAATTAAGTAAGGAAGTATTTGAACACTATAAAAATAAAGGAATAAATAAAATTCTAACTGTTGAGGCCTCGGGAATAAGTTTAGCATGTTTGGTTGCACAACAATTTAATTCAAAACTTGTTGTAGCAAAGAAAAAACAATCGTTAAACATATCTAACGACGTATATAGCTCAACAGTTTTTTCATTTACTCACAAATGCGAAAATAAAATAATAGTTTCCAAAGAATATTTGGGAAAAGAAGATAAAGTTTTAATAGTTGACGATTTTCTTGCAAACGGTCACGCATGTTTAGGCTTAATAGATATAGTAAATCAAGCGGGCGGACAAGTTTTGGGAATATCTTGTGCAGTTGAAAAAACCTTTCAAGGCGGGTATCAAAAGTTAGTTGATTTAGGTTACGACGTTTACTCCCTTGCAAGAATAGGTAATATGGAAGACGGCAAGATAGAATTTGTAAAGTAAAAAGCCACTAAAGTGGTGAAATATTTTAAATCACCGAGAGGTGAAGGAGGTTTTATATGAAGAAACTTTTAACTTTATTGCTTTCTGCAATATTAGCCGTAGGCACAATGTGTGCTTTTGCAGGTTGTGGAGAAAAAGAAGAAAAAATTGCCGCACTTATTTGTTTACACGGTGACAACTCTTCTTACGACGCAAACTTTATCAATGCTTTTAAGGCTGCATGTGAGAAAAAAGGTCTTTCCAAAAAACAATACACAGTTGTAACCGATATTCCCGAAGAAGGCGACGATTGTTATAACCAAGCAGCAACTTTTGCCGATGCAGGTTATAAAGCAGTATTTGCTGATTCGTTCGGTCACGAAGCAAATATGATTAAGGCTGCTAAACAATTCTCTAACGTTCAATTCTGCCACGCAACCGGTACAGGTGCTTCGTTATCGTTAGATGACAACGCTACAAACGATACTCCCGCAAACTTCCACAATGCTTTCGCATCAATTTACGAAGGTAGATATTTAGCAGGTGTTGCAGCAGGTTTAAAACTTAAAGAATTATACGGCGACGAAAACGGCAACGTTTCCAACGAAAACGCTAAAATGGGTTACGTTGGTGCTCACCCGTATGCCGAAGTTATTTCCGGTTATACTTCTTTCTATCTCGGTGCAAAATCTATCGTTCCAAACGTTACTATGGAAGTTAGATATACTTACAGTTGGTATAGTGAAAAAGGTGAAAAATTAACTGCCGAAGCACTTATCCAAAGCGGTTGCAAACTTATTTCCGGCCACGCAGATTCAATGGGCGTTCCCACCGCTTGTAAAGAACACAATATTCCTAACGTATTCTATAACGGTGTTTCAAGCGAAACTACTTTCGTTATCGCATCTAAAATCAACTGGCAACCGTATTTTGAACTTATGCTTGACAGCGTTATGAAAGAAAACGTTGAACTTCCAAAAGATTACGTTGGAACTATTTCAACAGGTTCTGTTGAAGTTACCGCTCTCGGTGCTGCTGCCGCAAACGGTACGCAAGCAAAACTTGACGAAGTTAAAGCACAACTTCTTAACGGTACTTTAAAAGTATTTGATTGCTCTAAATTCACCGTTAACAACGAAAAGGCACACGAAGTTAGTGAAGCAAGTATTCCAGAGAAAGATCGTACTCCTGCTTATTGGAGAGCATTAAATATTACCAAAGACGAAAGTGGTCACCTTACCGCTTACAATGCAGACGTTATTGACCTTGGTGATTACGCTGGCGAAACTAACGTAATTAAAACTGAAGGCGGAGTAACTTACTTCAATGAAAGCGGTTTACGTTCTGCTCCTTACTTTGATATCGTAATTGACGGTATATCTATCGGTGATGACGTTGAATATACCGAAGACTAATTTGAAAAAATTATTCTAAATTTAATATAGCATAGGCGGAGTTTT
>JAZRVG010000095.1:0-2654 GCA_045599025.1 Christensenellaceae bacterium | reverse complement strand
GTAAAAAAATGAAAATTGTGGTAAAATATTACATATAAAATTATGGAGAAATAATGTATATGAAATTAAAATCAAAAATAATTACAATACTTTCACTAATATTCGTATCGTTATTCGCATTACAAGGTTGTACGGTAACTACGGGATATATCGGTGGTAACACTACGCAATATGTTAATAATTTGAATATAACTTATTCAAGCGGAGCAGTTTACGGCTCTTTGGTAGAAATGCTTGACGCAACAAGACCTTCCGTTTACGAAGTTTACGGTCAACAAACGGGAAATAAAAGCGTAAGTTGCGGAAGTGGAACGGTTTACGGCAGTTACGTTAACGAAAGCGGTAAAACTTGTTATACTTTAATCACTTGTCAACACGTTTTGGAAGATACCGATAATTATCTTATAAAAGACATTTACGGCAACAGTTTTCAAACTTTTTTAATCGGTGGCGATAAAGAAAGCGATATAGCGGTTATCGTATTCGTTCCCGAAGATAACGGATACGTAAAAACGGAGAATGAACACGAATACGAAAAGGGTGGAAAAACTTTAAAAATAGTAGTTGCTCCCGTTCGTAACGTTGAAGGGACGGGCGAAAACGTTAAACCTTTAAAAGTCGGCGAAAGCGTTTATGCAATAGGTAATCCGCTTGGAACGTTAGGTGGAACGGTAACGCAAGGCATAATTAGTGCTACCGATAGAGAAATTCAAATAAACGGTTTTAAAAATCCTATGTATTTAATACAAACGGATTGTGCGATTAACGGCGGAAATTCGGGCGGTGGACTTTTTGATAACAGTGGTTCACTCGTTGGCGTAGTAAACGCAGGTTATTCGGGTTCGGTTGAAGGTTTGAACTTTGCTATTCCCGTAAATACGGCTTTCAAATATGCAAACGAACTTTACACGACATATTCTGCTACTAACTACGGTTACGTTGAAGGAAGGGCAAAAATTGCCGTAAACTACGGTTTGAATTTGTTTGACGGAAACGACTTATCTATTTACGACTATGCCGTATCAATGCTTTCAACTACCGTTGCGGTAAGTAACGTAGGTAAACACTACTACGAATGCGGTTTAAGACCGTACGACGTTATTATTTCAGTAAAAGTAGGAAGTAATTCGGTATTTACCGTTCCAAACAGATACGATATCAACGGAAATTCGCCCGTAGCGTTACTTGTAAATTATCTTGACGAGGCGGAAGTTGAAATAGGTGACGAAATCGTGTTTAAAGTTGCAAGACAAGGCGAAAGTGATTATATAAACGTTACCGTAAACGTAGAACAGTATATTTACAGAAACAAACAAAATAAGTTGCCTATTATGTTAGGTTAAAAAATAAAGACCTTTTGCTAAAAAGCGAAAGGTTTTTTAATTTTATAAACAGTTTTAGAAAAACTTGCATATATTAAAATGAAAGGTAAAGACGGCGGAATAAATAATCGCATTGTCTTAAATGGAGGTAAAATATGTCATTTTTTTCTAATTGTAACCAAGACCGCTGTCCCGGTCGTATAACTGGCAATCCTTTAAACGGATTATGTGAAAGAGTATGTATTCAAGCAAAAAAAGTATTTGATGCGTGTATGAAACAATCGCAAGAAGACGGGTTAACGCTTGTTATAACCAATCCAACGCCTGCAAATCCTACATATCCTTTAACTTTCGTAAGTGCAAGGAGCGTTGATACGAGTGCAAGAATAACGGCACTACAAGTTGACCCGTTGCAAGATAGACAAAATTTAAGTAGGGTACAAATAACTTATACCGTACCCGTAGAAGTATTATATACGGACGCAAACAACGTTCAAGGTAAAGGAATAGCAAACGTTACGCTTTCACAAGACGTAATTCTGTATATTCCCACGCCTTCAATTATGCCGTATAACATAGAAGCGGTAGTATCAATAGTAGCACCGCAAGGAACGTATACGGGGCTTAATACGTTTACGGTAGATTGTTGTACAACTTCCGTATTAAAGGTAGTAATGTCGGTAGAATTGTTAATTCCAAGTTACGGCTACGCAACGATGCCACCTTGCCAAGAATATACGCAAGAAGTATGTTCGGGATTTTTTGAGTTACCGCTTTTCCCCGACGGCGAAACTGCTCAACAATAAAATAACTTTATTAAAGCCCGTTTTTAATCAACGGGCTTTTATTTTATTGCCATTATTAAAAATTTGTGATAAAATCTAATAAAAAGGGGGAAGTTTAATGAAAGTATTTGCTATAAGTGACTTGCATTTATCGTTATCAGGCGAAAAACCTATGGATATTTTCGGTGCAAGTTGGAACGATTATTTAGATAAAATTTCTCTTTCTTGGAACGAAAAAGTAAGTGACGAAGATATAGTTTTGATATGCGGAGATATAAGTTGGGCTATGAAACTTGAAACCGCAGTAAACGATATAGAGTATATCAATAAACAAAAGGGGACGAAAATTATAATTCGTGGTAATCACGATTACTGGTGGAACGGAATAACGAAGGTAAGAAACGCCTTACCGAAGAATATTTACGCTTTGCAAAACGACAGTGTTAAAATAGGCAACGTAATATTTTGCGGTTCACGTGGTTGGGCGGTAGAAGGAGCACCCGACTATAACGAACAAGACGAAAAAATTTATCATAGAGAAGTTGAA
>JAZRVG010000094.1:0-4901 GCA_045599025.1 Christensenellaceae bacterium | reverse complement strand
AACTCAAAACGTAGGGAATTGCAATATGATTAAGTTATGTATGGCGTACACAAGTTTTTAGGTTCGTTCTTGTTAAAAACGGCACTACCAGCGTGTTTCTCACACGCACATTAAAGTGAGTTCGTAGGAATTCATTTTAATTTCATTCCTTTTTATGTGCAATACAGCGTTTCCGCCGTATTGCATTAAGGGGAAAGAGTTTATCTCTTAGATTCTCACTCCGCATTTAAGATTTTCATATTGTGTTCCCTCGCTTTGTTTTATTTATAAATTTTTTTGTCAACTTTAATTATAACTCAAAACGTAGGGAATTGCAATATGATTAAGTTATGTATGGCGTACACAAGTTTTTAGGTTCGTTCTTGTAAAAAACGGCACTTCCAACGCCATTAAGAGCGTTAAATTATAGCCGACGGGCTTTAAACGAAAGGAGCAAATATATGTTAAGACAAAAAATAAAAGTTTTAACCGCACTCTTTATAACCGCTCTTGTGGTTATAGGAATTTTGGTTGCTTGCATTTTTGCCGGCAAACCGTACAAAGAAGTTGCTAAATCAACTACCGCTTGGGAAATCGGTGCATTTAACGAAAACGGAGCAAAAGTTTATTCGTCTTCCGCTATTCGTACGAAGAAATTTTACAAATCTGCCGATTTAAAGATTGAACTTGCCGAAGATAACACGATTGAATATCAAGTTATTTATTTTGACAAGGACAAAAAGTTTATCGGTTCTTCGGAGTTTGTTGCAGATAACGCAACGGAACTTGAAATTACTTTCGTAGAAGGTAAGAGTGAAGACGACGTTGAACTTGTAAAAGTTCAAATTAAGCCGTCCGCAGACTACTACGGCGAAGAAGAAGTTGAAATTAAAGCCGGTGTTGGTGGTAATATGAAAGGTTTCATTTCTCAAATCGCACTCAAATATGCGAAAGATACCGCAAAATAAAAATTAAAGGCGGAAATTTTTTCCGCTTTTATATCACTTTAAGAGTTCGGCGGTGCAACTCCGCAAAAGGTGGCAATTATGAAAAAATTATTAAAAATATTCTCAATTTTAGGTCTTACCGCAACAATGTTCCTTTTTGGATGCACGCAAGCAAGCACCGGAACGGCACAAAAACAAATAATAACTTTTCCGGGAACGTTAATAACCGGCGACACAACGGACGCAGTTTCTCCAAACAACAAAACTATTTCCGTTTCGGAAACTATAAATGACGATTGTTTGTTTTTACTTCAAAACGGTGCGTATTTACGAGTAACTGGCGACGGCAGTTACGGTTTACGTTTCGGAGCGGTTTTATACGAAGAGTTTTTTAATTCTTTTACCGAAAATACAACGTTCGGAATTATGATAAAAAAGCCGTACATTAAGGCTGGTAAAGTTGAGTACAAATACGACTATATTGAATACACTTCTAATTATCAAACTCCCGGTTATTTAGTTCCAAATTTCACGAACGGACAAGCAATAGTATACGGTTCTTACACTATAAACGAAAACGATTACAGCGTTGAAGAATTAAAAAAATTATTTGCTTACCCCTTAACTGCTTATACGTACTATAAGACCGGCGATAAAGTTTCGCTTATAAATTCTTGCGTTTCACGTTCCGTTGCTCATTTGGTACTTGCTAACTACAATTTAGGTTATGCCGGAACTTATCAAGATTATTTAGATATTTTAGGCGGTTTTGAACAAGTTTTTGTAAACACGAGCGGTGTTCCTCTTGTGGAAATGGATTTAACGGGAACGATTTTTCTTAACTCTACAAAGAGAATAATTCAAAATAACGTTATTCCCGTAACTGGACAAGACTACGGTAAACATTTAGCACTTGCAAGAATTAAAGGAAACGATATTTATTTTTACGACGTTTACGTTGACGTTTCGGAGTAAATATGAAAATTTTAAAAAAAATAATTCAAATCTTTTTGCTGGTAACGTTAACGTTGGCAACGTTCTCCGGGTGTTCTTGTAAAGAAGAAACGGAAGTGTACGACGGTAAGTTTACTTTTACAATCGTTCATAAAGAAGATACTTTTTACTACCCTACAATAGACGGTTACGTCAATTCCACTAAAAAGCCTACGGCGATATACGTTACTTGCAACGATAAAAAAACGAAACTTAACGTTAAGTCTTGCGTTAAAAAAGACGGCGTTTACGTCACTAAATTTAAGCAAGAAATTATTTACGGTAAGTTGGAACAAGGCGAGCATTTAGCGACTATAAGTTGCGTATTCGGGAAAAAAGAAAAAGATTTAAAATACACAACAAATCTTTATGCGGACGAACTTTATACGGGTATGACGGGAATTGCAGACTTTCCTTGGGATGACCCGACCGCTTATCCACCACGCCAGATTGACGCTATGGACAAGGAAAGCAACTGGACAAAGAATTATTAAGGAGCAGTTATGAAGAAATACGTTAAACCGCAAATTACAGTGATAACGGAGAGCGGAAATGAAAAAGATAATTAAATTTTTAACGATTTTAATATTTTCGTTGCTTTTTTCCTTGCAACCGTTAACCGCTTTTGCCGGAACGTCAACGACGTTGGAAGATGAAATTTCAACTATTGATTATTCCGATATAGTCGCAACGGCAACTACGCCTACGATTATTTCCTTTTCGGAAAAGGACTACGGCAAAAACAGTTTTGCAATATATACTTACGTATATGCTAACGGTTTAACATTTTCGGAAAACAAGAACGCAAACTGCTTAAACATAGCGTTTGGCAACGACGTTTACAAAAACGTTGCGTTAACTTTCGTTAGCAAGACCGCCGACGGTAGCGTGTACAAGTTTAGTTTAGACGTTAAAAATGCTAAATTTGGCGACGACGTTGCGGAACGAAAATACAAAGTAGCAAGTTTACAATTACTTACGCAAGGCGAAAATTTAGCAACGGACTACACAGTCGGCAAAACTTACATATACACCGGGAACGGCGAAGAACTCCGTCAAGATATTTTAGAAACGGTAGATATTGAAGTACACCCGGTATATTACAGAACGGACACTTCTTCCGCCGGCGTAAATCACCAAAACCAAGTAAACAGTGTTTATTTTTCCGTTCCAAACGATTATATAAACCGTTACGGCGAATTACAAAAAATAAAAGCCGAGTGGTACGAATACCGTACCGAACCGGTTATTGTAATTTATAACGAATATATAAATAAACTTACCGGAAACTACAAACAAAAATGTTTAGATTTTTGCGACGTGACGTTAACCCCGACTAATTCAATCAACGCACCGTCGTTCTCCGTAGTTGCCGAAGTTGGCGGTAGTGCCGTTTTACCACGTATTCACTATTCTTTCGGTTACAACGTTGGCGACGTTGGAGATACCGTTGACAAGCAAATAGATAGATACTCTTACATTTTCTTTAAAGAGAAAAATAAAAACATAATATCTACTTCGGAAATGCTTGATTACATTTACAGTTTCCGAAATAAAAACGACGTTAACGGTTATTTAAACGTTGCCGGAAGAAATTTTTCAACTCATTTATTTAACGAGAACGTCGGAACGGGAAGAAAGCCCGGTTATAACGTTCAAGAAATAAGCAAAGACGACTTATTCAATTTGGACAGTTATTCCGATAATCATAACTGGTTACAAAAATTATGGGATTACGGTTTTAACTGGCCGGAAGAACAAAGTATAAAAGATAACGTTTCAATAAAAAAACTAAAAACAACAGATTTTGCAAACGAAACTATAAAAAGCGTTACCGACTTGCTTGTTGACAGTTCATACGGTAACGAATTATACAACTATTTTTCCGATGAACAACGAGAGAACCGTTCAACTTATTTATTTAGATTTGCGGTGACTGATTACGTTGCCGAAAAGTTAGATAAACATTTTGCCGACGTTGAAACGGGTTACTACGCAGAAGAAAACGTTTTTTTGAATTTTGACGTAATTTCGTTAACGTTTAGAAAAAACGACGTTGATTTCGTTGTTCCGGTTGTTTCAAGTCCTATTGATATTGTTTCGCCCATAACTCCACCGTACGAACCGGGGTTACCGTTATGGCTCATAGCCTTGCTTATAGTTGCTGGAATTGTTGTGTTCGTTATAATTTATAGAACATTTAAAAAGGAGTAGTTATGATTGAAGTTATATGTGCGTTAGTCGTTTGCATAATCGGTAGATTTTTGTGTAACGAATATCAAAACAAGATTGAGTTTTTAAGTAACGTAGGAACGTTTTTATACTACACGATTGGAGTGTTGTTATTTGCGTTGATAATTGTTATTTTAGTAAAAGTTATAAGGAAGTTAAAAGGTTAATATGAAAATTTTCAAAAAAATTTTATTTTTAATCGCAGTTTTAACGTTGACGTTGTTTTCAACGTTGTTACCAACACGACAAGTCTTTGCGGAAACGGAACTTCCGCAATCGCTTGACGGTTACGACCTTGTGGAAGTTCAACCCGGCGACGATTTATCGGATAAAAATATCTTTATGAAATTTGATACAACTTTGCTTGGTGTTGATGCGATAAAATTTCGGTTTAGCGGTAATTCTGTTTTTGTTGTTCATCCAGTTGAAGATTTTCTTGAATTGTGGATAATCGCAAATTCTCAACAATTTCAATTTAAAAGCAATTATTTAACTTTTTTAAGTGACGGAATAATTGTTAATATGAACGGGTTTTCTTCAAGTTATGGTTACCAGTTTTTAGCAGATTATGACAGCGATTATATATATGAGGGTTCCAATACTTGTGAAGTTTACTTTTTGGAAGAAATAACCGAACCTACCCCGTCTAAAAGGACTTCGGAAGATAACGAGATTTTAGAAAGATTTAATAACGTTATAAGTTATGAAATTTTCGGCGTTGTTCCCGTTTGGGCAGTTGCAACCGTCAGC